>CAYJTJ010000010.1:0-3902 GCA_964372835.1 uncultured Nitrospirota bacterium
CCCGGCTGGACTAAGGTTCGCAGATCCAGATTGATGAAGTTCACGGTGGCCGGCCCGGGGCCCGGGGCCCGGGAGTAGATGTTGTCCTTAAACTTCCCCGGCCGGGCGTAAATGACGATACGGGCCTGCGCCATCCCGGCCTCCTTCCCCGCGAGCTCAAACGCGTCCTCGAGATAGCCGATCTGATCCACAAGGCCCAGGTCCAAGGCCTGATGGGCCGTGTAGATCCGCCCGTCGGCCGCCCGTTTCACCTCGGCCGGGCTGAGATTTTCCCGGCCGGCCGAAACGACCTCGAGGAAACGCTCGTACATCTGATCGATCACGGTCTGGAAGAGCCGGAGCTCCTCGGGCGCCATCGGGCGGAGCGGCGAGCCCATGTCCTTCTTCTCGCCCGACTTGATCGCGGTTCCTGCCACCCCGATCTTCTCCAACAATCCCTCCACATTGAAATTCAGCATGATCACACCGATGCTGCCCGTGACGGTCGTCGGATGCACGATGATCCGGTCGGCCGCCAGGGCGACGTAGTAGCCGCCCGAGGCCCCGAGATCCATGATGCTCGCGATCACCTTCTTCCCGGTCTGCTGCTTGAATCGGAGGAGTTCGTGGTAGACCACGTCCGAGGCCGTCACGGTTCCGCCGGGGGAGTTGATCCGAAGGACGACGGCCTTCACCGACGGATCGCGCGCGGCCATCCGCAGCTCCTCCTTGATCCGGGCCACGAGGTTCGGCTCGGTGCCGAACCCGGTATCCCGGTCCTCCTCGGAGATGATCCCCGATATTTCCAGGAGCACGATCTTGTCTTTCCCCGCTCCCCCGATCGTCTTCTCCTCCAGAGGCTCCACCGTGGGGAGGAGGTTTAAATTCACGATGCAGCCGGTGAGTAGAAAGGTTAAAAGGACGCTTGCTCCCACGCCTAACCCCTCACGCCTCGCGCCGTTTCGCTCTTTATCCATTTTGCATCATCTCCTTGAATCGATCGAAAAGATACCGCGAATCGTGGGGCCCCGCCGAGGCCTCGGGATGGTACTGGACCGAGAGAATCGGAAGTTTCTTATGGCGCATGCCCTCCACCGTTTTGTCGTTAAGATTGACATGCGTCAGCTCCATTTCGGACCCGATCGAGTCCACGTTCACGGCGAATCCGTGGTTCTGGGTCGTGATCTCGACCTTTCTCGTTTTAAGATCCATCACGGGATGATTCGCCCCGTGGTGTCCGAATTTCAACTTATACGTCTTTCCTCCCATGGCCAGGCCCAGAATCTGGTGGCCCAGGCAGATCCCGAAAATCGGCCTGACCCCGATCAGCGCACGGGCCGCCTCGATTGCGTAGGTGACAGCCTCGGGGTCCCCCGGCCCGTTCGAAAGAAGAACTCCATCCGGATTCATCGAAAGGACCTCCCGCGCCGAGAAACCGCCGGGGACGACCGTCACACGGCATCCCGTGTCGATCAGCAGGCGGAGGATGTTTTGCTTCACGCCGAAATCGTACACGACGACGTGACGGGAGGGCCTGACGGCCTCGCCGTTTCCCATCTGAGCGGACCCGGTCCCCTCGGTCCATTCGTGGGGCACATCGCAGCTCACCTCACGCACCAGATCGCGGCCGATCAGGCCCGGGGCCGCGCCGACCCGCTTCACCAGACGCTTCTCGTCCAAGTCCACGGTCGAAATGATCCCCTGCTGCGCGCCCCGGTCGCGGATGTGCTTTGTGAGCGAACGCGTATCGATCCCCTGAATCCCGACGATCCCGTGCCGTTTTAGGAAACCGTCCAGGCTGTCCATCGATCGCCAGTTGCTGGGTTCCTCGATAACCTCTCGGACGATGAAGCCTGATAAAAACGGCGCGGCTGATTCGTGGTCTTGAGGGTTCACACCGGTGCTTCCCATGAGCGGGTAGGTCATCGTGACGAGCTGTCCCCGGTAGGACGGGTCGGTCAGGATTTCCTGATAGCCCGTCATGGAGGTGTTGAAGACCACCTCGCCGAGGCCCTCCCCCCCGGTCCCGAAGCCGAGGCCCCGGAAAACTCGGCCGTCGGCCAGCGCGAGGATCGCCTTCGGTGCGGCCGGACTCTTATGTCCGATGCTCACGGTGCCTCCTTCCGGGCCGGCACGGCGTCCCGCGCGTTTATGTAGAGGACCGCCAGCCCCAGGAGTAGATTGATCGTGAAAAGCCGCTCGGAAGCCTTGTGCGCCTTGTCGAACTGGACGACGGCCGGGCCGTTCGACGGGTCCGAAAGTCGGAACTGGCGGAGCTCTTGCAACCGCGGGCCGAGGACGGCGCCGATGTAGATCCCCGCGGCAACCATCAGCGCGATCAGCCCCCCCTCGATCCAACGCGAACGAGGCCGGGCCGGGTTGAGGGCGAGTTTTCCCAGGTATCCGATCACGACCAGAACGATGCAGCCGTACACGAGGCCGCCGTTGAATCTCCGGAAAACGAGGCTCATCACCTCGCCCGAAAGCTCGACCGGCGTGACCCGGTTAAACACGATCGGGGCCACGAGCGCGCCGATCGTGAGCATCCCGCCGATCCAGAGGCCGAGACCGATCAGTTCCAGAGAGACCAAAATCGAATGGACGGTCTTCACGGCGACCGAACTTCCTCCAACGTATGGACGATCCGCCCCTGGACGATCGTCATGACGACCTGACCCTTCATCCGCCAGCCCGCGAAGGGCGAGTTCTTGCTTTTTGATTTGAGTTTTCGCACATCCACCACCCATTCCGCCTCGGGATCGATCAGCGCGACGTCGGCATCGTCGCCGATGCCAAGCTGCCCCTTGGACAACCGCACCGCCCGCGCCGGTGCGATCGTGAGCTTGGCGATCGCCTGGTCCAGCGGGAGGACCCCCTCCCCGACCAGGGCCAGTGTCAGGGGCAGGGCGGTTTCCAGACCCACAATCCCGAACGGGGCCAGATCGAACTCCCGGTTCTTCTCATCCTCGGTGTGCGGGGCGTGGTCCGTCGCGATGATATCCAACGCGCCGTCGCTCAGCCCCTCCCGGATCGCCTCGCGATCCCGGTGGGTCCGCAGCGGCGGATTCATCTTTGCATCGGTATTGTAGCCCCGCACCGCCTCCTCCGTTAGGCTGAAGTAATGGGGGCCGGTTTCGGCCGTGACCCGGACGCCACGGGCCTTCGCTCCACGGATCAGTCGAACCGACCCGGCCGTGCTGACATGGGGCAGATGGATCCGGCAGCCGGTCATTTCGGCCAGGATGAGATTCCGGGAGACCATCACCTCTTCGGCGGCGGCCGGGATCCCCCGCAGTCCGAGCTCCAGCGAGACCTCCCCCTCGTTCATCATCCCCCCGTCCACCAGGTTTTCGTCTTCGCAGTGATCGATCACGGGGATGTCGAAAGCAAGGGCATACTCCATGGCCCGCCGCATCACCGTGCTGTTCATCACCGGCCGGCCGTCGTCCGAAATCGCCACGCATCCGGCCTCGACGAGCTCGCCGATCTCGGCCAGCTCATCGCCCCGGGAGCCCTTCGTGATTGCGCCGATGGGAAAGACGTTCACGAGCCCCTCCTGTCGAGCCCGCTGGAGGATCAGGCGGGTCACGGACTGGTTGTCGTTCACCGGGTTCGTGTTCGGCATGCAGCAGATCGAGGTGAATCCTCCCGCCGCGGCCGACTCGGTTCCGGACCGGATCGTTTCCTTGTACTCGAATCCGGGCTCGCGAAGATGCGTGTGTATATCGACCAGCCCCGGAACGACCCACTTTCCCGAGGCGTCGATCACCCTCCGGTCGGACGCGGCGGCATCCGACTTCGCGGCCTTTCCGATCCGGGCGACCTTGCCGTCCTGGATCAGGAGATCCGTGATCTCGTCCCGTCGATGGGCCGGGTCAATGAGCCGGCCGTTGCGGATCAAGAGATTCATGTTTCATCACCCC
>CAYJTJ010000010.1:4002-10287 GCA_964372835.1 uncultured Nitrospirota bacterium
GCCATCCGCACCGCCACGCCGTTGGTGACCTGATCGAGGATGACCGAGGAGAGGCCGTCCGCCACCTCCGGACTGATCTCGACTCCCCGGTTGATCGGCCCGGGGTGCATCACGAGCACGTCGCTCTTCGCCAGCGCCAGGCGCGCCGGATTCAGGCCGTATCGATTCGAGTATTCCCGGATCGTCGGGAAAAGGGCCTTACCCTGGCGTTCGAGCTGGAGCCGGAGGATCATCACGACGTCCGAGCCCGTCAGGGCCTCCTCACATCGGTAGAATACCTCCGCCCCCCAGCCCGAGATTTCTTTGGGGATCATCGTCGGCGGTCCGACGACACGAATCTTTGATCCCACGATCCTCAAGGCGCTGATCGCCGACCGGGCGACGCGGCTGTGGAGGACGTCCCCGATGATCGTGACGGTGAGACCCTCGAGCGTCTTCTTTCGCTCCCGGATCGTGAAGAGATCCAGGAGGGCCTGTGTGGGATGCTCGTGGGCCCCGTCCCCCGCATTAATCACGGCGCGGGTCAGGCGCTTCGCGAGGAAAGCCGGCGCCCCCGCACAGGGATGGCGGACGACGATCAGGTCGGCCTGCATCGCCTCGATGTTTCTCGCCGTGTCGAGGAGCGTCTCGCCCTTCGCGGCACTGCTTCCGGCCGTCGAGATGTTCACGACATCGGCCGAGAGTCGCTTGGCCGCCAGCTCGAACGAGGTCCGGGTGCGTGTGCTCGGCTCATAAAAGAGGTTCACCACCGTCTTACCCCGCAGCGTGGGAACCTTTTTGATCTCGCGTGTTCCGACCTCCTTAAAGGATTCGGCCGTGTCGAGGATCTGGATCAGATTCTCGCGATCGAGATCCCGGATGCCGAGCATGTCTTTATTTTTAATCCCCATTTTCTAATATAACCCGGTCTATTTCACCTTCTTCCTCAAGCAATACTTTTATAACCTCCTCCCGGGACGTCGGCAGACTCTTGCCCACGTAGTTCGCCCGAATCGGGAGCTCACGGTGGCCCCGGTCGATCAAGACGGCGAGTTGGATTTCGCGCGGGCGGCCGAAATCGGTCAACTCATCCATCGCGGCGCGGATCGTCCGTCCGGTGAAGAGGACATCGTCCACGAGGACCACCTTTTTATCCGTGATATCGAAATGGATCTCGGTCTTTTTCACGGCGGGCTGCTCCAGCTTGGCGCCGAGGTCATCCCGGTACAGCGTGATGTCGAGCGCGCCGACCGTCAGGACCACCCCCTCGATCTCTTTCAGCTTCCCGGCGAGCCGCTGGGCCAGATGGACCCCGCCCGTTCGGATTCCGATCAGGGCGAGGTCGGCCAGGCCCTTGTTTCGCTCGATCACTTCGTGAGCCACGCGGCTTAAGGCCCGCCCGATCCCGATTGAGTCCAGAACCACCCGCTCCCGCCTCATGCCGCCCTCCGGCCATAAAAAAACCTTTCCGGCCCCGATTTCGGGCAGAGGAAAGGTATATCGTAAGCAGACCCCAACCGCATTTTCGCTCCCTTTCGAACCTCACCGGGTTCGATTTAAAGGTGAACATACTATAAAGAGCCCCGCTCCTTTTGTCAAGGGCCTCCATTTCCGGTCCGTGCGGGCGGCCAAGGCGGTTCATCCCGGCTCAAGCCGCCCGATCGCCCGCATGATCGCATCGGTGATCCGTTGGGAAATCTCCGGGGCGCCCGGCTCGGCCGTGTATTCCGTAAGATCCACCGGCGGACCGTAGCCGATCGTGATCCGCCGGCCGAACCGCGGAAAGACCCGGCCGCGGGGAAGAACGCCGTCCGCCCCCCAGATCCGGACCGGGATCACCTTCACCGGCCGGGCGTCATGCACCAGTTTCCCGACACCGGACCGACCGGGCTGGATTCGGCCGTCCGGCGAACGGCGCCCCTCGGGAAAAATTACGACGACGCCGGACCCGAGATGCTCCCCCATCAATCCGATGGCCTCAAGATCCCGCTGCCCCCGCCGGACCGGGAAGGCTCCCCAGGAGCCCAGGATCGACCGGACGACCGGAATTCGAAATAGCTCCTCCTTGGCCGGGGCCCGCCACCAGACCGGCGAGAAGAACGGCATCGCGGTCACACCGATCACGAACGGGTCGAGCGCGGAGATATGGTTGCTCGCGATCAGTATGCCGTACTCCCCGCGGGCCGGAATATTCTCGGGATGGTTGACGCGGACACGGTTCAGTCCGCGCAGAAGAAGATACCAGAATAAGAGTCCAAGGGCATGCCACAGGTTTCGAACCCAACCGGGGCCCATCGGCGCTCGTGTCATTCCTCCCTCCGATCTCCCGTTGCCAGCGGGCGGGCCAACGAGTATAATGCAGCCGATCTTCGGCTTCAACCATGATTAAGCTCAACCGACGCATGTTCTTAAGATCGGCCGGACTCGGAACCGTGGCCTCGGCCTGGCCCGGCTCGGCCCAGGCCGGGCTTTTTTTCTGGAAGCGTCTCTTCTCGGTCGCGCCCCGAGAGACCCTCCTCATCACGCCCAACGACAAGTTCTATATCGTCAACTACGCCGGCTTTCCCACCATCAACCTGGGCACCTGGTCGCTCTTCATCGGGGGTTCGGTTAAGAAGCCGATGCGTCTGTCCTTCGCCGATTTCTACGATCGGAAATCGATTGAGATGGCCGCCACGTTGATCTGCATCGATACGCTCCCCGGAGGCGACTCGATCGGCAACGCCGTCTGGCAGGGCCTCCCGCTTAAGTCGCTCCTGGAAGAGGCCGGGCCCGAACCCTCCGCCTTCGACGTCGTATTCCGCGGTGCCGACGGATACTCCGACAGCATCCCGTTCGATCGGGCCATGAACGGCGACGTTCTTTTGGCCCACTCGATGAACGGGCAGACGCTCCCCCAGGCCCACGGCTATCCCCTCCGCGCGGTGGCCCCGGGGCTTTATGGGATAAAGAACGTGAAGTGGATTACCGAGATCGAGGTGGTGGATTACGATTACCAGGGCTACTGGCAGCAGCGGGGCTGGACGGATGTCGGGAATATCCGGATCGCCTCACGGATCGATAGCCCGGGCCATTACCAGGAGATCCCGCGCGGCGAATCGGTGATCCGCGGAATCGCGTTCGGGGGATACCATGGAATCAGCGCCGTGGAGCTGAGCTTCGATGGAGGAAAGCGCTGGAGGCCGGCCGTCGTGGATCCGCCGCTTTCGCCCTACACCTGGGTGCTTTGGCAATTCCCCTGGACCCCCACCGGACCCGGCGCCCACACGATCATGGTCCGGGCCTGGGATAAACGCGGACAGGCCCAGGATCCCCAAATCGAGAGGGCCTATCCGGCCGGCGCCAGCGGGTACCACACCATCACGGTGGTGGCCGTCTGATAATAGAAAACCGGGCGGCCTTCCCGATCGAATCGGAAAGGCCGCCCCGTGGTGAACAAACTCTTACCTTCTCTTGCCCCTCCGAGCCATTTTCGCCCTGGAGACGTCGCCCTGCTTGTCGATGAAGTAGAGATACCCTTCCTCCCTCTTGACACCGGCCTTGGCGATCTTCTGTGGCTTCCCGGGATTGTGCTTTCCGCCTCCCCGGGCCATCCGGGTCCGAGAAACATCGCCTTGCTTGTCGAGGTAGTAAAGCCATCCCTTCTCGCGCTTCACCCCCGCCTTGGCTACCTTTTGGGCCATCCGTCCATCACCCCCTTTCAATGGTTGGGTCCGCTAGATCCGACTTGATGTGAAGTTCCTTCAACTGCTGCGGCGTCACCGCCGAGGGCGCGCCGCTGAGCAGACAGACCGCCTTTTGCGTTTTCGGGAAGGCGATCACGTCCCGTATGGACTCGGCCCCGGAAAGGATCATCGCCAGACGATCCAGCCCGAAGGCGATTCCCCCGTGGGGAGGGGCCCCGTACTCCAGGGCCTCCAAAAGAAATCCGAACTTGGAGTCGGCCGTGGCCGGATCGATTCCGAGCAGTCCGAAGATCCGACTCTGGAGATCCCTCCGGTGAATCCGGATGCTTCCGCCCCCGATCTCGGATCCGTTCAGGACCAGATCGTAGGCCCTTGCACGAACCCGCAGGGGATCGGTTTTAAGATGCGCCAGGTCGCTTTCAACCGGCATTGTAAAAGGATGATGCAAAGAGACGTACCGCCCCTCGGTCTCGTCGAACTGAAGGAGCGGAAAATCCGTAATCCAGACAAAGGAGTCGCTCTGAGGAGGAATCCGCTCAAACCGGCGCGCCATGGAGAGGCGGAGGCCGCCGAGTACATCCCGGCAGATCCCAAGCTGATCCGCCACGAACACCAAGAGATCCCCCGGCGAAGCCTCGGCGGCCGCGGCCAGTTTTTTTAAGAGCGGCTCGCCCAGAAACTTGGCGATCGGGGACTCGAAGCCCTCGCGCGCGATCTTGATCCACGCCAGGCCCTTCGCCCCCAGCGCCCGGGCCTCCTCCGTCAGATCGTCCAGTTCCTTTCGCGATAGCGAGGCCTTCTCGTCCACCCGAATGCCCCGCACGACCCCGCCCTTCTCGATCGCCTCGCCGAAGACCTTGAATCCCGAGCCCGAGACCAGGGCCGTGGCATCGAAAATCTCAAGACCGAATCGAAGATCCGGCTTGTCGGTTCCGTACCGATCCATCGCCTCGTCGTAGGTGAGTCGCGCAAAAGGGACGTCGGGCCGGATTCCTTTGACGGCCGAGAAGATTTCGACCAGCATTCCCTCCATCAAGGTAAGGATCTCGGCCTCGTCTGTGAAGGAGAGCTCCAGATCGATCTGTGTAAACTCGGGCTGGCGGTCCGCCCGGAGATCCTCATCGCGGAAGCAACGGGCAATCTGGTAGTAACGCTCAATTCCGGCCACCATCAGGATCTGCTTGAACAGCTGCGGCGATTGGGGAAGGGCGTAAAAACTTCCCGGATTGATCCGGCTCGGGACCAGGTAGTCCCGCGCCCCCTCGGGCGTGCTTTTCGTCAGGAAGGGCGTTTCAACCTCGATGAACCCGTGGCGGTCGAGATACCCCCTCGCGGCGCGGAGAATCGCGTGGCGGCGACGAAGGTTGGCCAGCATGCTGGGCCGCCGCAGATCGAGATACCGGTGCTTGAGCCGGAGATTCTCCGAGACCGTTCCCGCGTCCTCAATCGGAAACGGGGGGGTCTTTGAGCGATTTAAAATCTCGATCGCCTCCGCCGTCACCTCGATCTCACCCGTTTTTAGATTTGGGTTGACGGTTCCCTCGGGACGGACCGTAACTTTTCCGCTGACCGCGATCACGTCTTCGCCGCGAAGCGTCTTCGCTTCCCTGTAGACTTCCGCGGAGAGGGAGGGATTGAAAACCAACTGGGTCACCCCCTCGCGGTCGCGCAGATCGACAAAGAGGAGTCCGCCGTGGTCCCTCTGGGTCTGAACCCATCCCATTAAGGTGGCGGCCTCTCCGATGTCGCTCTTCGTCAATTTCCCGCAGTCGTGAGTTCGCTTCAAACCCGTGTTCCCTTAACCGCCGACCACTCTGCGCGCGGCCGGCTCCGGCCGCGGCCTCCCCGTCAACCCGCAGAGGATCTTAAGCGAGCCCACCTCATGGGCCGTTAAGTAACGGTGCTTCCCGATGGGGAGAGCCCCCAATTCGATCGGGCCGATCCGAATCCGTTTGAGTTTCAGTACCCGGTGGCCGACCTCCTCCATCATGCGGCGAATCTGGCGGTTTCTTCCTTCGCGCAGGACCACCCGCAGCCAGGAATTCTTCTCGGTCTTTCGGATTTTTCCGATCCGACAAGTGACCGTCCGGCAATCGTTAAGACCCATCCCCTTGGAGAGGGCCCGGATCTCATCGTCGGTCAAGACGCCCTTGACCTTGACCTCGTAGGTCTTCGGGACCTCAAAGCGGGGGTGGAGCATCCGCTGCGCCAGGTCGCCGTCGTTCGTCATCAGGAGAAGCCCCTCGCTATCGTAATCCAGCCGGCCGACCGGATAGACCCGCGACCGGACTCCACGAAGAAGGTCAACTACCGTCTCGCGGCCGACGGGATCCGAGAGGGTCGAGACCACCCTTCGCGGTTTGTGCACCGCGAGGACGACCTTGGGTTGGCGCGGATTCACGAGCCGGCCGAGGACTTTGATATGGTCCTTTTCGGGATCGGCCTTACTGCCCAGCTCCCGGACGACGCGCCCATTCACCGTGACCATTCCCTGCCGGATCCATTCCTCGGCCTTACGGCGCGAGGCGATGCCTGCCGTCGAGAGGATCTTTTGTATTCGTGTCTGCATTTTATGACCGGGTCAGCTTTGTAACGGGGTCCTTATTAGAACGGGGGCCCT
>CAYJTJ010000010.1:10387-13342 GCA_964372835.1 uncultured Nitrospirota bacterium
CGCGCCAGGATCTAACCCCTTTCGCGGCGGCGCCTCCCCTACTCCCACTCGATTGTGCTGGGGGGTTTCGAGGAGATGTCGTAAACCACGCGATTGATTCCCCGGACTTCGTTCACAAGGCGGCCGGAGAGTTTCTCCAGGAGATCGTGGGGCAGTCGCGCCCAGTCGGCGGTCATCCCGTCAAGGCTGTGGATCGCGCGAATCGCGACGACATGTTCGTAGGTCCGCTCGTCGCCCATCACGCCGACGGTCTTGATCGGAAGCAGGACCGTAAAAGCCTGCCAGACCCGTCCGTACCATCCCGCCTTCCGGATCTCTTCCTCCACCACGGCGTCGGCCTCGCCGAGAAGGGCGAGCCGCTTTCGCGTTACCTCGCCCACGATCCGGACCGCAAGCCCCGGGCCCGGGAAGGGATGCCGCCAGAGAATTTCCTCCGGGAGGCCGATCTCCGCGCCGAGAAGACGGACCTCATCCTTAAAGAGTTCTCGAAGGGGTTCGATCAGCGTGAACCGCATCCGCTTCGGCAGCCCCCCCACATTGTGATGCGTCTTGATCGTGGCCGATGGTCCCTTGAAGGAGACGCTTTCAATCACGTCGGGATATAGGGTTCCCTGGACCAGAAACTCGGCCCGGCCGATCTGGCGGGCTTCTTTCTCGAAGACCTTGATGAACTCCCTTCCGATCACCCGGCGCTTTCGTTCCGGATCCGTAATCCCCTTCAGCCGCTTCAGGAAACCGGCCGAGGCGTCCACGTACCGGAGGCTTAATTTCACCGTCTTTCGAAAAGTCTCGGCAACCCGTTCCGCCTCCCCCTTCCGCAGAAGCCCGTTGTCCACGAAGATACAGGTGAGCTGATCGCCCACCGCCCGATGGGTTAGAACCGCCGCCACGGCGGAGTCGACGCCGCCGCTCAGGGCGCAGAGGACCTCCGCGTCCCCCACCTGTTTTCGGATCGCCTCGACCGCGGAATCCAGATAGGCCTTCATCGTCCATTGGCCCGAACAGCCGCAGATCCGGTAAAGAAAATTCTTCAGGATCGGCGAGCCCTGGGGGGTGTGGGCCACCTCGGGATGGAACTGGATGGCGTAGAGCTTCCGCTTCTCGTGGCGAATCGCCGCGATCGGAGAATTGGCGGTGTGGGCGATCACCCGAAATCCGGAGGGGGCCTGATCGATTCGATCCCCGTGACTCATCCAAACGGTCGCGGTCCGGGTTGCCGATGGAGAAGGCTCTCCGATCTCCCGGAACAGATCGCCGTCATCGTCGATTACGAGCTCGGCCTTCCCGTATTCCCGTCGGGCCGAAAGCGACACTTTCCCGCCCAGCCGGTGGGTGATCCACTGCATCCCGTAGCAGATGCCAAGGATCGGGACGCCCATCTCCAGAATCTCGGGCGGGGCGGTGGGCGGGGCGTTGCCGTATACGCTGGCCGGGCTTCCCGAGAGGATGATCCCCCCGGGCCGGAACTCCCGGATGAACGAGAGGGATACGGAGCAGGGATGAATCTCGCAGTAGACCCGGGACTCGCGCACACGCCGTGCGATCAGCTGCGTGTACTGCGAGCCGAAATCCAGAACAAGAATTTTATCGGAATGAACATCCATGAACCGCGGCCCACGTATGGAGGAATCCGGGATAAATCTAGTCTCGTTCGATACCGTAATTGGGCGCTTCCTTCGTGATCACGACGTCATGGACGTGACTTTCGCGGAGACCGGCCGGGGTGAGCTTGATAAACCGGGCCTTCTTCTGGAGCTCCTTGACGGTCCGACAGCCGCAATACCCCATCCCGGCTCTCAGACCGCCCACCAATTGATAAATCACGCTCGACAGGGATCCCTTGTAAGGGACCCGACCCTCGATCCCCTCCGGAACCAGCTTGGATTCGACTTCCTCCTCCTGGAAGTACCGGTCGCGACCCCCCCGAACGAGAGCTCCCAGCGATCCCATGCCGCGGTAGACCTTGTAACTTCGCCCCTGATACAGGACCGTCTCGCCCGGGCTCTCCTCCGTCCCGGCGAAAAGACTCCCGATCATGACGCAGTCCGCCCCGGCCGCCAGTGCCTTCGTGATGTCGCCGGAGTACTTGATCCCGCCGTCGGCGATGCTCGGGACGCCGGACTTGGCCGCGGCCTCGGAGCAGCTCGCGATCGCGGTCAATTGCGGCACGCCGGCACCGGAAACGATCCTCGTGGTGCAGATGGAGCCGGGCCCGACGCCCACCTTCACCCCGTCCACGCCGGCCTTAATCAGGTCGCGGGTGGCCTCGGCCGTTCCGACGTTCCCCCCGATCAATTCGAGGTCGGGATAGTCCTTCTTGATCCTCTCGACGGTTTCCAGGACGCTGGTCGAATGGCCGTGGGCGGTATCCACGACGATGAGGTCCACCCCCACCTTCACCAGCAGGTCGACCCGTTCCAGGGCGTCCTCTCCGACCCCCACCGCCGCGCCGACCCTCAGTCGTCCGCCCGGATCCTTGCAGGCGTTCGGGTATTTAATTTTCTTCTCGATATCCTTGATTGTGATGAGCCCTTTTAATTCGAATTCCTTATTCACGACCGGAAGTTTCTCGATTCGGTTCTTCTGAAGAATCGCCTTGGCCTCGTCCAGACTCGTTCCCTCGGGCGCGGTGATCAGGTTTTTGGCGGTCATGACGGCCGAAACCTTCAGATCCATCCGGGTTTCAAAGCGGAGGTCACGGTTGGTCACGATCCCGACGAGTTTCCGCCCCTTGGTGACCGGAATTCCGGAGATCCGGTAACGGGCCATCAGCTGAAGGGCCTCCCGAATCGTCCCGTCGGGCGGAATGGTGATCGGGTCGAGAATCATGCCGCTCTCCGACTTCTTGACCTTATCCACCTCGACCGCCTGCTCCTCGGGCGTGAAGGCGCGGTGGATGAACCCGATGCCGCCTTCCTGGGCCACCGCGATCGCCATGCGCGAGTCCGTGACGGT
>CAYJTJ010000010.1:13442-28305 GCA_964372835.1 uncultured Nitrospirota bacterium
AAGGCCGATGAGCATCGCCGTTTGACCGAGGACGCCCGCCGTTACATCTGGCACCCCTTCACTCAGATGGCCGACTGGGAGAAAGAGGACCCCGTCATTATCGAGCGGGGCCGGGGAGTCTACCTGTACGACATCCGCGGCCGGCGGTACCTGGACGGCGTCTCATCCCTCTGGGTGAATCTGCACGGCCATCGACGGGCCGAGCTGGATCGGGCGGTGAAGGCCCAGGTCGACCGGATCGCCCACTCCACGCTCTTGGGACTCTCCAATGTCCCGGCCATCCGGCTGGCCAAGAGGCTTGTTTCGATCGCCCCTCCCGGCCTGACCAAGGTTTTTTTCTCGGATAACGGCTCGACCGCCGTCGAGGTGGCGCTTAAAATGGCCTTCCATTACTGGGTTCTTCGCGGGAGGCCGCGGAAAAATAAGTTTCTCTCGCTGGTGAATGCCTATCACGGGGATACGATCGGGGCGGTCGGCGTCGGGGGGATCCCCCTTTTTCATGAGGTCTACTCTCCCCTCCTCTTCCCGACACTGAAAGTCGGGGCGCCCTACTGCTACCGCTGTTATCTGAATAAGACCTATCCGGAATGCCGAATCGCCTGCGCCGATGAGGTGGAGGCCGTTCTCCGAGAACACGGCTCCGAGATAGCCGCGGTGGTCGTTGAACCGATGATCCAGGGTGCGGCCGGGATGCTGACCTGGCCCCCCGGGTACCTGAAAAAGATCTCGGAGCTCTGCCGGCAGAACGGGGTCCTCCTGATCGCGGACGAAGTGTTCACCGGCTTCGGCCGGACCGGAACGATGTTCGCCTGCCAGAACGAGGGGGTCTCGCCGGATCTGATGGCGGTGGCGAAGGGCCTGACCGGGGGATATCTCCCGCTGGCCGCCACGCTGGCCACGCAGGAAATTTACGACGCATTTCTCGGGGACTACCGGGAGTTCAAGACCTTTTTCCACGGCCACAGCTATACCGGAAACCCCCTCGGTTGCGCCGCGGCCCTTGCGAATCTGGACCTCCTCGAGAAGGGATCCGTCCTCGAGAAACTTGGCCCGAAGATTCGGGCGATGGCCCGCGGGCTCGCGCCCCTCAAAGACCATCCCCATGTCGGCGAGATCCGCCAGATCGGCCTGATCGCGGCGGTGGAACTGGTGAAGAATCGAGTAACGAAAGAACCTTTCCCTTTGGAAGAACGATGGGGCCACCGGGTCGCCAAAGAGGCCTTAAAAAGCGGAATGATCATCCGCCCGCTCGGCAATGTCGTCCCGCTGATTCCGCCGCTATCGGTGAGCGTTCCGCAGGTCCGAAGGATGACCTCGATTCTGAGGGAGGCCGTCCGGGCCGAGGTCGGCCGGGGTTAGGGCGTGCGGGCGGTTATTTGGCGGGCGATGGTCCCGATCTCTTTAGCCACTTGCAACGCCAGCAGACCACCTTGATCGAAAGGGATTGAACTTCATCCGGGACCATCATGAAGTAACCCTTCCAGAGTTTTCGGCCGCATTGTTCACAGTGGTTGATCTTGATGTACATTTCGTCCGACTTTTCGGCCACGGCCTTATTCATCTCCGACACAGTATCAACGGGGTCACGCGCATCCGTTCGGGTGGAGGGGTCAGGGCGGATTCATGGGAGGGGTTGGGCCTTAGGAATCCTTTCGGCCGGCCTGCTCGACCAGGGCCAGAATACGGCTGACCAGGCGGGTGGGATCCAGCCCGAGCATTTTGGCGTACTGAATCAGATAGCTGCGAAGATATACCGGCGGGGGAAGGCCCCGGTAGTTTTCTCTTTCCAGGAATTCAAAGTAGGTGATATTGATTCTCGTCTGCCTCGCGATTTCCTGGAGGGGGATATTCCGTTTTTCACGATATTCCCGAAGCCGGCTTCCGGTGATGGTTTCGATATCGGGCAGAGAGGACTCGTGGAGTCGGTCGCCCGCGGCCGGGGCTTCTTGGCGCTGCCCGTCGGCCGGCGGAGCGAGAGGGGTCGGCTCGCCGGCGTCGCCAAGCCCGATCACCTCCCGATCGTATTGCCTTCTCCGGGATTCATCGGAAAGGGTCTCGTAGGCCCGGTGGATTCGCTCCAGAATCTCCCGCCGCTCCTGGGTGTCGAACAGCGAGTAGGTGGCCAACGCCTTTTCGCCGTAGGTTTTCTTGGCCAGGTCGTAGGCCGCCTCGATCGATTCCCGCGAAGCGTCCGGGGACAGTTCAAAGATTTCGTAGAAGTTCTGCTCCCGGATCGGCTTCATGGTCGGAGGGCGCGATCGACCAGAAAATCCATCGTGAGCTGCCCTTCGTTCAGCAGGTTCGTCGCGACCGCCTCGATTCCCCTCGCCGCGCTGGACATCGGGTACTCCGTCAGAAGGGGCCTTCGTTTCTTCGCGGCCTGCCAGACGTGGTCGTCGTATTCAATATACCCGAGGTACTCGACCCCAATCCCAAAATACTTCGAGCAGGAGCTCCGCATCGAAAACCCAAGGGTGATGTCGTCCTTGGAACGCACCTGGTTCACCACGAGTTTGGGACGCAGGCCGAACAATTCTTTCTTGAGCTGCTCCCCCGCTCCCGTATCGATTCGCGCGACCTGTTCGATCAGGTCGTACGGCGTTCGGATTCCGCGCTCGTTTTTCTGATCCATGGCAAGCGAAATGATTTCCCGGATGGCCTCTTCGCGGGCCACTTTCCGGAACCGCCGGTAAAAAACGCTTTTGATGAACCGGTAGACGTTTTCGATGGAGGTCGGTTCGGGCAAGACGGTCAGGATGCCCTCATCGCCGATGAGAAAAAAATCAAGAATGTTAAACGAGGTGCCCGCCCCCAGATCCAGGATGACGTACTCCATGTCCAGGTCTTGGATTTGACGCAGGAGGCGCATCTTCTGGGAGTATTTCGGGTTGGCGATTTCCAGGATGTCCTGAGCGCCGCTGATCAGGCTCACGTTGGGTATCCCGGTCGGGACGATCGCCTCGGTCAACTGCCGGATGCGCCCCTTGAGCAGGTCGGAGAGCGTTAATTCGGGATAGGGGGTGCCCAGACAGGAATGGAGATTCGCGCAGCCGAGATCCGCATCGATGAGGAGGACACGTTTGCCGCGGTTGCCCAGGGCGATGCCGAGATTGGCCGCAAGGAAACTTTTGCCCGTGCCGCCTTTACCCCCTCCGACCGTCCAGATTTCGCCCTTTGCAGATTCGGCTGAAATTCTATGGGGCATTAATCAATACAGCCCATCGGGAACGACGCCACATCCGGGGTGAGAACATCGGCCTCCAACGAACGACTTCGCATGCCGCGAGGGCCCGTCTGCCATTCGGTTCAGCGGATCTACCGCTCTCGCCCCTTTTACACGATTTTTATTTTTTAATCAAGGTTTTTCTCGAATCCCCGGGGATCGACCGTTGGGATTGATCCCGACGATCAAAAAAACAGTTTCCGCTTGCATTCCGCCTATAGGCTATGTTAAAAATAGCGCGAATCATTCCATGACTTCTTCAAACCACTCCGACCGGAAAAAATATTGATGACGAATCGAAGCCTTCGGAAGTTGATGCGAAGTGCCTCCGCGACTCATCTCACTCGTCTGACAAACAAGTTTCGCCGATTCTTCCTCTGCGCCGTCAAACCGGAATATATCGAAGAGCAGATCCGGCACCGGGGCGGCGAATGCGTCCAGTGCGGCAGGTGCTGCCGGCTTGTTTTTAAATGTCCTTTTCTCGGCGGAACGGAAGAGAATCCCCGCTGTATGGTCTACGAGGGCCGTCCCAAGCCCTGCGTGGCCTTTCCGATCGATGAGCGCGATCTCGCGGATGTCAACTTTCAGTGCGGATATTTTTTCACGGAGGGGAAGATCCCTGCCCCGGACCTCGTCCAGATTTCCTTCCCGCTCATCCCCGCCCCCGCGCAATCCTCACGGAACCTGGCGGCCGATCTTTAAACCGCTGCGGCGAATCTAATCCGCCCTCATCTCCTTTCGGGAGCGGCGGTCCAACTGATCCAGTACGAATCCCCGGATCTTCTTCGCGGTGGGCAGGGCACCCTGGAGGGTCCCGTTTTCCATGAAGGGGAGGAGGATCTCTTCGAGGGGTCCTCCGCAGCGCGTTACGTTTTCTTTCGGACCACGGGCCGAGCATTTTTTCTGGGGCCGGTCGTACGGCGTCAGGGCGGGGGAGAGGCATTTCCGGCAGCGATAGACTCTCTTCGAACCGGACATCTTGCCGCGCTTGGCCCGGGGCCTGCCCTCGATTTCCACGATATCCATCGCGAAGTCCATCACGGGGGCGTTGGAGATCGAGGTCCCGATGCCGTACCCCTCCACCCACCGGTTGAGCGCCAAAATTTGATCCTCATCGATTCCGCCGCTGACCATCAATTTGACGTCCCGGTGGCCCCTCAAATCGAGCTCCCAGCGGACTTCCTCCAGGATCTTCGAAAGGTTTCCCCGGCGTGAGGCCGGCGTGTCGAGCCGGACCGCAAAGAGCTGCTTCCCGAGCGCCTCGGCCGCCGCGAGCGACTCGAACTTCTCGTCCCCGAAAGTATCGACCAGGGCGACCCGTTTGACCTTCGGGCTGATGACGTCGTGGAAGGCCTTCAGCGCCTTAACCGTGCCCCCCATCAGGAGGATCAGGGCATGCGGCATCGTGCCGACCGGTTCTTCCCCGATGAGCTCGGCGCTCTTGATGACGGACACCCCATCGCATCCCCCGATGAACGCGCTCCGTTCAATCATGGGGGCGAGGACGGGGTGCATCCGACGGGCCCCGAAGCTGATGACGGACCGCGACCCGGCGAGTTGTTTTAATCGGGCGGCCTTGGTGGCGATGCCGGAGGACTGGCAGATCATTCCCAGCAGCGCCGTTTCGTAGGGGCCGAATTCATGGTACGGGCCCTCGATTTCGATCACGGGCTCGTACGGAAAAAATACCGTCCCTTCCCTCATCGCCCGGACCGTAACGGGAAGTCCGTCCAGGAGCTCGGCGCATTCCTCGATTCCGGCCAGGAGTCCCCAGTCCCAGTTTTTGGGAAATGCCTTGACGATGAACTCGGCCTTTACGCGTTTTCGGACACCCTTGGCCTTCAGGACCTCGACCGTCCTGGCGAAGTAGACGTCCGTAATCTTTCCCGCCTTGATCTCCTTAAAATCCGCGGTGTGGGGCATGGTCAGAGTTCCTCATCCGATGAACCGCCCTGCCTGTCGGCAGACAGGCGGCCGATTCGAGTAACGGCGTCAAGCTTGGAAATCCTTGAGCGTCCCCTTCCCCGCTCCCGCCTTTCGCATTTCGGCCTCGGCCCGCTCGCTGTCGTCCGGTTTCACGTTCACTCCCCGCGATGCATCCGACAGATAGACCGCCTTGAAACCGGCCTTCAAAGCATCCAGAACGGTGCTCTTCACGCAGTAATCAGTGGCCAGCCCGCCGATAAAGACCGTATCCACCTTCTTCTCCTTTAACCATTGATTCAGTCGGGTGCCTTGAAATCCGGAATAGGCCTCGCGGTCGGGTTCGCTGCCCTTCGAAATGATCAGGCTGTTCTCGGGAAGCTTAAGTCCGGGATGAAAATCAGCTCCGCGGGTACCCTGAACACAGTGGACCGGCCAGGCTCCGCCCCTCGAATTAAACGAGACATGATGGTCGGGATGCCAGTCGCGCGTCGCCACGACGGCGGATTTCACGGATTGGAATATCTCGATATACCGGTTAAGGACGGGAACGACCTCGTCCCCTTTTGGAACGGGCAGGGCCCCGCCCGGGCAGAAATCGTTCTGGGCATCCACGACGATCAGTGCGGCGTGATCTGAAATTTTATATGCCGAGGCCTTCGAAGATGCGGCCATGGGTGATTCCCTCCCTAACCGGGCGTGATTAAATTATACAATCTTCGATCCCTCCGCCGCAACCGGACGGCGATATGGCGTCGGCCCGGGCGGAAGGGTCCGGACCCCAAGCCCAAGAAGAGGATAATGCGTAACCCGAGGGCCGTTCCGAGCGATCCGATTGGATGTTCCAGAATCAATACCACGAATTGGACGAAAACCCGGATCGCGACCCGGAGCACAAGATGTCCCCGAATCGGCTCGGCCATGGCCGGCGAAAGACGATAATAACCCGTCGTCAGTACCCGCCCAAGACGATTCGGCAGGAGAACCCGGTCCCGGAAGGCCCGTAGGACCTTGAGTTGGGGCGCCTCCGCGGAGTCGTAGGCCGCCGCAATGAAGCAGCCGCCGCCATCCCCGCCGTCGCTGACCGCGACCGGGTTGATCGCGGTGGTCTCTTCATCGGCCGAATCATTCGTCGAATCGGGATCCAATTGATCGCTCGTCACGGAGGTGGAGTGGCTCAGCGTGCCGGCCCGGACGGGCGTGACTTCGATGATCACCGTTGCCGCCGAACCCGGATGGAGCGATCCCAGGTCACAGTTCACGGTTAGAGTTCCGGAGCAGCTCCCCTGATCGGGCGTAACCGATTCCAGCGTGATGTCCGACGGCAGTGAATTGGTTAGGACAACCTGGGTCGCCGTATCGGGACCCTCATTGAGGACGGTCATGGTGTAAACCAGCGGACTTCCCACGGTCACCGGGTCCGGGTCGTCCAAAAGCGTAACGGCCAGGTCGGCAACGGTCTGGGGGGGTGGAGCCGTCGCGACCAGGGTTGAAATTATGGAGCTGTTATTTTCCGGTACGGGATCCGAAACCGATCCGCTGACCGACGCCGCGTTGAAAAGATTTCCGGCGGATGGGGGGGTGACGACGATGGTCACGACGGCGCTGGATCCTTTTGGAAGGCCTCCCAGGCTGCAGACGACCGGTGTCATCCCGGCGCAGGCTCCCTGGCTCGGGACCGCCGAGACGAACTGCACCCCGGCCGGGAGCGTATCCGTCAACTCCACGTCGGCGGCCGCGAGAAGCCCGCGGTTGGTCACGGTGTGCTTGTAGCTCAGATTACCCCCCGGAAAAACGGGATTCGGAAGGTCCTGGCTCTTAAGCATCAGGTCCGCTCCCGTCGTATACAGTACGGCCCGAAAGGCATTCAGCCGTCCCCCCGAGGAGGCCTTCCCGGCCAGCGCGTTCTTCGGTTCGGCTGAATTAACAACCGCGGACCGAATATCGGCGTTCGTCAGGGAGGGGTCCATCGAAGCGACCAACCCGGCCGCGCCCGTGACGTGCGGCGTCGCCATCGAGGTCCCTTGCAGGAAGCCGAACTCCGTGCCGGCGTAACTCGACGTCGAGCAATTGAGGTCCACGTCGTCCAGGTAGACCCCGTCCGACGTTCGGGTGTTATCCGTGAGCAGCCGGAAGCGGAAATAGGCCGATGGATCTCCGTCCAAATCCTTGAGATCCTCGAATTCTCCCTGGAAAAAACCCCCGGTGTCTCCGGAATATCGGTTCAGGAGCGTCCAGACCAGCCCATCGCCCGATTCCTCCGCTCTCAAATAGTCGACCCCTCTCTCGGTATTCCGTCGAAGCCTGTAATCCAGCCGGCATCCGGATTTCCCGCTTAGGTCCAAAGCCGCCGTATTCCGGGCGAACGAGTCCGTATTATTCAGATAATTTCCCCCGGGACTATCCGCGAGGCTCTGCGTGGGGCTGGCCGATGCCGTGCCCGTCAAGCCCCAGCTGTCGTTCGTCCCGCCCGTCGTCCAGAGTCCGAATCCGGATTCAAAATCGTCGGAAAAGACGGTCTCCCGGGCCGCGAGGGTGCTGTAGGTATGGGTCCCGGGCGCTCCGATGTCGACCGATGTGTTTCCGAAATTGGAAAAAAAAGCGAGGAGGTCGAATGGAGTGGTCGCGGCCACCGAAATAATATTCGGCAGCACGTAGCTTGAAGGGTAATGCGGGTTGATGTCCGTATTGGTCCCGTCGTTTCCGGCCGCCGCGACGAACAGGATTCCCGCGGCATCCGCGGCCGCGATGGCGTCCCGCTCGGCCTGTGAAAATTGTGTGCTTCCGTAACTGGCGTTGATGAGCTTCGCCCCGTTCGTGATCGCATAATCGATCGCGGCGATCTCATCGGCCACGAAACCGGATCCGGAGGTATCAAGAAATCTCAGCGGCATGAGCCGCGCCTGCCACATGACGCCCGTGACCCCCGATGCGTTATCGCCGATCGCCGCGATCGTTCCGGCCACATGGCTCCCATGGCTCGCCGGATCGCTTGCGGTGGGGTCGTTGTCGTTACTCACAAAATCCCACCCCCGCACGTCGTCAACGAACCCGTTTGCGTCATCATCAATCCCGTTCCCCGGAATTTCGCCCGTGTTCGTCCAGATATTGCCTCCGAGGTCCGGGTGCTCCCAGGCGATCCCGCTGTCGATCACGGCGATGACGACGCCGGCGGATCCGGTGGTCAGGTCCCAGGCCTCGGGCGCGTCGATATCCGCGTCGGGCGTCCCGGTGATGCCGTTCACGGTCTGGCCGGTATTCTGAAGCCCCCAAAGCTTGAGCATTTCGGGATCGTCCGGTAATGCCTCCGCCCGCCGAAGATAATTCGGTTCGGCGTATTCGACGTCGCCGTTAATTGAAAAAAACGCCACGGCCTCCTCCACGCCCAAGTCCGGGGGGAGCCCGAGAAGCTCGATGTTCAGCCGGGAGATGCCGGTCTTTTTCACGGCCCGTGCCGACCGGGCCAATTCGGCACGACGGGCGTGCGAAGCGGAGGGGCGATATTTGATAAGGATTTCCCCGGGCCGATACGTCCGATCCTCGGACCCGATTCCCAGAACCGAGTCGATCCCTGTTTCGGCGCCGGACAGGATACAAAGCAAGACGAGGGTCCAAAGCCGAATGGATCGTCGGATGGATCTCACGAACGTTTCCTTCCCACCGAGCCGAGCCTAGTCCGGGTTTTCGGGAAACGCGCGGACCTTGTAATTGGGCTCGGCATACTCCACCTCCGGAAGTTGAACGTACTTTTCAATCCGCCGGACCATATTATCATCGCCGTCAAAACGAAGGTGATATACTCGAATCGTGGCGATGTATCGGACCACCTCACCCCCCATCCGACGATTGATTTCATCGATTCGCGCCTCCGAAACCTCTTCCTTGAATTTTACCAGGATTTCCCCCGGGACGTAGGCCGGGGGATCGGTTTCAATCCCCGGGGCCGTCTCGGATCGGATCGGCCCGCGATCCATGCAGGACAGTGCAAGGATCACGGCCAAAAGGGGAACCATCAGTCGGATGCGATTCATTTTTCCCCCTTCGGACTGTCCCATTGATTATGGCGGGGGATCCTGCAGGGCATTCCGGCGCCGCGCCAATCTCAGGGCGTTGGGGAGAGTTGAGGGGGATCCGCACGGCTGAGGGTCGCATGGATCGCCCCGATGATGATATTGCCGCGGATCATGACCGGAATCCGCCGCGCGTCATCGGTGAGCCAGACATAGACGTCCCCTTTATCCATCAAGACCCCTTCAAACCGGACCAAGGCCTTCGCCTTTACGGTCGGAATCGTGCCTAGAACGGTCTCCAGGGTCTCCCGGCCCACAACCTGGATCTCCAGCTTCCAGTTCTTCTTGCTCTCGTGGACGTCAATGAATACCGATTTTCCGGTCTCCAACGTCGGAAGCGAACGGAAATAGTACAGGCAGGAGAGGGAGTCCTGGACCTGAGGCGGAATCTCATGCTCGGTTGTTTTCCCCTTAAAGAGCAGAACCGCCGTGTGGCTTTCCTGATCGAAAATGATCTCCTTCTTTCGGTGACGAAAGCCGTGCTTTTGATCCGCCTCAAAGCGGTAGGGATACAGACCGTCGGAATCGATCACGGTTTCCACCCGATCCCGGACGGGAAAGAAGTACGAAATGAACCGATTCGAGGTCGCCGTTGAAATGATGTGAATCACGTCCCGGTCGGCCCATCGAAATCCGGGGACCGACTCCAGCGTCCCTTCTCCGACACGCAGCCCGGACCAACTGATGTCGTACACGAGCCGCTCGCCGTTTAGGAAGGAAGGTGCGGCCAAGCGGGGAATTTCGGTCGAGAGAGAGGCCGCGACTAACGGTGGCAGCAGGAGGAGCAGAGCCGGAATAAAAACGAAATGACCGAAACAAGATCGGCAGATGATGCAGAGGGGGGTAGATTTCACACTCACAGCATAATGAATCCCTCAACCCCCGTCAAGTTTTCGGTAGCGCACTCCCTCGACCCGGCGTTGGGGGTATCTTGCCGTTCAGCCTCAGCCGCTACAACCGATAGGCCGTCTTGGCACCCCGGAAATCCAGGCGAAGCACGCGAGGGTCGGCCCAATAAACGCGGATCAGCAGGCTAAATCGAACGGGCAAGGATTTTTTTTCTCTCAATATACACGCGGTCGCCCATTTCCCTAATCTTCATTCAGGCTCGTTGAAATTAACGCGAACGATTTCCGAATCCAATTTTCAAGATAAGCTTCACCCAAATATCCTTCGCGATTTTAATTTCATCCCGGTTAAATTCGCGTAAAATAAACAGCCCCCAGGTATAAACCGCACCTCCAATGACTATGGCGATGGGCAGGTTGATTGCCGCAAACGAGGTGACCCCTCGCCCGATGGGGTAGACGACGGCGGCCATGATGGCTGCCGAAATAACACTATTGACTGCCGACCGAACAGGAAACGCCCATATAAAAATCCGTTTAGAAATGAATACGGTCAAGAACAACATCGAAGCGTACGACAGAAATGTGGCTACGGCCGCAGCCATGTACCCGAACTTCGGAATAAGCATCCAATTTAATCCCAAGTTGATCAGCCCAGAAGCAATGTAACAATACATGAGGAGATCGTTCCTCTTTTCATAGACCAGACCCATAGAAAATCGATGCGCCACGCCGACAAATAGTGCTCCGAACGCCACGATAGGAACAATCCGATAACCCCCATGATATTTCTGCGATATTAGAATTCCGATTATGGGATCCGCTAAAGCACTTAAGCCCGCGGCAGCCGGGATGCTGACCAAAAGGTAATACCGAGTCAACTGGGTTGTGAAACTTCTCCCCCCCTCGGTTCCCTCTGTTTCCCAAATACTAAACCCGATCGGCGTAGAGGCCAGAACAAAAAGA
The DNA here is from genome assembly GCA_964372835.1 of uncultured Nitrospirota bacterium. Classification (GTDB taxonomy): domain Bacteria; phylum Nitrospirota; class Nitrospiria; order JACQBZ01; family JACQBZ01; genus CAYJTJ01. Next base: position 24,473 of record CAYJTJ010000010.1, read on the forward strand.
GAGTTTACAAAGAACATGGTTCGCTCAGAAACCGCGTAGCTCGCCGAGTAGATGCCCACCGTCGTATCGCCCCAGTAGAACTTCAAGAAATAACGGTCCCATAGGCTCATCATCACCGAGAACAGATGGATCAAGGTGGCAGGAGCACCAAATTTTAATATCCTAACGGATAAATCAGACCAAAGGCTTCTAGGCTTCCACACAAGACCGCGTGCTACCTTTTTCCATAAAAAAGGAAGTGCGATTAGCGCCGTTAATACCGACCCCCATAGCATGCTTTCGATCCCCCACCCCAATATGCTGAACAGTAACACGCCCAAGACAAGCCACCCTACGCTTTGCCAAACGGTAAAAGCGCTAAACCAACCTGCCTGACGTCGGGCCCGAAGAAGCCCAAGAAAAAATTCGTACAGCGATGTTGTAAGGAACGCAAACATGCCGACAAGCATCAATGACCGCATGACTTCGGTAACCACATCGCGAAATAGCCAGAGTACTACTCCGATCAAAGCTGCACATAAGGAAATGGAAATTAGAATCCATTTGAAAAGGAGGGTGTAGAGCTCTGAGCCCTCACGATGCCCTTGACAGGCCGGAAAGAAACGGATCGCCGATGAAGTGACCCACGCCACTCCGGTTGAAGATAACGTGCCTATGGTAGTCAGAACGAGAACGTATTGGCCGTAATGCTCAGGCTGGAAGAGTCGGGTCATCACGGACACGGCCAAGATGCCCATGAGTCCCGGGACAACTTTTGAAGGAAAATAACGGAATATGTCCCTGAAAAGGTCCTTAATCATGCTTTTGAATTGGACGTATCTCCCGGGACCTCACGTCAGTTGAAATCTAGGTGCTTCGGCAAAAGGGGCCCAGGTATCAATGATGACTTTGGCGGGAGAACTCAGATCCGAATAAGATGTCCCAAAATACCGGCGACCAGTAAGCCGAACGCTCCCGATCTGCAGGAATGATTCCCGATTGAAACGAAATTGTGGCCGCAGTCCAGCAATCCTGTGTTGCCAGCACACGTGAGAGATGTTGAAGGGCAAATGGAATCTTCCCGGTCTTCAGACAATCATAGACACGCTACGCTGCTCGCTCGGGGCACCGATGCGGGAACAACCTGGTACGTCGGAACGATTTGTCTGAGCTTTGACAATATCCTTAATGGATCGCCGGCATTCAATAAATCCTCAAGCTCTTGAATATCCTTCTCCAATTGGCCGGAACTCCTTGAATTATCGGACAGCGCTTTTTTGATCTTGCTATGATCCGTGTCCTCGACGCGTTCCAAGCTGTCAAACAGCTCTTCGCTCATCTTCTCACCAGGTCGGAGCCCCGTAAATATTATTTTAACATCTTGATCCGGCACATATCCGGAAAGAGTAATCATATGCCGAGCCAGGTCCAATATCTTTACTTGCTCCCCCATATCGAGGACGAAGATTTCTCCGCTTTTGTTCCCCATCATGCTGGCTTGTAATACCAGCTGCACCGCTTCGGAAATCGTCATAAAATATCGTTTGACTTCCGGATGGGTCACGGTTACGGGACCTCTCTTCTCAATCTGTCTCTTGAATAACGGGATTACGCTGCCGTTACTGCCCAGGACATTACCAAATCGGACGATCACGAAGCGGGCCCTATCCTGCTTCCCCAGCTCCTGGATGTAGAGCTCGGCAACCCTTTTTGTGGCCCCCATTACACTCGTGGGGTTGACCGCCTTGTCCGTTGAGATGAGGACGAACCTATCCACGCCCGAATCTCTTGCGACTAAAGCCAGGTTCCGGGTTACAAGAATGTTGTTCTTAACCGCCTCGGATGGGTTCTGTTCAAGTAGTGGAACGTGCTTGTAAGCCGCGGAGTGAAAGACGATCTCGGGAACATAACGGCTCATCACTTCCTTTACGCGGCGAACGTCCTGAAGATCTCCAACGATTGGAACGAAATTAACGCCCGGATAGTTATCTGATAATTCCAGTTCTGCAAAGTATAAGGAGCTTTCCGCTTGGTCGAAGAGGATAACGTTTTTAGGATTGTACTTCGCTATTTGACGACAAAGCTCCGACCCGATGGAGCCGGCCGCTCCGGTAACCATGATCCCCTTTCCAGCGAGGTAGGAACCGATATGAGTCGTATCGATCTTGACAACATCACGGTACAATAGATCTTCGATGCGAACTTCCCGGATTTGGGATGCCGACAAATGGCCATTTAAGATATTGCCGATGCTGGGGATGATTTTCAAATTCAGGCCGGTTCGCTTACAATCTTCAACGATTCTTTGCATCTCGGCCGCGCTCGCCGAGGAAATTGCAATGATAATTTCTTCGATTTTAAGGCGCTTGGCTATTGCGGTAATATCTTTTCGGTTGCCCAGAACGGGAACCCCGTGAATCTTGAGACCCCGTTTCCGCGGGTCATCATCAATGAACCCTGCGGGAAGATACGGAAGCTTGGGGTTCTGCTTGATTTCGCGAAGAATCATCTCACCGGCATCGCCGGCTCCCATTAAGAGTACCCGTTTCCCTTCGCCGACATTCAGGGGCTTCATCTCCCGAAAAATCCTGGGCTGGACGCGGATTCCACCCATCAGCATCGTTAAAATCAGCCAGTCAAGAACATAAATCGATCGGGGATACTCGTGGAATCCGAGGAAGAAGTAAATGATCAAAACCAACAAAACCGAACTGAGTGATACGGCCTTCACTATATTTAGAAGATCTCGGATGCTGGCATACCGCCACGATCCATTCTGGATACCATAGTAATAGAAAATCGATGTCCGGATCAAGATAATCAAAGGCAGAGTCGTCCCGATCATCGTGAAGTATTCCTTGGGAATAGTCCATTCGAATCGGAGAAGAAACGCCACGACATTGGAAACAATGATCAAGGAAAGATGGATGGATAAAACAATCAATCGGCGATTCCTTATAATAAGGTTTTCAAACATAGCGAAAACAATTCCTATTTCACAAACTTGATTCGGTCCGCATTGATACGTGAACGGCCCAACTGAACCTGGATTATATTAACGAAGAATCCCATAAGAATCAATTAGAAACTATTATTGAGGATGGCCGGTGGGCGCCTCGCGCCGCTTTTCGATCATTTTAACAGCATACCCGAGCAGCGCGTAAATCCCGGCCAAACCCAATAAAACGGCTGATCTTACAGCCTCGCCGGACTGATGATAGATTACCGCGCTGACCCCACAAGCCAACATGAGAACGTACTCAGCCAAGACCGTTTTTCTATGACTCCAACCCGCGAGCACTAGCCTCTGGTAATAATGCTCTCGATGGGCCTGCCAGACTTTTTCACCCCGGATCATTCGCCGGATGAGCGTTACCGTCGCATCCACAATAAAAGGTGAAAATATCAATACCGGAACCCAAACGTCAAACAGTCCGTCTTGAATCCCTTTCACCGACAACGCGGCCGCCAGAAATCCGAGCGAGACGCTCCCGACATCCCCCATAAAAATCCGCGCCGGAGGCCAATTATGCGAAAGAAAGCCCGCCGTTGATCCGGCGATCAACAGCGAAACGATCATCGTGGGCTGATGACCGGCCGTCCATGCCGTATAACTGAGAAAACCGAATCCCAGAACTGTCATACCGCCTGCCAGACCATCCATACCATCCATAAAATTGTATAGATTGGTCATCCACATAAGAAACAGTACCGTTAATGGAATCGCCGCCCATCCGAACAGGAGTGTTCCAAATAGAGGAATCGTGAATGATTCTACTGACATCCCGCCACCCCACACGGCACCGATCGCCGCCAAACCGTGAATTCCTAATCGTTGGACGGCCGGCAGGCGT
>CAYJTJ010000011.1:0-27707 GCA_964372835.1 uncultured Nitrospirota bacterium
GGTTTCCCGTGGCGGTCCACCGCCAGGCTGGGATGATACTGGCGGGCCCGGCCGTTATCGTCATTGACCTTCCGGTTGGGGTAAACGCCCACTTGGCCACCCGGATGCGTGACTCGGACATAGAAGATATCGGGCGATCCGTTTCGGAAATCCTCCCAGGCGGCATAAATCGTTCCATATTCATCAAGTGTCACCGATGGAAAGGCCTGGGCGTTGCCCGGTGCGTCGTCATTGACCCGGATCGATGGCCCGAAGCTAAGCCCCCCATCCGTGCTGAGGCTGATCTGGATATCCGCATCCCCCTCCCGGACATGATCCCACCACAGGGTTTCCCCGCGAGCCGCGTCGGGCGGATCCAGCGTGATGGTATGCGGTTTGAACTGTGCCCAGGCCAACACCAAGAGGCCCTCGGAACCCGCCGCAAGGGTCGGCGACACCTGGACCGAACCTTCCCCGGCCGGCATGAGCTTTCTGTTGGACCCAAAACTCTTGCCTCCATCCGTGCTTCGAGCCAAATAGATCTCGGAATGACCGTTTCGGAAATCCTCCCAGGCCACGACCAGCAGGCCATCGGGTCCGGCGGCAACCGTGGGATGGGATTGGACCGTGCGACCCTCGTCGTCATTTAATTTGATGTTGCGTTCAAACGTCCGCCCCTTGTCCCGGCTGACGGCCAGATAAATATCGTCTTGATCATTCCGATTGTCCGACCAGGCGGCATAAACCTGCCCCTCCGGTGAAACGCCGATGGCGGGGTTGCCCTGATAGGCCCAGCCCCGGTCGTCATTCACACGAAGGTTTTTAGAAAAACTCTTCCCGCCGTCCCCGCTCCGGGCAAAATAGATATCGGCATGACCCCTGCGGTCGTCCCGCCAGAGAATATAGATTCCTCCGTTCGTATCGATCCCCAGACTGGGCTTGTACTGTTTGGCCTTCCCCCGGTCATCGTTCACGCGAATGTTGGGTTGAAACGTTACCCCTCCGTCCTCACTCCTTGTAAAAATCACGTCCGAATCCCCGTTCCGCACATCGTACCAGGCCGAGTAGATCTGGTTGCCGAAGGCCGCCACGCTGTGTGCGCCCGAGGAGAAGGTATGGGCCCAAAAAGACCTGCGGGGGGCATCGCTGATTCGCTGGTTGGACCGGAAACCCTCCGGAACAATTAGGGAGGCGGATTTCTCGACCGAGGTGTCCGCCCACAGGACCGCGACACCCATTCCGAGAAGCCCGAGGGCAAGGCCGGCCCCTCGGCGGACGTTCCGCTGCCAAGATTTTCGTCCAAGCATGTTAATCCCCCCGCTCTGTCAACCCTTCCCGATAGACCATGATGCTGCGCATATCATCCGCCGGATTTTTGGTCAGGTTAATCGGGCTGGACCCGTCCGGGTTCATGGCATAAAGTTCCCAGTTTCCATCCCGATTGGTCATGAACAGGATCCTCCCGTCGGGCAGCCAGACCGGGTCGTCTTCCTCGGCGCCAGGCGTATTCGTCAGATTCCGCGCATTGTTCCCTTCCGCATCGGTGATATAGACCTCGCGGTTTCCGTCGCGATTCGTAACGAACGGAAGATGCCTTTCATCCTGGGACCAGGTAAACTGCCCGCTCCCGTCATCCGCCGGGTTGTGGGTCAGATTGATGACCTGGGTTCCGTTCCAGTTCATGGCGTAGATTTCCCGGTTTCCATCCCGGGTCGAAACAAATCCGATTTTCACGCCCGTGGGAGACCAGAACGGGTTCCAGTCCATGCCCGGGCTCTGGGTGACGTTGACCCCTCCCCGGCCGCCGGCATCCATGATAAAGATTTCCTCGTTGCTCCCGTCCACCGTCGAGACGTACGCCAGCTTCTTCCCGTCGGGAGACCACTTGACATCCGACTCTTCCCACTCCGTGAAGGTGAGCCGCCTTTGATCGGAACCGTCCCCCCGCATCACATAGACTTCCCGATTCCCGTCCCGGTCGGATATGAACGCGATCCGTCGGCCGTCCGGGGACCAGCGGGGAAACTCATTGGTGCGGCCGGAATGGGTCAGCTGCTTTTGATCCTTCCCTCCCGCATCCATCGTATGGATCTGGCGTTCCTTGCCGCTGTCGAGCACAAACACCACATGGGATCCATCTTGCGTCACGACGGCAAAGTACTCGTTTCCTTCATTGAAAGTCAGTCGTATAACGTTGCTCCCGTCCGGATCCATCCGGTAGAGTTCCGGTGTTCCATCGCGGTTGGACGAGAAGTAGATATTATAGTCCAGGGTCTCCTGAGGAATCATCGGCGGCCCGGGAGGCATCAGTCCCCCCTTGGCGCATCCGACCGCCATGAACAAGAGCACCGCCATCGCGGCCCAGCCTTGCATTCTCATCATTCGCCTTCCCATCGCCTATCCCTCCTCGGCCGCTTGGTAAAGCCGTATTCCGCGCGTATCATTGGCCGGGTGGTGCGTCAGATTCGTCAAGCCCGACCCGTCCAGATTCACGGAGTAGAGCTCCCAGTTGCCGTCCCGGTCGGTGAGAAAAAGAATCCGACCGTCCGGAAGCCAGACCGGGTCATCCTCCTCCGCGTCGGGCGTGTTCGTCAGGTTTCGCGGTGGGGTCCCGTCCAGGCCGGTCACCCAGATATCCCGCTTCCCCGTCCGATTTGAGGTGAAGGGAAGCCACTTCCCGTCCCTGGACCAGGTAAACATTCCGCTCCCATCATCGGCCGGGCTGTTGGTCAGATTGGTCGGGTCCGCACCGTCCGGATTCATGGCATAAATCTCCCGGTTCCCGTCGCGCGTTGTGACAAACCCGATCTTCTTTCCGTCCGGGGACCAGAATGGATTCCAGTCCAATCCCGGGCTGCTCGTGAGGTTTCTTTGATGGGTCCCGTCGGCGTCCATGATATAGATTTCCTGATTTCCATCCCGCTGGCTCGTGAATAAGATATACTTCCCATCCGGAGACCAGGAAGGGTCGTCCTCGCCCTTTCCCGCCATCGTCAGCCGCCTCACCCCCGTCCCGTCCGCGTTCATCGTGTACACCTCCCCGGCCCCCAGTATTCCGGTGCCGGACTCGTCGCGATCTGAAATAAACACCACTTTTCTTCCATCGGGCGACCACCGCGGGGAGGTTTCCGAGGCCGGTGTGTGGGTCAACCGCCGCATATCCGTTCCATCCGCGTTCATCCGAAAGATATCCCGGTTCCCGTTGACATCCATGACGAACACCACGAGCTTTTCATCCGGCGACGCGACCGCGAAATCGACGCTTCCCTGGTTGACGGTCAGGCGGCTTTGTCGGGTCCCGTCCGGTTCCATCATGTAGAGCTCTCGGTGACCGTCCCGGTACGAGATGTAGTAAAGCTTGAATGCCTCCGGAATGGGCGCCGGAACCGTCACCGGGGGCGTCCCAAATCCGGAGCATCCGGCCAGGAAAATCAGCCCTGCCGAGATCAGCCACTTGATTCGTTTCATCGTTCATACTCCTTTATCTAGTGGGCCGTCACCAAACAACCAAACTATATCGGGGGGTTCCAAAGGGGGCCACCTCCACGCGAACAGGACTGTGATCCAGCGGAATCGTCTTCACGACCGATCGTTTTTCCACATCAATCACGGAGAGGGAGTCCGAGCCGCTGTTCGCCACATAGACCCACTTCCCATCGGGCGAGACCGCGATCCCTTTCGGGGCGCGTCCCACGGGGATGGCCGCCTCCGTTAGGAAGTCCCGGGTGGAGAAAATGGTTACGTCATTGGAGGCCTCATTGGCCACGAAGGCGTGCGCCCCGTTCGGGGATAAGGCGACGGCCATGGGTCCGGTTCCCACCCCCACCTGAGCCACTGTTTCCAATGTTTGAACCGTCAAGACCGATACTTCGTTGCCGCCGTGATGGGTTATATAGGCCCTGGAGCCGTCCAGCGAGAGTGCGATGCCGCATGGGTTGTTTCCTAATTCCAATGTCCGAACGACCTCTCCTCGGGCGTTCTCGACGACCGAGAGATCACCCGAGTGGTGATTGGTAACAAGGGTCGCCCGACCATCCGGCGTCACGGCGATACCCATCGGATTGGAACCCACCGGAATCCGCTTCATGATCCGACGGCCTTCCAGATCCAAAACGAAGACCTCGTCCCTATTTTCGGCAAGGGCATACCCCATCCTGCCATGGACGGCCAGCCGCATGGGCTGATCCTCCCCCATTATGGCCCTGGCCAACCGAAAATCAGGATAACCTCGGTCGATGCGAAGGCCCGGCACACCCGCTGCACAACCCCAAAGCACCGCGAGGATTATCAACCCCCGTATCAGGTATGGTGTGATCTTTCTCATGGACGTCCCTCTAAATACGCGGACCGCTTCACGGCGTCAAATAATCCGCGCTCATCCAATCCTCGGGTCAGCATCCGATGGTGGGTCCCCTCGGCGTCGGAAATCCAGACGCGGTACCGCCCGCTCCTGTTCGAAACATACGCGATCCACCGGCCGTCCGGGCTGACCGTGGGATGCCAGATATGGATATCCTGCCTCGCTGACATTCGCGTCAACGGGGAGCTTTCGCCGGTAACGAGATTGAGGCGGTAGAGCTCATCCGAACCCGAATCGCCCCCCCCCACGAAATAGAGCGCATTCCCGTCGGGCGACCAGGCGGGCAACCTCGCCCCCGAGGATCCGGCGATGGCCTGAACCTCTTGACCGTCCGAATTCATCATATAGATCCCCGATGTGCCGGCCTGATGAGAGGTGAACGCGATCCGGCGATCATCCGGCGACCAGGCCGGATGGATATCGGCGCCCGGGAACGCCGTCAAACGAAACGTTTTGGACCCATCCGCGGCCGCCTTGTAAATATCCCAATTCCCATCGCGGTTCGATTCGTAAACGACCCAGATGCCGTCATGGGACCGAACCGGGTGCTCGATCCGATCCTGGCCCTCCGCATGGCCGCTATGCGGGACTTCGCCTTCTGCGGGGGGCGTCGCAATTTCAACGCCGCCGGTGTCGATATTCACCCGGATCCATTCCCGGTGGGCCGTTGTGCCCGCTCGGAAACTCAGGCTCCGGGCATCCGCCGACCACACCGGATGTTCCTCATAATATCCCCCGAGGCCGTGCGAGCCGTCTTCCTCCGAGGGGGAGCTGATCGCGATCTCCCGGTAATCGGCCATCCGAATGCCGTAGATCTCATCCCGCCCCCCGCGATTGGAGGAAAAATAGATCATGGTCCCGTCCGGTGACCAGTAAGGGCAGATGTCGTTGGCGGGATTGAATGTCAGCCGGGTCTGTTGGGCTCCATCCGCATTCATCACATAGATCTCGGGATTTCCGTCCCGGTATGAGGCAAAGGCTACATGCATCATGTCCGGCGAATAGACCGGACTGGATTCGGCCGCCGGGGTATCCGTCAAACGAACCCGATCGGTCCCATCCGACCGCATGGTGTAGACCTCCCAATTGCCATCCTTATCCGACTCGAAGATAATCCTCTGCCCGTTTGAGGACCAGCGCGCGTGATCCTCGTCGGACGGATCATGGGTTAAGGCCACGGCCTCTCCTCCTTCCGCCGGCATCCGGAAGATGTCCCAGTTCCCGTTTCGATCCGATATAAAGGCGATCGTCCGTCCGTCCGGGGAGTAAACCGGGGCGTCATTATTTCTCGGGCTCTGGGTCAAAGCTTCAAGGCCGCTTCCGTCCGGATGAGCGCGGTAGATCTGCCAGGTCCCAGTCCGGTTGGACGAGAAGGCGATCCATTCCCCGTCGGGAGACCAGACGGGGTTATAATCTTGAGCGGACGATTTCGTTATCCGCCGCAGATCTTTCCCATCCGGGCGCACCGTGTAGATCGCCCAATTTCCGCTCCGTTTTGAGGAAAAAGCGATTCGGTCGCCATCAGGGGACCACCCATAACTTCCATTGCCGTCATCCGCTTTATTTCTCGTCAGATTAACCGGATTCGTGCCGTCCGAGCCCATGACGTAGAGCTCCGTATTCCCGTCGCGACCCGAGACGAAAACGATCCGCTTTCCGTCCGGTGAGGACACGGGCCAGATATAGACCGGCTTTCCTTCACGCAGGTCGACCGGCTCATCCTCAGACGCCTGATCGTAGGGCTGGTTCCCCATCAACGGATTGACGATCGAGGGCATTGGAGCGCTGCATCCCGCCAGCAGCAGGACTATCGCGGCGACCAGAAAGGCCACTTACTATCCCCCTTTAATTGGGTTAGCTTCCTCGGATGCTCCCCTTCCGCATCCATCACATAGATCTGGTAACTCCCGCCCCGGTCCGAGCTGAACAGGATCTGGGTCCCGTCCGGGGACCACTGGGGCCCGATATCGTTGGCCGGATTGTGGGTCAGGTCACGAAGGCCTTCCCCATCCGAATGGATCACATAGATCTCACTTTGCCCCTGATAAACCGAGTCGAAGACCAATCGGGTCCCATCGGGGGACCATGCGGGATTGGAATCGGGACCGGGGGTCCGGGTCAGGCGGGTCGGAGCCGCTCCCTCCAGCTTCTGAATGTAAATCTCCCAGTTTCCGTCCCGGTCGGTCTCAAAGGCAAGCCTTGTTCCATCGGGGGACCAGACGGGGGTTTCCTTATTCCCGGTCAAGCCCGTTAGTATAGTGGGGTCTCCCCCCGATATCGGTACGCGGTAGATCTCCCATGACCCCGTCGCATCGGATTCAAAGGCTATCTCGGTCCCGTCCGGGGACCAGGAAGCGGCCACCTTGTCGCCTTGAAGGTTCGTCACCCGCCTCCGCTCCGATTCCCGGCCCGACACAAGAGACATGACGTACAATTCCTTCTCTTCCCCTTCCTCCACAAAGAAGGCCAGTCGCTCGCCATCCGGGGACCAGGCGGGGGCGCCTTCCCGCGCCGGGGTCCGCGTAATCCGGGTCTCTTTGAAATCCGTCATCGACACCATGTAGAGCTCCCAATTCCCATCACGGCTGCTGGCATAGGCCAGCTTCCGCCCATCCGGCGACCACGCGGGCCAAATATTCTTTCCGCGGCCCCGCGTCAGGTTCCTGGCCCGGCTGCCGTCCGGACTGACCAGATAAATATCCCGGCTCTCACCGCTGACCAGAGTGAATGCCACCCAGGGTCCCGGACCCGCGGCCGGTTCCAGTCCGGCGCAACCTACCGCGCCGGCCAGCACGACCGGCACAACCGCTCTTAAATATTTCCGGTGGGCCACCGATTACCGCCTTATGAATCGCCGGGGCCACTACAACCGACCCACCCGGGCGTTCTCCGGAATCCCCCAAAGGTGCACAAGATAAATTTGCCAGGGTCCCCGGGCCTCCTTCCCGACGTAACTAATCCGGGATCCATCGGGCGACCACGAGGGAACCTCTTTATCCAGCACGGCGTCGGTTAATGTCTTTTGAATCCGACCGGCCAGGTCCACAACCGAAATGGTGGCCATTCCATTTCCTTTCGAAACAAATGCGATCATTTTCCCATCGGGGGACCAACGCGGGCTGTCTTCCTCTTCCGGTGTCATGGTCAACTGCCGTTGGTTTGAACCATCGGCGTTCATCACATAGAGCTCCCAATTGCCCGTGCGGTTGGAGATAAAGGCCAGGTGCCGGCCATCGGGGGACCAGTTCGGGCACGTATTATCGCCGGATTTTTTTGTAAGCGCCCGAAGACCGGAGGTGTTGCTGCCCATTAGATAGATATTGTTGTTCCCCTCCTGATCAGACACGTAAACCACATATTTCATGTCGGGCGACCATTTTTGATTATCCTCAACGGCGGAGGCGTTGGTCAGCCGACGGCGATCGGAACCGTCCGGATGGATGGAGAAGAGGTCCCAACTTCCGGATTCATCCGAGATGAACATCACCCTCTTTCCGTCATGAGACCAGATCGGCCAGAGGTCGTTGGCCCTGGGATTCTGGGTCAGGTTCCTTCGCCCCGAACCATCGGCCTCCATGAGGTAGATCTCTCTGTTTCCATCCCGATTGGAAACGAAGACGAGCTGTCTCCCGTCGGGGGACCAATTGGGGTCATCATCGTCGGCCGGATGCCCCGTCAAGTTTTGAACGCTCCCCGATGCCAGATCCATCATATAGATCTCTTTATTTCCGTCCCGCCGGGACTCAAAAACCAATCGGTTTCCATCCGGAGACCAGACCGGATTTTCCTCGTCCGTGACGGTCCGGGTTAGGCGGACGACCACCGGATTCGCTTGTTTGATGCGCTCCGAAACGGCGATGTCAAGAGCCGAAAGATCATTCCGTCCCGCGCCGAGACCGCAGCCGGAAACCAAAACGGCAAAACCCGTCAGGAACAATGGAATTTCCCGTATGGGTCCGCGCCGGCGCCTATATCCTTCCCGATGATATTCTTTCATGACTCACCCCATCTCACGGATTTCGGTTAAACGCATCATAATCCCAATGCCCTTCACCGGGCTAACGGCCCCCAAAAAGGCCACGTGTTTTCCGCCGCGGTCTGGGTTAATCTTTTTTGACCCGACCCATCCCGATTCATAATATAAATTTCGTTGTGCCCGTCACGGCTCGAGACAAAGGTGATCTGGCCTCCGTCCGGGGACCAAGTCGGAATGTCGGCATCGGTCGGACCTTTGGTCAACTGCCTCACTTGAGACCCATCCACATTCATCAAGTAGACCTGCCAGTTTCCGTCGCGGTTTGAAATGACCGTCAACTGCCGGCTGTTGGGGGCCCAAAAAAAGGCCCCCCGGCCATCCTCGTTCTTGTGTCGGGTGACATTGACGGAGTTGGATCCATCGGAATTCATGACGTAGATTTCGTTGTTCCCGTCCCGATTTGACACGAATCCGATCCTCTTCCCATCGGGAGACCATTTCGGATTGAAATCGGACCCGGCGCTCCGGGTCAGATTGCCCGGGTTTCCGCCGTCCGGGTCCATCACATAGATTTCGCTGTTGCCGTCCCTCTCGGAAAGAAAGGCGATCCGGGAACCATCGGGAGACCAGAAGGGACGGGAATCCTCGGCCGGATGGTCGGTCAGACGCCGAAGCCCGGTCCCGTCCATATTCACGCGGTAGATTTCGAAATTTCCATCTCGGGTGGAGATAAAGGCCAGCTCCTGACCGTTGGGCGCCCAAAACGGGTCCTCATCCTCGGCCGGGTGATCCGTCAGCCGCAGCGGATCGCTTCCATCCGAGTTCATCACATAGATCTCTTTGTTCCCGTCACGCTCCGATACAAACGCGATCCTTTTTCCATCCGAAGACCAGATGGGCCAGTAATCGTCCGCCGGGTGGTTGGTGAGGTTGCTCTGGTGGCTTCCATCCGCATTCATGACATAAATTTCCCAATTTCCATCCCGCTTGGATTCAAAAACGATCTTCCGGGAATCCGGCTGGGTCGACGGCTTGGCATGAGCGTTTGATGGCGCGGGATCCACCGATCCCACCAGAAACCCCGCCGCCATTGCACCGCCGATCATAACCGTTCTTGCAATCATGATCGCATAACCCCTGCTCATCTTTCTCCTCCCTTAATCCTTATCCTCGCCCTTTCGTGCGGCGCCCTCCGCCCTATTCGAGATCCACTCCAGTTCTCGTTTGTCTCCCTTCGACCGGGCCAACTCCCGATGACGCCTCCCATCTGCGCTCATCAATCGAACGACCCTCTCACCGTCCTCATCCGTCATGTAGGCAAGCCACTGTCCATCGCTGGACCACCGGGGTATTCCCTCGACGATCGGTTGAGGGCTGAGAGGGTGTTGGTCCGTTCCATCAGGATTCATGAGGTAGATCTTGCGATGACCGTCCCTATCCGAAACCAAGGCGATCCAAGACCCCTCCGGTGACCAGACCGGGCTGTCATCCCGGGCCGTATTCTGCGTCAGATTCCGGAGAGCCGGGCGACCGTGGGCCCTCACGCCATTGGAGAGAGAAACCGAACGGGGCACGGGAGACTCGGACAGATCCGCGGCATAGATTTCCGAATTCCCTTCCCGCGTCGACACAAAGACAAACCGCTTTCCATCGGGCGACCATGACGGGTCGTCATTCGCCCCTTCCACATAATCCGAAGGGGCAATCACCGTTAGACTCCTGTCGCTCAGATCCATCACCGCCAACTGCCAGATTCCCTCCCGGTAAGACTTAAGGAGGATCCGGCTTCCATCGGGCGACAACACCGGATCGGCCTCATCAAAGGGCGTCCGGGTGAAGTTGATCTGATCGGTTCCATCCGCATTCATCATGAAAATGTCCCAGTTTCCCTCGCGGGACGACTCAAAAAGGATCCGCGATCCATCCGGAAACCAATGCGGATCTTCATCAATCCCCCTTGAAAAGGTCAGCCTCTGAGGCTGGGTGCCGTCGATTCGCATGATATAAATCTCGTAATCCCCGTCCCGTCTGGAAACAAAGGCTAGTCGTTCTCCATCCGGAGAGGCGACGGCGCTTTCCTCCTCTTGGAACCGGCTTGTGAGACGCCTCGGCCGGGGTTCTGAAAGGTCAAGCCGGTAGATATCCCAGTTTCCTTCCTCGTTGGAGGTATAGACGATCGCACCTTCGCCCCCCGTATCCACCCGTGCGGAATCGGGCTGGGCGGCCGGGCTGGGTTTCATCATCGAGCCGCATCCGAACAGGAGGGCGGAGAGGCCGACCGTAAGGATTCGTCGGGTCAGCTCGTGGAATTTGCCTCTTCCCTTTTGCCTCGCTCCCCTATCCATGTCTGACACCATGACCCGGCCCCGCTCCGCTTCACCGCAACGCAAGCCCGCTGGGACGGACGCCCACTTTGACGGTTCGGACGACTCGTCCGGAAATCAGATCGATCACGGAGAGGTCATACGAACCCTCATTCAAAACATAGCCGTACAGCCCGTCCCGGCTGATCTTGACTTCAACCGGCGTTTTCCCCACGGGGATACTCTTGATGACCTCAAAACGACGCGCATCAATGACCGAGATATTGTCCGTGCTCACGTTCGTCACATACAGGTAACGCCCATCCGGACCGAAGGAAAGACCCGCGGGGAAGCTGTCCACCGTGAGGGTTTTCGCAATACGCTGCGTCGCCCGATCAATCACCGTGATGCCCTTCGGATAGTCCGCGACCCATACCGTCCGGCCATCCGGGGCCACGGCCAAACCCGTCGGCATTTCCCCCACCTTGATCTTTTCGATGACGGAATTCGAGGCCGTATCGATCACCGCCACCTCGCTGGAACTCCCATTGCTGACATAAATCAGCTGGCCGTCCGGGGTGATATCGATCCAGCTGGGACCCAGCCCGACCGGAATCGTTTTGATGGTCCGCCCCCCGTCGGTGTCGACCAACGAGACCGTGTGCGAAGACCGGTTGGTCACATACAGATACCGGTCATCCGATGTCAAGACCAGACCGGTGGCCCCCTGTCCGACCTCGATGGTGTTCTCAACCCGGTTCGAAACGACATCCACCACGGTTACGGTGTTGGTAAAATTGGCCACATAAAGCCGCCGTCCGTCCCGGGATAAGGCGACGCCACCCGGCATTTCGCCCACGGGCACGGTCTTGATCGATCGCCAGCGTTCCACATCAATAATGAATAAATCGTTCGATCCTTCGTTGGTGACATACAGAAGCCGGGCCCGCTTCGGATCTTCGGATTTCTGGACCGCCGACAGACCGCATCCGGCGAGCCACACCAGGACACAGAGCAGCGCGAGGCCCGGAAGGAATTCCCGGCATGCGGTTTTTCGGGTCATCGTTTTACAACTCCCTCTTGGATCGAATCCCCCATCTCGAGGGACTTGACGACTTTTTCGGATTCCAGGTCGAGGATGGTCACATCGCTGGAGTCACGGTGCGAAATATAGGCCATCCGCCCGTCATCGGTGAAGAGAATATCCACCGGAAATTTTCCACCGGTGGGAAGGACCCGGACCACCTCGTCGGTCGCGACGTCGATGATCGAAATGTTGTTATCCCGTTCGTTGGCCACGTAAACAAAGCGGCCGTCGGGCGCCAAGGTCACGCCGGCCGGACCGTCTCCGACCTTAATCGTCCGGATCAACGTTTGGGTGGTCAGGTCGACGACCGAAACATCGTCACTGATGTTATTCGCCACGTACGCGCGGGCCTCATCTGCCGAAAGTACGATTCCCTCGGGTACGAGTCCCACCGTGATATATCGAATCACCTCCATTTTGGAGGTGTCGATCACGGCCACGTTATGCGAATCGCAGTTGGTAAGGTAGGCTCTCCGTCCGTCCCGAGTAAAGACCAGATTATCCGGTGATTGACCCACGGGAAGGGTCTTGACGACCTTCCAGTCCTTGGTCCGGATGATGGTTACGTTATTGGAGGCCGCATTCGCCACGTAGGCGTACTCCCCGTCCGGTGTGAGGGTCACCCCATCCGGTCCCGTTCCGGTCGGGATCGTTCGAACGATTTTCATGGTGCCCAGGTCCACCACGGACAGATTGTGGGAGTCGAAATTGGCGGTTAGGGCGAAACGACCGTCTTGGGTCAGCGCAACGCCCAGAGGCCGTTTTCCAACACGGATCGAATCGATGATCTGTTGAGTCACCGGATCCACCACGACCAGATGATCGGTGGTGGCGTTGGTGATATAGAACAACCCGTTTCGGTGATGCCCCGGCTTTCCGGTCAAGGCTTCCCGTGAAGCGAACGTCGCCTCCGCTCTGCCGCCGGCCGGCGCGTGAATGGACTGGTGAGTCGCCTGAGCCGGGGTCGAGTGATAAGAGACCAATACGGCGACCGGAAGTACCATTCTCATCCAAAATTTCCTCATGCTCATTAGGCCTCTCCTTCAACCAGCCGGAACGTCCGGACCCCTATTTAAGCGTGATTAACCGTATATCGCTATTGCCGGATCGCAGTGACGTATACGCGATCTTCTTGCCATCCGGGCTCCAGGTCGAACGCCAGCCGTCTACCATTCCATCCAACGTCAGGGGAGATATGTTCGAGCCGTCGGCGTTCATGATCCAAAGATTCGAGTCGGCCGTCCGGAACACGATTCTCTTCCCATCCGGACTCCAGGAAGCGGCCGGGTTATTGTCAAACCGGTGGTCGGAGACCAATCGAATCAGATTTTTCCCCTCAAGGTCCGAAAGCCACAGTCCCCATTCCCCGCTGAGGTTTGAAGAGAACAGGACACGTCTCCCGTCCGGGCTAAAGGAGGGATGCCAGTGCTCCGCCATCCCGATGGAATGCGGCCACTGTCGCAACGTGGATAGGTCGAGGATCCAGTTCTCGTCTTTTCCCGTCCGGTTGGACGTGAAAATAATCATCCGGCCGTCTCGACTCCACGACGGGTCTCGGCTCCAGGTCGTCGGCAACGGATCCGCGTGGGTCAGGGGTCTGGGATTCGAACCGTCGGAATCCATCAGCCAGAGCTGATTGACCCCATCGCGGTTGGAGGTAAACACGATCGCTTCTCCATCGGGGCTCCAGGCGGGGGACCAGTCCGCTTTTGGATGATCGGTCAGCGGTCTCGCGTTCTCGCCATGGACATCCATGACCCAGATGTCCTCGTTTCCCGTCGCGAAGGAGGTGTAGACCAACCGCTTTCCATCCGGGCTAAAGCTGGGGACATAATCCATTTCCTCACCGGCGGTCAAAGGAATGTCGGAAGCCACCAGCGGCCCATTCACGGACTTTGTGAACAGTCCCGCCACGACCACCCCGTCATTCGCGGTCGCGATGAGAAATGCCAACGTCATCATCCAAATTCGCATCATCCGCTCTCCGATCAATCGTCGCTCGGTGAAAACGCGGCCCTCTGTTCCATGGCGCTCAACGTGGAAAGGTTCCGCGATCCCCCCGAATAGGCGACATAGGCGATTCTCGAACCGTCCGGCGCCCAACGGTGCCGATCTCTTCCCTTGTCGGCCATTCCCCGGGTCAGTCGCTGGGGACTCGAGCCATCGCTGTTCATGAGATAGATTTCATTTCGACCATCCCGGTCCGAAATGAACGCGATCCGGGATCCATCGGGCGACCAGAAAGGATTAAAATCCTTCGCCCGATGGGAGGTCAGTCGGCGTGAATCCGTCCCATCCGCGTTCACGATATAGATCTCCCAGTTTCCGTCCTCCCGGGTGGTATAGGCCACCCGACGCCCGTCCGGCGACCAGTCCGGCCCTTCGGCCGGCGCACGGCCCAAACTCAGCCTCACCGGTTGACCGCCATCCGCATTCATTCGATAAACCTGATAAGATCCGTCGCGATTCGAGTCGAAAAGCATGAATCGGCCATCCGGTGACCACTCGTTCCAACAAAATCCGTCCATGGCGGGATGGTCGGTAAGCCGTTTCTCATTTCGACCCTCCGCGCCGATGGAATAGATCTCCCAATTCCCGTCCTTATTGCTGACATAGGAGATGGTCTGCTCGAAGCAGACTTCTGGCTTTGCCAGAGGCTGCGCCGGCCGTGGATCAGGCTCTGCCTGGCCACGGCGGGTGTGGGGCATGTGAGGATTCGCGTCAGCGAACCGCAGCGGCCCCACATCAGAATGATCCGGGGGCATCGGAGGACGGTTCTCGCTTCCGCACGGGCCCCCAGATATAATAGGCGACCAGGTCGGGTTGATGCTGTCCCCCCGCCGTGTGGCGGTCAGCCGAAACGGATCCGTGCCGTCCGGCTTCATGAGATACACCTCCCAGGATCCGGTCCGGTCCGAGGTAAAGGCCAGCCTCGTGCCGTCCGGAGACCATTCCGGATCGTCCTCCTCGGCGGGGCTGTAGGTCAGTCGAAGCGGAATCGAGCCGTCGGCATTCATGACATACACCTCGTCGTTGCCGTCCCGGTCCGAAATGAACGCGAATTTTGAGCCGTCCGGAGACCACGCGAGGCTCCGTCCCTGCGATGCGGGCGGGGTTAAGCGAACCGCCTTCGCGTCCGCGACCGATGACCAGAAGAGATCCCAACGACCCGTCTCCTTCGGGGATCCATGGCCGCGCGGAAAGGCCGTCGCGTCATGCCTCGACAAGCCGCCGCACCCGGCCAGTGAAACGGCCAGGATCACGACGATCATTCTGGATGCGTCATTCAGCATGGTTATCCGCCCCGGAGTCCCCCCTTGCCCCTTCACAGACCGACCGCCGCGGGCGTCCGCCACCGGTCCCCGCCATCCGTCGTATATCGGATCACTCCACCCGTCCCGACCGCCGCACCGTGCCGCGAACTTGAAAAGTGGACGCTGTAGAAATCGTTCGTGGTCCCTGATTTCTGAGAGCGCCAGGTCTCGCCGCCGTCCTTCGTTGCCAAGACGACCCCCCGATCCCCCACGATCCATCCGTTCCTCAAATCCGAAAAAAATACATCCCCCAGTTTTTCTTTCGTGCCCACGGACTTTATCGTCCAAGTCCGACCGGCGTCCCGGGTATGGAGTACGATTCCCTCATCCCCGACCGCCCATCCGTTATTCTCATCCACGAAATGCAGGTCCCCGAGCCATCGCCCATCGGGGGCTCTTCGCAATTCCCATTGTTCTCCCCCATCCCCCGTGTAGAGGATTACGCCGCCACGGCCCACGGCCCAAATACGCCGGTGATCCTGGACAAATAGTCCGTCCAGCCAATCCGTGGTGCCGCTCTCCTGTTTCTCCCAGGACGTGCCGCCGTTCCGGGTCCGGAGAATGAGACCGCCGCGACCGACGGCCCAGCCCCAATCGGAATGATCGTCGTCCGAATCGGCGAACTGGATATCATAAATCCACTTCTCGGGCTCGCTGCTTAATTGGGGATTCCAGCTCCGCCCACCATCCCGGGTGTTCCAAATCGCGCCGAACCCGCCCACCATCCATCCCACCATCGAATCGCGGAAATAAACTCCGCAGAGCCACCGGCCGGTATCGATCGTCTGGGCCGTCCATCGGTTCCCCCCATCGGTGGTACGGAGGACTACACCGCTGTCCCCCACCACCCAGCCATTCATCGAATCCGTAAAATGAACCCCGCACAGCCAGGACGCCACCTCCCGGCTCTGCGCCACCCATGATTCACCGCCGTTTTCAGTATGCCGGATGGTTCCTCCCCGTCCGATGATCCAGCCCCTGTCCGGATCGGTGAAAAACACCCCAAGCCAATTGGCGGATCCGGCCGACTGAGGCTCCCAGTTTTCGCCGCCATCACGGGTCCTCACGACCGTCCCTCCGATTCCGACCGCCCAACCCTTCCGGTCGTCAAGGAAGAAAACGCTAAAGAGAGAACGCTCCGTTCCGCTCCGCTGGGGACGCCAGGTCTTTCCTCCGTCCCGAGTGGCCAGGATGATCGAATCTTTCCCGACGGCCCAGCCCACTTCTTCGTTGACAACGAAAACATCATAGAGCCAATATCCCTCGGGGTGCGTCTGTCCGATCCAGGTCTCGCCCCCATCCTTCGTCGAGAGGATTAAGCCGTCCCTCCCCACGATCCATCCTTTCTCATGATTCGCGAACGCAACGCTGTAAAGGTAGTTGCGCGTCCCGCTCGCTTGGGGCCGCCATTGCCGGCCCCCGTTTCGGGTATGGAGGATGGTCCCATCCCGTCCCACAATCCAACCTTTTTCCTCATCCACAAACCGCAGACCGAACAGGTTGGACGTGGTCCCGGCATGCTGAAGTTCCCAACGCCGGCCTCCGTCTTCGGTATGGAGGATCGTCCCATGATCCCCGATCACCCAGCCCGTCCTGACATTCACAAACTGGACGCCGCCCAGATCGTTTTGGGTCCCGCTGGCCTGGGGGCGCCACTGCTGCCCCCCGTCCTCCGTGTAGAGAATCAGACCGCCCTTTCCGACGATCCAGCCTCGATTCCCCTCCAGGAAAAAGACCCGGTCCAGATCCCGATGGGGCCATTGATCGGCGGCTCCCCCGATATTTTTAAAACCGCACCCCGAAATCGCGACAACGAGGACGAAGAAGCTGACAAAGACCCGAATCCATCCCGGGACCCCGGAAGGCCCCCCGGCACACAAACCCAACCTTCTCATCTCATTGCTTGGGCCACCTGTAGGATCGCGATCTCCCCCAGGCCTTGCTTATTAACCCGCGTGAAGGCCAAGTCCCGACCGTCCGGGCTCCAGGAGAGATACATGAAGCTCAATCCGTCGAAGACTTCTTTATCCACGTCATAGCGAAGTTCATGCCAACCCAGCGCCCCCCTGGATAACCGGCGCTCATTCCTTCCATCCCGATCCATGAGCCAGATGTCCCTCTCGCCCTTCCGTTCGGATACGAAGGCGAAATGATTTCCATCGGGCGACCAGGCCGGAAGAAAATCACGGCGGGTTTCGGTCTTCTGCGTGAGCTGTTTTATGCTCCGATCCAAAGTATTGATCAGCCAGATATCGCTCTTTCCCCGCATCGAGGAAACGGCCGCCACCGACCTTCCGTCCGGGCTCCAGGCCGACACCCAATCCCCGCACCGAATATTGGGCATCCCCTGGACATGACTCCCGTCCGCGTCCATGACCCAGACGAGGACATCCATCGAACGCGACGAAACGAAAGCGATCCGCTTTCCGTCCGGGCTCCAAAGCGGGGCGATATCCAGACCCTTACGGTGGGTCAGCTGCCGATCCTCCGACCCGTCCAAGTTGACCGACCAAATTTCCCAATCGCCATCCCGGTCCGAGGCATAGGCCAGTCGACCCCCGTCGGGGCTGAAGGAGGGAAAGCGATCGTTGCTGGGCTGGCGACTAATCTGCTTTAACCCGGTTCCATCTCGATTCACCATCCAAATATCCCAATTTCCCGCGACGTCGCTTTCAAAAATCAGTTTCTTCCCATCCGGGCTCCAAACGGGGTGGACCGCATTGCCCGGCATGGCATGGAGGGGAATCACCACGGTCGGGCTCCATGCGCATCCGGCTAAAACCAAACCCATGACGAAGAAGGAGGAATATATCGCAAGCCGGCTTAGCACGCCGCATCGGTTCAGGGAATGAATAGGGTTCGTTCCATCCGTCCTCATGATTCCTTCCTCCTAAATGCCCTTAGGGTTTCCCATGCTCTCACGGCTGCCATTGCGGGGCGCCGACATCGACGGCGCCTTGGGTTAATCGGATCACATGGCCGCCATCCGCATCCATGAGGTACAGCTCCGCCGATCCTTCCCGGCTGGAGACGAACGCGATCCGTTCCCCGTCCCTGGACCAGACGGGTTGGGCGTCCATCGCGGGGTTGCGGGATAGATTCTTCACGTTGGACCCGTCCGGTGCCATCCCATAGATCTCGGTGTTTCCATCGCGTGTGCTCGTGAAGAGGATCCGATCTCCGCGGGGCGACCAGATACTCATGCCCATGCTGTCATCGGCCCTCGTTCGGGTTACGTTTCCGGGTTGGGAGCCATCCGCATCCATCACATAGATTTCCCAGTTCCCATCGCGATTCATCTCCCGATCCGTCCCCCAGGCGATCCGTCGACCGTCCGGCGACCAGGAGTGGAAGCCCCGGCCATCTTCTCCTTCGTGATGCGTCAGATTGGCCGCGTGGTTTCCATCCGCGTCCATGCTGTAAATTTCATAATTGCCGTCCCGCCGGGAGACAAAGGCGATCTTCGTGCCGTCCGGCGACCACGATGGACTGTAATCCCGCGCCTCATCGTTCGTGAGCCGTCTCGGGCCGCTCCCATCGGATGCCATGGAATAGATTTCTTGGTTTCCATCCCGATCCGATACGAAGACGATCCGCATCCCGTCCGGAGACCACACGGGGTTGTAATCCTGGACCGGAAGGCGGGTAAGATTCGTCTGTTCGGATCCATCGGCGTTCATGATATAAATTTCTTTGTCCCCATCCCGCTCCGATACAAAAACGATTTTCCTCCCATCCGGGGACCATGTGGCCGAGCGATTCTCGGCCGGGGTATCGGTCAGCCGACTCGCTTCGATTCCATCCGGGTCAACCGTGTAGATCTGCCACTGCCCCGTCTGTCGAGACTCAAACAGGATTTTCTTCTGCCCGGCATCGGAAAATCCCGCCGCCGCAATACCAAGGCCGATCACCATGAGTCCCCGGAAAACTATTTTAGGATTCCATTTCATGATTCCAACTTCTCCATCATACATACATACCGCATTCGGGCAAGGGCCCCGGCTTCGGCAGGCCGTTTTATTACGGCTGCCAACGGGGATAGTCTTCCTTCGTTCCCGTAAACGTTAACTGCACCGGGTGACCGCCGTCGGCGTCCATGACGTAGACCTCATCGAACCCCGTCCGGTTCGACACAAACGCCACCTTTCCCCCATCGGGAGACCACAACGGAATGTCGTCCATCGCCCCATTTCTCGAGAGATTTCTCACCCCGCTCCCATCGACATTCACGGAATAAACTTCCTCATTGCTGTCGCGCGTGGTGATGAAGCCGATCCGTTTCCCATCGGGAGACCAAACAAACATCCCGATTCCCTCCTCGGCGGGATGGCGGGTGATGTTGACCGGCTTGGACCCGTCCGCGTTCATGATATAGATGTCCCAGTTGCCATCCCGATTCGTGACCCAGGCGATCTTCGACCCATCGGGAGACCAGGAATGGCTTCCCCGACCGTCTTCGGCCGGATGGCGGGTCAGATCGGCCTGCTCCGTCCCATCCCAGCGCATGCGGTAGATCTCGTTATTCCCGTCCCGATTGGACACGAAGGCGACCGTTTTGCTGTTTGGAGACCAATTCGGATTCCAGTTGTCGCCGGCCGCCGTCAACCGGACCTGCCCGTGACCCTCGACATCCATCCGATAGATATCCCGCCGTCCATCCCGCTTGGAGACAAACGTAATCCACTTTCCGTCCGGAGACCAGGAAGGGCTGAAGTCATTCCCGGCACTCCGGGTCAGGTTGAGCTGTCCCGATCCGTCCGCGTTCATGAGGTAGACTTCCTGATTCCCATCGCGATCCGACACGAACAGGATTTGCCGGCCGTCCGGAGACCAAAAAGGCGCCCGGTTTTGGGCCGAGGTATAGGTCAGCCGGGTCTGCCGGGTTCCGTCCGAATCCATGAGATAAAGCTCCCAATTCCCGGTCCGCCGGGATTCGAATACGATTTTGCGCCGGTCATAGAGGGGAGGGCCATGACCCTGAAATTCTGTCGTGACCCCCGCGAAGGCCGGTTCCGGATATCCGGGGGAATCCGCCCGATCGAGGGCGACAAAGAAGAAGGGCGTTAAGAGCAAGGCGGCGAAGATGGCCGATCCGAATGGAATCCGCTTGACCCGCTTTTTCTCCCTCCTCCAACGGAGCAACAGCCGCCGAAAGCCCCGCGGAAAGAGCCCCTTGATGGCTCCCAACATCACCGTGGAGATCACCTTGTGCGTGTCCGAATCGATCACCGAAATATCCGAGGATCCTTGATTGACGACGTAAATGAGCCCCCCGTCCGACGAAAGGGCGATATCCCAGGGCGCCCGCCCCACCGGAATTTTTCTCACGACCTTGTCCTGGGCGGTATCCATCACCGAAATCTCATGGCCGCCGCGGTGAGCGATGTAAAGGAACCGTCCGTTCGGGGCAAGGGCTAAACCGCCGGGGTAACTCCCGACCTTGACCATCTTACGAATTCGATTCGTATGGGTATCCAGGACGGCGATCTCGCCGGTGTCCTCGATGGCGGCATAGACCGTCCGGCCGTCCGGGGCCATGACGATGTCCCGGGGTCCCCTCAGATCCTCCTCGCCGTCCTCCAGGACCACGGATCGGGCCTCGTCCGACTCGGGTTCCCGGAGGCGGATCTCCGCGATCACGCTTCCGGCCGAGGTATCCACGGCGCGAATCGAATGGAAGTCGGTAACGTAGACGGTCTTTCCGTCCGGCGTCATGGCCACGTCCTGCGGGCCTATACCCAAAGGAATGCTGCGGGTCACCGTCCGGCTTTCCAGGTCGATCACCGAGAGATTATTGCCGGACTCGTTCGCCACATAGATCGTCTTTCCATCCGGAGAAACCGCCATCCCCCCTGGATCCATGTAGGGGGAGCTGCCGTCTTTGAGAGAAATCTTCGCCCGAATCGTGTTGGATTGGGTATCCACGACCGCAATGGCATCCGCCTCACCCAAGGCGATGTAGAAATCCCGGCCGTCCGTCGTAATGAACCCGCCGCAGGGAGGAGAGTCCACCGGCATTTTCTGGACGCGGCCCCGATCCTTTAAGTCCACCACGTAAAAATGGCTGAGCCCCTTCAGCGTGACGTACAGGTGGGTGGGACTGGCGACCACCCGGCTGGCGGTGTGCTTGGCCAACGCTTCCGGCACAGAGGTTTGAACGGCTAGAAAGGTTAAAAGGATCGTCATCAGCCCAACCTTTAAATCCTTTAACCTTTGAGCCTTTAAACTCTTTACTCGATCCACGACACCCATTTTTCCACTCCATCGTTATGCGTCAAGCGGCGCGTGTGTGCTCCTTCCGCATCCATGACATAAATTTCGGTCGGGCCGTTCTCGGGGTCCCCGCCTTCCGATACCGTGAAGGCGATCCATTGACCGTCCGGCGACCAGGCCGGCCAGTGGGCCCCCCTCCCGGTCCGCGTAAGCGGGCGCAGGTCGGATCCGTCCGCGGTCATCCGGTAGATCTCGGGAACCCCGCTTCGGTCCGAGACGAAGACGATCGAGCGGCCGTCCGGGGACCAGGCCGGTCCGTCATCTGCGGCGGGGTGGCGTGTGAGGTTTAAAACTTCGGCGCCATCGGGAGCCGTTCGGTAAATCTCCAAATTCGAATCCCTTTCCGAAACGAAAAGGATCCATTGCCCATCCGGCGACCATAGATGGGTGTCCAGGCCATCGTTCGACGGACTGCGAGTCAGGCGGGTCGGATCCGATCCATCCCGGTTCATAATGTAAATCTCGGGATTGCCGTCCCGTGTTGAAACGAACAGGATCCTCGATCCGTCGGGGGACCAGTTCGGGATCGCATCCATGCCCGGGCTGTCCGTCAATCTCTTTAGCGTCGGATCTCCCACGCGGATTGAATAAATCTCCTCGTTGCCGTCCCGCATGGAAACGAAGGCGATCTCCCGCCCGAAGCAGCCTTCCGGCTTCGCCAGAGGCTGTGCGGGGTCTGGGGGCATCGGAGGACGGTTCTCGCTTCCGCACGGGCCCCCTGATATAATTGGCGACCAGGCCGGATCTTCCTCGTCCGCCGGGCTCATGGTCAACCGGGTCTGTCCATTTCCATCCGCGCGCATCACGTACAGCTCGGGATTGCCGTCCCGTGTTGAAATGAAAGCGATTTGGTTGCCATCCGGCGAGGGCGTCGGCCAGTAATCGTCCCCCCGGCTCCGGGTCAGCCTCTTTTCCTGTCCACCCGCGATTTCCATGCTATAAATTTCCCAATCTCCATGACGGTTCGACCCGTACACAACCCGAGGTCCCGACGATTCGGGCAGGGCCGCCGGAAAACCCTTGCAGCCCGCCGTCAGAAAAAGGATCAGGAGAATTCCCCGGGGCATTCGGTGTCACCCGACTAGGGATTTTTGGCGCATCGGAACCCATACGTGTAGTCCGAATGCCACCCGTCCTTTTCCGAGGGCCCGATCGTGGGAAGCACCGCCAGCCGCGCCGCCGCCCGGGAGAAGGGGGCCTCGGTCAAATAGGACCCTCCCCGGATCATCTTGAACATTCGCGAATCCTTCACGGTCCGAGACGAGTTTCCCGGATAGGTTTGATACCCGCTGGCCGTCCATTCCCTTACGTTCCCGGCCATGTCGTAGGCCCCATAGGGACTGATATCTTCCGGATGGCCTCCCACCGGCGCCTTCCATCCGGGAACCCCGTAGCCCTCCTGGCCCGCGGGCGCCTTCCAGAACTCGCTCGCTCCCCGGAGGTTGGCCCGGCCGGGCTCAAACTCGTTCCCCCAGGGCCATTTCCGGCCATCCGCCCCGCGTGCGGCCTTCTCCCACTCCGCCTCGGTCGGAAGCCGCTTTCCCGCCCATCGGCAATAGGCATCGGCATCAAACCAATCGACATCCGATACGGGGTAGTTCGCAAAGCCGTCTGGAAACCGATCGGCCTGCCCGGCCTCTTTCCAGTAGCCGGGATATTTCTTGGATCCGGTGGCCTCGAGGAACCGGAGATATTCGGCCTCCGTCACCTCGAATCGGTCGATATAAAATCCTCTCACGTGCACCTTCCGCTGTGGAATCTCATCCACGCCGATCTCAAATCCGATGCGGCCGTCCTTTTCGGTGCTGCCCATTAAAAATGGACCCGGCGCCACATAGACCATCGAATTACCGGCCACGGACCCCGGCGCGATCCCGGTAAGGGAGGCACAGCCCCAGAACGATGCCCCTCCGATCAGGGCCAGGAGCCGAACTCGTCGACCGAGGTAGGTTAGCCCTATTTTAATCCTGGCCCATCCTCGCCCCGTCATTTGGCATCCTTTGCGCATCGAAATCCGAAATCCGGCTGGGCCAGATCCGTCAGCCGGAAATGGCGATGAGCCGCGCGAGCGAACGGATTCGCCGGCATTCCCCAGGAGCCGCCGCGAAGAATACGGAACTTCTTGTCGGGCGCGATCGTTCGCGACGCGCCCGGATAAGATTGAAATATGGATGAGGTCCATTCCATCGCATTTCCGGCCATGTCATGCAGACCGTACGGGCTGGCATCGGCCGGGAAGCTTCCTACCGGTGTTGTCCAAACCCGGCCGCTCTCCTCCGAATTCAGCCGATCCCGGACCAGTTCATTCCCCCACGGCCAGATCCGGCCGTCCGTCCCTCGCGCCGCCTTCTCCCATTCCGCCTCGGTGGGAAGTCTTCGTCCGGCCCACCGGCAGTAGGCCTCGGCATCGTAAAAATTGACATCGATCACGGGATGATCGTTCTCGGGTACCGGATAGCCGAACTCCTTATAGTCTTTCCAGATCGCGGGCGGCGCATGCTTCGTGGCCGCCACGAATTTTCGATAGGCCCCGATCGTAACCTCGTTCCGATCCATTAAGAAAGCCTTCACCGAGGCCTTATGCCTCGGCATTGAATCGACTCCCACCTCAAACCCGATCCGCCCGTCGTTCTCATCGCTTCCCATCATAAACTCCCCCGCCGGGATCATGACCATGTCGATGGGAATCTCGTCCTTCCGGGCCGCTTGGCACTCGTCCCATCCCCAGGCAAGGACCATGAGAACCCCCACGGCTTGGGCCAGTCCCAAACCGCGCCCTCTCCCATTCAGGATCATCGAACATCCGCGGCGCAGCGAAACCCGATCGACCGGTGCTTTTTTTCCGGTTCCCGCGCCATGCTTCGGCTGGCCGAACGCGCGTAGGGCTCGCCCGGAAGAGTGTACGCCCCGCCCTTGACGATCCTATTTTTTCCGAAGGCGGCCCGGACCAGATCACTTCCGGGATAGGCCTGATACCAGTCCGAAGTCCACTCGGCGACATTGCCGGCCATATCGTATATCCCATAGGGGCTTTGCCCTTTCGGAAAACTCCCGACGGGAAGTGTCCCCCCTGCCTGGTATTCCTGGACATTGGCCTTCTTGGGATCGAAGATGTTTCCCCACGGCCAGATCCGCCCGTCCGTCCCTCGCGCCGCCTTTTCCCATTCCGACTCGTTAGGAAGCCGCCTCCCGGCCCATTCGCAGAATGATTTGGCATCGTCCCAGGATACATAAATCACCGGGTGGTTTTCAAACTCTTTCGGGACGCCGCCTTCAAGCGCCCAAGGATAAATTTCGGGGAAACGCGGATCCCCGGGAGGCTTTCTCCCCGTGGCGTCAAGGAATTTCCGGTACTGGGCGGCGGTGACTTCATATCGATCCATATAAAAAGCCTTTAAATACACCGACTGCCGGGGAAGTTCGTCCACCCCTACCGTAAATCCCATCCGTCCATCCTTCTCCGTGCTCCCCATCTGAAACTTCCCCTCAGGGATGAGGACCATGCCTTCCGGCGTGGATGCCGCTCTTGTCTCAGGATTAAAAGGTTGAAAGGCTAGAAAGGTCACAAAAAGGGTCCGGGTCACTGCCTTTAAACCTTTGAACCTTTGAACTTTTGAACCTTTCACCGATCAACTCTTAACTTGCTCTTACGGCGGCGCCCACCGCGAGGCGTCGATCCGGAATCGGAGCAGGCCATCCATCGTGTTAAACACCGTCATGGCGTTCCCCACGCTTCCCGGGTTTAGGCCATTCCGGGCCTGCATTGCCAACTGGGGATCAAAATAGTCCTCGCCCAGATTACTGTCCATGATCGTCGCCGCCGACCATCCCACCGCGGCGCAGCCCGCCGACGCTCCCGTGTCGACCGGACAGTACCGCCTCGAATAGATCCGCCATTTCCCCGAGCCGTCCTTCTGAGTCCATACCAGCATCCCATTCCCCACGTTGTCCATGCCCACCTGGGGAGAAAAGGCGTCCAGAGACCCGAAGTCCCCGTCGGTGTCCAAGGAAATCACGGCATCCGGATCGGTCGGCGTCGCGGTCACCGTCGCGTTCACGTTCGTCCAGGTGTTCGGAAGCCCTGATAAATACTGCCAGGTGTTTGCCGTCGTGCAGCCCGGGGGATTGGTCGTCGTGATGCAGTACCGGTACGCGATCAGATCCGAAACCGCGTTCGTGGCGCTCGCGGTCGGGCTGGAATACCGCTCGGCGACCAACATCGCCGTTCCGCCGCCGTCGGGTTCCAGCGCCAGGCTTAAACCGAAGAAGTTGCAGTTCATCACCTGGGATCCGCCGTTGTCGGTGTCTTGAGGATTGGTGAAGTTATCCCCCAGCCCGCAGTTGCCCGACTCATTCACCGCCCCGGTGGTGGGAGGCTTGGCCCGTGTCACCATGAAGAAATACTGCGCGATGGCCCGATTCGTCTCCGTCGGGGTGTTCCAGTTTCCTCCCGATCCGCCCGAAAAACGCCGCGTGTTGATATGAATCTCATGGTGGTTAAAGGTGTTGTTCGCGTCCCAACGCTTCTTTCGAAAATCCTCTTCATCCGTCCCCCCGAATTGCCAAGCCTCGTCGGGCTGATTGAACGCGTAGGTCTTGAAGGCCACCATGGCGACCCCCAAGACATCCATGCTCAACTGCACCTCACTGATATCCACGCAGGCTTCGCTCAGCGATCCGATCTGTTTTTTATCCTCTTTCCCGTTGACGTTCATGTTGTAACAATCGGCCAGCCGGTTCTGAAACGTATAGGCCAGAAGGTCATTCACGGGCGTGGTATAAGCGGGCGAGATTTTCGTGGGTCCGGGGCTGTTCCAGACCAGCGTTGGAACATTAAACCGGTTGGCATAAAGACGGTCCTGCGTACAGGACACCTTGCTCGCGTTCGTACCGAACTGCTTATTACCATCCTTGATAAAGTAATCCGAAAAGGCGCTGATTCCAAAGCAGTTTCCCGGCGAGCGCTGGATGAAGACGGCCATGGCGTTCCCCGCATTATCCATCCCGACGCGCGGGCTGTAGGCATCCCCGTTCGCCGCATCAATCGGAATCCCGGCAAGCGTCCAGGTCCCGGCCGACAGACGGTTCGCACGAATACGCCAGCCCGTCGCCCCGGGGAGCAATAATAGATCCCCGTCTCCCCCCCCGCTTCCCATTCCGGCAAACAGTTGGGAATCAAATACATACAGTGCGTTCACGCGCTCGTAGGTGTTCGAGGAAAACGGCGTATCGCTCGCGCCGCTCTGGACCCATTCCCCCGGTTCGCAGCCGTTGTTGTTCGAATCGTCGCAGTACCAGACATCGCCGTCCGTGTTCGCGCTGGTGCCCAGCCCCGCGAACAGCTTCCCGTCAAACTCGGCCAGGCTCAAAACCTCCTCGTAATTGGCCCCAAAACTCTTCGACACCGTCCAGTCCCCCGGACCGCAGACCGTTCCCGGCGGGATCGCCGGCGTGTAGGATGCAAACGGCTCGCTCGTGGTGGGGTTGCAGACCCAGATCTGATCGTCCACCCCGGTTCCCGTTCCAAACCCGGCATACAGCCGGCCGCCAAAAACAGCCAGGGAACTCACCCTTTCGAACGTCCCGCTGGTCAGTGAGGCCGCCGGATACCAGTCGGCCGACGTGCACCGCGTCTCGTCCCCCGGCACACCACCGGGAGGATTATCCGAGACCTGCTGGTCTTCCGTACGGAGCGGATTGCAGTAATAGATCGCGGCCCCGCCCCCGGTCCCGGTCCGTGATAGCCCGACATAAAGAAAATCGTTAAACCCCGCCATGGACGACGCGAACTCGGCCGTGGCCCCCGCCTCACGGACCGGCGTCGTGATCCAGTCCGAGGTCGTGCAGTTCACCTCATCGCTCAAGCTGGCAACCGTCGGTGTGCCCAGCGTCGTTCCCTCGTTGTCCGAAAACACGGGATCGCAGGCGTACACGTCCCCATCCGACGTGTTCCCATCGGTCCCGGTGCCCGCGTACAGGACACCGCCGTAATCATAGAGAACGGGGACCTGACGGTAACTCGCCCCCATATTCCGTGACAGCGTCCATTCGCCCGTGTCATCACAGATGGCCGGATCGGCGCCCGCGCCCGCCGGGTTGCAGACGTACACATCCCCCTCATCCGCATCATCCCCCAGGCCCGCGAACAGCCTGTCCCCAAAGGTCGCCAGCGAACGAATACTGTTGATGTTCGCCGGATTAAACGACACCGATGACAAATACGGCAGCGCATCCGTCGTCAAGATCTGAAGCACGTCCCCATCCCCGTTCTCGTTTCCCTGTCCCGCATACAGGGCGCCGTTAAACTGCGCCATCGAATAGATCGTCTCTTGCGCCCCCTCAAACGCCTTCGTCCAGATCCCCGGCTCGGGCTTGTACTGCTCGAACAGCGCCATCCCCGTTCCGCCCCCGTCCG
>CAYJTJ010000012.1:0-27541 GCA_964372835.1 uncultured Nitrospirota bacterium
GAATAGTGGGCTGATATGATGGCTTCCGTCTGAGCATTCAGCCCAAATTCTTCCGGCGGAAATGACCGAATCGAGCCCCAATGAAATTCCCGGGCCCGGCAGGGAACCTTGGCTGGCCGTGAATCTGTCGCTGCTCTTCACCGGCCTTGGACAGGTCTACGGCGGAAGAGTGACCCGGGGGGCCGGCTTGATTTTGGTCCAGATCGGGCTGATCGCGTTCGGGATCTGGCAGATCCTCGCCCCCTTCGGCGCCCCGCTTGCCGGGGTGTTGCTCCTTCTGGCGTTCCTCGTCATTCACACTTGGAGCCTGTTCGATGCCCACGGGGTCGCCCGGTCGGCGAACTCGGTCGGATTCGAGGCGGTGCGGAAGGAGACTCGGGATCCGTGGCTGGCCGTTTTCCTGGGCCAATTTTTTCCCGGTCTGGGCCAGTTCTATCTCCGAAAGTGGGGCCTCGGAACTTTTTTCATCGTGGGAATGATTCTCATTTATGCCGCGCAAGGCTGGATCCCCTCTTTGGAGTACGGCGAACCGGTCTTCTCGGCCCTCGCCGCCTATCAGGCCTATCGCCTCGCCCCCGTTCGACGGGAAAAGTCGAACCGGCTGATTCTGATCGTTATTGCGCTGACGCTCACGGTCGGATGGATCGGGGATATCGCGAGGGCATTTTCGGTATACCCGATCACGGTGAAGGGCTACCGCATCGCAAGCCGCAGCATGGAGCCTGATCTTAAGAAAGGGGACCGCGTGCTGGTCCGGAAGGAAAATAATTACCTTCCCCGGCGCGGGGATATCGTCGTCTTTAAATATCCGGCCGAGCCGAAGCTTCATTTGACCAAACGGGTGGCGGCCTTCGCCGGCGAGGTGGTTGAGATCAAGGAGGGGCGCCTGTTCATCAACGGGGATCGGCTGAAAGACCCCCCGTTCGATGTATTGACCTACGCCACGCTGGGAACCTTCGGCATCGAGGGGCGCCCCTTTCCCGTCCCGGGCGACGCCCTTTTCGTCCTGGGCGATCGGACCGAACACAGCCTCGACAGCCGCCATTTCGGAGCGGTCTCGGAGTCCGACGTGATCGGACGGGTTTACAAAATCTACTGGCCCCCCGGCCGGATGGGCCCGGTCCCATCGCCGGCGTCCGCACCCGCGAAGGCATCGGCCATGGGAAACCCCTAACGGACTTTTGGGTTGGAAAGGAGGAACAATCCGATGAGAGGAAATCGGTTTTTCCGTGCATCACTCCCCGATGAGGAGGAGGACGATGAAGAAGAGGAAGAGGATGAACTTGACGTGGACGAGGAGAGCAAGTTGGACGAGGAGGATGAAGATGAGGAGGACGAGGATCTCAGATTAACCGGGTCGGTCCGGATCGGCGGACGGGCCATCCGCCTCGGTCATCGGGAGATCATTCCGTCATGAAGCGCCTGAAACTCATGCTGGACGAGTCCCAGTGGGCGATCGCGCGCGGCATACTGGAGGAGGCCGGAATCCCTTTTTCGAACTCAAACGAACAGTTCGCGAGCCTCTATCCCGGACCGGCGATCGGCGCGTTCCAGCGCGAGATTCTCCTTCGGGATGAGGACTACGAGGAGGCCGAACGGCTCCTCACGGAATACTTCAGAGAGCCGCCCTCCGATTCCTAACCTTTCTTTCCCCCCGGGTTTTACGCCGATCTCACGCTCGGAAACCGGGCGTGGTGGACCCGGACCACTTTAACGGCGGGATAGGGAATCCTCTTTTCCCTCAGCCATTGGAGATACCCCTCAATCACGTCGCGGATGTTTTTTAAGACCTCTTCCTCCGTCCGGCCCAGCGCCGTGCAGCCCGGCAGGGCCGGCACGGCCGCGTTGTAGAATCGATCCTTTCGGGTGATATAGACGTCATAGCGCATCGAGTTCTCCTCTTAAGGGAATTTTTTGCCGCTATGTCTTGGGGCGGATCAGGCGTACGGTATCGTCCTTCTCGTCGTCCAATGCCTCCGCCCGGGCCCCGTTCTCGATCCCCGGTTCCTCCATCTCATCCTCCATCTGAATCACGCGATCAAAGGTCCTCACCATGGAGCGCACTTTCTCAAGTAAGATCGCTTTCTGTTTCTTGATGTCCAGGATCTCCCCCCGGATGCTGGCGACTTCTTCATGGGCGAGCCGGGCCAGACCCTCCGCCTTCAGTTCGGCTTCCTTGAGGACCAGATCGGCATCCTTCTGGGCCGTGTGTTTCATCCCCTCCACCAGATCCTGGGCCTTGACCAGGGTGTTGTTGAGCGCAACCTCCTTTTTCTTGAGTTCCGCGACCTGTCCTTCGAAGTCCGCCAACTTTTCCTTCAGGACGGAGTTTTCTCGAATCAGGCCCTCGTACTCCTCCGTCACGGAATCCAGAAAGCTGTCGACCTCTCGACGATCGTAGCCCCGGATCCGGACCTTGAAGCCGATCTGCTGAATATCCAAGGGTGTGATTTTCATAACCTCGACCTCCTTCTTTTACGGACTTCTGACGATTAGGCCTCCTACTGCATTCGATGCGCCAGATCAACCAGGCTGGTCACCAAGAAACTCCTTAAAAAAATTATGATCAAAATCGCGATGAAAGGAGACAGGTCCACCCCGAGTCTAAAAGCGGGGATCAGCCTTCGAATCGGCTGGAGGACCGGCTCCGTCATCCGGTTTAAGAACTGAACAATGGGGTTATAGGGATCCGGGTTAACCCAGGAGACCAGGGCCCGGATGACGACGACCCACATGTAAAAATTCAAAACGATGCCGATCACCTCGGCCAGCGAGCGGATCAGATTGGCCGCCAGAAACATTCTTGACTACCCCTCCGACTCTGGGTGGGGATTCTCCTCGCGCGGACCGAATATCGCGGTTCCCACCCGGACCAGCGTTGCCCCCTCCTCGATCGCCGCCTCAAAATCGTTCGACATGCCCATCGAAAGCTCGTTCAGCGAAAAACCCTCCCGATTAAGGCGGGCCATCGTCTCGGCCAACTGCCGGAAAAACGGACGCGACGCCTCCGGATCTTTTGCCATCGGAGGAATCGCCATCAGGCCGCGAAGCCGGAGATTCGGCATGGCCGCGATCTCCCGGACCAGGGGCCCGAGGCCCTCCGGGGCCACGCCGTGCTTGCCGCCTTCCCGCCCCACATTCACCTGAACCAAAACCTCCTGCCGGATCCTCGCGCGGGCGGCCCGCCGATCCATCTCGAGGGCCGGCTCGCGACCGTCCACGGAATGGATCAACTCGAACGCGCCGACCGCGAGCCGCGCCTTGTTCCTCTGCAGGTGGCCGATGAGATGCCAGCGAAAGGGGCGACCCAGCGCGGCCATCTTTGAAACGGCCTCCTGGACCCGATTCTCGCCGAAAACGGTCGCCCCGGCCTCCGCCGCCTCGCGCAGCGCCTCGATCCCCACCCCCTTGCTCGCCAGCACCAACGTGATTTCCGAGGGATTCCTACCCCCCCGTGCCGCAGCCGCCCCGATCCGTCGATGAACCCGGGCGAGTCGCTGGCCGATGATCCCTCTCATCCGAACACCCCCGCCGTCCTCTCACCGGTCGGCCGTTCCAAACGGCCTAGGGGTCCTTGCCCTTCCGGTCGCAGACGAGGATCCCGCTGATCATGCTCCCGGCCGAGCGGCCGTCGCGGCGGTAGGAATAAAACCCATCCGGATGGCAGACCGTGCAGGTTCCGGCGACGGTGATCCGTCCGCTCGGAACGCCGCAGCCCAGAAGTTGCCGGACGTTCAGCCCGGGAAGATCCAGCATGCCGCGTCCAAGCCCCTTCTCGGCGACCACCTCACGCCAATCTGAAAACCCCGAGCGGAGAGGGTCCAATACCGCGCGATCCACCTCGTAGCAGCAGGGCCCCACGGCCGGGCCGATCGCTATCCAGAGATCAGCCGGCCGCGTCCCAAAACAGTTCTCCATCCGGCGGACCGTTTTGGAGGCAATCGAGCGTAAGGAGCCGCGCCACCCCGCATGGACCGCCCCGATCGCCCGGCCGATCTGGTCCCAGATCAATATCGGAACGCAGTCAGCCGTACGGACGGAAAGGGCGATTCCGGGACGATTCGTCACCAGCGCATCGAATCCCTCCTCCGGAACGGGAAGGGATGCGCCCGGCGGGCAATCGGATCGGACGGGTCCGGTCCATCCGTCCGCATCGGGCGGGGCCTCCCCGTCCAAAACCCTGACGGAATGGCCGTGGACCTGACGGGTTCCCGCGACGTACGCGGTTGGAACCCCGAAATACCCCGCCAGAAATTCAACCGGCCGTTCACCCCGGACGCCGAACAGATGCTTCACGTCCGGCCGATCCGGCCACCGTCCAAGCGCCACGGCGAGATGTCCATCCCGTCGTATCGACTTTAGCGCATCCGCCATCGCCCGCTCCCTCCGCCGACCGAGGGATGCCCCCTCGTTTTGATTAGTTTAACCCAGGGCGCGATGACCTGCAACCCATTCCTCAGTCGGCCTGCTTCCTCAGAAAAGTCGGAACGTCCCACTCATCATCCCCCATCCCCAGTCGCTCCGGAGGGTAGGGGCTGTTCACCACCTTTCGAATATAGGCCGGGCGGTCCAGATTCTTGGCGGGGTGCGGCTTGGAAATCCCGGGCTTCAGCGTCTCCTCCATGGCGAGGTCCTTTTCGAAACCCGTGGCGATCACGGTCACGGCGATCTCATCCTTCATCGCCCGGTTGATCACGGCGCCGAAAATGATGTTCGCATCCGGGTCGGCCGCCTCGTGGATGATCGTCGAGGCCTGATTGACCTCATGGAGCGAAAGCCCCTCGCCGCCCGTAATGTTCAAGAGAACCCCTCTCGCCCCGTGGATCGATTCTTCCTCCAGAAGCGGGCTGGCGATCGCGCGTTGGGCCGCCTCCACGGCGCTCTGCTCGCCCTTCGCCATCCCGATCCCCATCACGGCCCGACCCATATGGGTCATGACGGTCCTGACATCGGCAAAATCCACGTTGACCAGACCCGGCGTGGTGACCAGGTCGGCGATCCCCTGCACCGCCTGCCGAAGAACGTCGTCCACGACACGAAAGGCCTGGACGAGCGAGGTCGATTTGTCCACCACAGAGAGAAGACGCTGGTTGGGGATCGTGATCAGCGTATCCACCACCTTTCGGAGTTCGACCAGGCCCTCCTCGGCGCGGGCCATCCGTTTAGCCCCTTCAAACCCAAACGGCTTGGTGACGACCGCCACCGTCAATGCACCGGACTCGCGCGCGATGTTCGCGATGATCGGCGCGGCGCCCGTTCCGGTCCCGCCGCCCATGCCGGCCGTCACAAAGACCATGTCGGCCTCGGCCAGGGCCTCCCGGATCCGCTCGGCGTCCTCCAGGGCGGCCTCGCGGCCGACGTCGGGGTTCGCCCCCGCCCCCAGTCCCTTGGTGAGTCGCGTCCCCAAGGGTACCGTGCAGGACGCCTTCGATTGACCCAGGGCCTGGACATCCGTATTGGCCGCGACGAACTCGACCCCGCCGAGCTTGGAGGCGATCATCGAGTTCACGGCGTTGCAACCGCTTCCGCCGACGCCAATCACCTTGATCCGGGCCGGCTTGATCTCTGCCTCGTCAAAGATGAACATTCTCGCCCTCCTTTCGGTTTAAAAGAATTCCTGAACCCACTCCCTCATTCTTCCGGCCACCTTCGTGAAGAGCCGGCGGTCCCGATAACGCCTCGTCTCCCGATCCTTCTCCTCCTTCAGCGCGTAGAGAATCAGGCCGACGCCGGTGGCATACATCGGATTGTTGACGATGTCGGCCAGCCCCCCCAGGTTTGTCGGGGTCCCCCGTCGGACCGGCAGGTCCAATACCCGCTCGGCCACTTCGACCATCCCTCTGAGGAGGGAAGTTCCGCCGGTGATCACGACGCCGGAGGCGACCCGCTCCTCGTATCCCGCCCGCTTGATTTCCCTCGCCACGAGCCCAAGGATCTCCTCCGCACGGGGTTCCAGAATTTCGGAGAGAATCTGCCTGGAGAGAATGCGCGGCGCGCGCCCGCCCACGCTCGGAACCTCAATCGTTTCGTCCCCCTTGACCATGGCCGTCATGGCGCAGCCGTATTTAATCTTGATCTTCTCGGCCTCATCCACCGGCGTCCGAAGACCGACCGCGACATCCCCGGTCAGATGATTGCCCCCGATTCCCAATACCGCGGTGTGCCAGATGCCTCCCTCCACGAACGTCGCAATATCCGTCGTTCCCCCGCCGATATCGACCAGGGTCACGCCGAGATCCTTCTCGTCGGACGTCAGGACGGCCTCGCTCGAGGCGAGCGGCTGCAGGATGATGTCCACCACCTCCAGCCCGGCGCGGTTGACGCTCTTGACGATGTTTTGGGCCGAGGTGACCGCGCCCGTGATGATATGCACTTCGGCCTCCAGCCGAACGCCGGCCATACCCAACGGGTCCTTGATGCCGTCTTGGTCGTCGACCACGAACTCCTGCGGGAGAACGTGCAGCACCTCCCGGTCGAGCGGGATCGCCACCGCCCGCGCGGCATCGATCACGCGGTCTAAATCCGCCTTCCTCACCTCGCGATCCTTTACGGCGATGACGCCGCGGCTGTTGAAGCCCTTGATGTGCCCCCCGGCGATCCCGGCGTAAACCGACTGAATCTGAACGCCCGCCATGAGCTCGGCCTCTTCCACGGCCCGCCGAATCGATTCCACCGTGCTCTCGATATTTACGACCACCCCTTTACGGAGGCCGCGCGACGGACTGGTTCCGATACCGATGATGTCCACCCGCGGCGCCGCATCCGAGCCGGCTCCCTCATGAATCTCGCCGACGATCGCGCAGATTTTCGTGGTCCCGATGTCCAAGCCGACGATAATGTTCTCCCGTTTGGCCAATGCTCTGTACCTCCTTTCAAGAAAGGCTATCGCACGATCACCCGATGCCCAAATCTCAGATCGACCTCCCGCACGACGGGATGTCGACGTCTAATCTCGCCTTCGATCGATAGAAAACGGCGCCAGGAATCGGAATACGGGGCCGGACCGAACCGGACCCGATACCCCTCCCACTGAACTTGGAGCTCCCGGTCCGACGCGACGTCCAGATGGAGTCCGGCCCCGACCGGAATCGGGGCCTGCCGAATCAGGTCCAACGCCGACGCGAGTCGCTCCCGCGCACGCGGATCGAGCTTGCGAAACGACCGGGGCTCGAGGCCGTGCAGGACCGGGAGCGGGGCGGGGTCCGATGGGGCGGCCGTTCCATCCGTCCGCCCGCGGGGCCATTCGCTAATCACCGCGCCTTGATCGTCCACCATCGCCTCGATCTCGCGCCCCGCCACGATGGCCGCCGGGCGGCGCTCCACAATGTGAATCCAGACGGCGTCCGGATATTCCCGCCGGACGCTCACCTCGGCAACCCAAGGCTCGGCCATCAATCTTCCCTTCAGGCCGGCCAGGTCCAGTCGGAAGAGAGAGGAACCCCGATAACCGCGCAACGGGGCGATGAGTTTCTCCGGATCTACCCGCTCCACGCCGACGGTCCGGAACTCCCGAAGCTCAAACCAGTCCGATTCGGACACCCACCGTACGAGGATCCGTCCGGCCCCCGCGATCAGGGCGACGAGCCCGACCGCCATGACCACCACCCAGATCACTTTGATTCCCCAAACAGACCCCCGGCTTCCCGCCCCGCCCGCCCCCAACGGAGGGCGGGCCCTTAATCCCCACCGGGCCCCCGCCCTCTCCCGACCGTGGGAGAGCCGAGTCGGAAACCCCCGACGGGAAAGGTTAAACCGATCAATCATCTCCGCTCCTTCACGGGCGCGTTCATCCTCCCGCCATCCGCACGATCTTCGCCACCAGCTCGTCATAGGAGATCCCGGCCGCCTTGGCGGCCATGGGAACCAGGCTGGTCTCGGTCATGCCGGGCAGTGTGTTGATCTCCAGGACGTAGGGATCCCCATCGGGGGTGATCCGAAAATCGACGCGGCTTAAGCCCCGGCAGCCGAACCGCCGGTGAACTTCGAGCGCCAGTCGTTGGACCTCGCGCGTCGTCTCTTCCGGCCAGCGCGCCGGCACGATATAGGTCGTCATCCCCTTCGTGTATTTCGATTGGTAATCGTAAAACCCCTCTTTCGGAAGGACCTCGACCACCGGCAGCGGCGACTCCTCAAGGATGCCGACCGTCGCCTCCACCCCCCGGATATATTCCTCCACCAGGATCTCGCGCCCGTAGCGGAAGGCCTCGTCATAGGCCGCCCGGATGGCCTGGGGATCCTCGACGATCGTCACGCCGATCGTCGATCCCTCGGAAGACGGCTTCACCACGACGGGGACGGCAAAACCGGAAGGGAGATCCCCCGGGCGGTCCTTGGCCGCCGACGGATCCCGGAACACCGCATAGCGCGGCGTCGGAATACCGAGGGCGGACAACAGCTGCTTTGTGATCACCTTGTTCATCCCGATCGCGCTCGCCAAGACGCCCGAGCCGGTGTAAGCGATCCCGAGAATCTCGAGCAGCCCCTGAATCGTCCCGTCCTCGCCCCACCGGCCGTGGAGCGAGTTCACGACCAGCTCGATCCGCTCATGCCCGAGCCGTTCCACCAGTTTTTCGTCCAGATCGATCGCCACCACGTGGCACTCCTGCCGCCTCAGCGAGGCCTCGATGGCTTTACCGCTCCGCAGCGAGATCTCCCGCTCCGACGATTTTCCACCCATGAGGACCGCGATCCGTTTACGCGTCAGCATGCGCTGCGGATCCGCCGGCCCGAAGCGGCCCGACGGTCCCTCTCCTATCCGGTCTTCCGTGTCCGGCCGGAACGATCCTGACCGCCGTATGGGCGGTCCCGGCCGACCACGCGTAGTTCCAGTTCCAGCGTGATCCCGGTCTCGTCCTCCACCCGTTTTCCGACCGCACGGATCAGTCCGAGAACATCGCGGGCCGTGGCGGATCCGCGGTTGATAATAAAATTAGCGTGCTGCGGCGAGACCTGGGCGTCGCCCACACGGTGCCCCTTCATCCCGGCCGATTCGATCAGCTTCGCCGCGAAGGTTCCGTTTGGATTCCGGAACACCGA
This sequence comes from uncultured Nitrospirota bacterium, assembly GCA_964372835.1. Classification (GTDB taxonomy): domain Bacteria; phylum Nitrospirota; class Nitrospiria; order JACQBZ01; family JACQBZ01; genus CAYJTJ01. The sequence goes on from CAYJTJ010000012.1 coordinate 9,037, forward strand.
CCCGGCGTTCGGCCACGTGAGAGGCTGCGTGGCCTTTCTCCGATCGATAAAGCCCTGCATCCGCCTCTGGATCTCGGCCTTACCGGCCGGCTCGAGCCGGATGCGGGCCGCCACCACAACGCCCGGCGGGAGTCGCGACCATCGGTAGCCGAAAGCCATCTCGCCGGGCTTCAGACGACGCAAACGGCCGTTAAGATCCAGTATCTCGATGCCCGTCACGACATCCGCCATTTCCCCTTCCCGCGTCCCGGCATTCATCACCACCGCACCCCCGACCGTGCCGGGAATCCCCAGAGCAAACTCAAATCCGCTCAAGCCTCGCCCGAAAGCATGGCGGGCCAACCGGGAGAGCAGGACGCCGCCCTCGGCCTCGATCTGGCGGACATCGGGGTCGGAAATCCTCTGCAGCCGGGAGAGCTTGACCACGATTCCCCGGATTCCCCCGTCCCGGACCAAAAGGTTGGACCCGCCCATCGCGAAGACCGGAATCCTCTCCTCCCGGGCCTGGCGGAGGAGACGGCCCAGCGCCTCCCGGTCCTTCGGAATCACGAAGACATCGGCCGGCCCCCCGACCTTCAAGGTCGTGTGCAGCTTCATCGGCTCGCGGCGCCGGATCTCGCCCTCGACCCCCCGGACGGCCGACTCCAGTCGTTCCCCCTCCGACCGTTTCCCTCGGGAGGACGGCCGGCCCGGCTTTCGGGACTGGGCCGCGGGCCCGTCCGGATCGGAACGACCCGCATCATGGAGGAAAACCGTCACGGGATTCGCTCCAGGAGACTCAGGCCGATCCTCCATACGTCGCCGGCACCCAGCGTGATGACCATATCCCCCGGCCGAACCGTCGCGAGAAGCCGTTCGACGACGGCCTCGGTATCGGGCGAAAACCAGACATCCCGATGCCCATGCCGCTTCACCTGTTCAAAGAGCCTCTGACCCGAGATCCCCTCGATCGGCTCCTCGCCCGCGGGATAGATCTCGGTCATGATCAAACAGTCCGCCAGATAGAAGGCCGTGGCAAACTCCTCCTCCAAGTCCCGGCTCCTCGTGAACCGGTGGGGCTGGAACACCACCACCAGCCGCCGGCCAAAGCCCCCCTTCGCCGCCGCAAGGGTCGCCTTGATCTCCGTCGGATGATGGCCGTAATCGTCCACCACCAGGACACCGCCCCGCTCGCCGACCTTATGGAACCGGCGCTCCACGCCCGTGAATTCGGCCAGGGCCAAACGCATCGCCTCCCGGTCGACTTCCAGCTCGATTCCGACCGCCATCGCCGCCAGGGCATTGAGGACGTTGTGCACGCCGGGCAACGCCAGCCGGAACCGGCCCAGGCTCCTCCCCCGGAAATGGGCCGTGAACTCGGAGATCCATCCCTCGTGCCGGATCTCGCTGGCGATCAGCTCGGCCTGGGGGGAGGTGCCGTAGGTGAGGGTCCGACGGTAGAGCTGCGGCATGATCGCCTGGATCGCCTCCTGATCCAGGCAGACGACGGCCAGTCCGTAGAAGGGCACGTTGTTTAAGAACTCGAGGAAGGCCCGCTTGATTCGGTCGAGGTCCTGATAGTAGTCAAGATGCTCCCGATCCAGTGTGGTCACGACGGCGATCGCGGGCGACAGCTTCAGGAAGGAACCGTCGCTCTCGTCCGCCTCGGCCACCAGGAGCTCGCCCTGCCCCAACTTGGCATGGCTTCCAAAACTGTTCAGTTTTCCTCCGATGACGGCCGTCGGGTCCAGCCCGCCCTCCGCCAGCACGGAGGCGATGAGCGACGTGGTCGTGGTCTTCCCGTGAGCGCCGGCGACGGCGATCCCGTACTTTAAGCGCATCAGCTCGGCCAGCATCTCGGCCCGGGGAATCACCGGAATCATCCGTTCACGAGCCGCCAGGACCTCCGGATTCTGTTTCGATATCGCCGTTGAAACAACCACCACCTGTGCTTGGCCGATATGGGAGGGATGGTGGCCGATGAAGATTTTGCCGCCCATTCCCTCGAGCCGTCGGACCGTCTCGGAGGCCGTAAGATCGGATCCCGACACGCGGTAGCCCAGATTCAACAGGACCTCCGCAATGCCGCTCATTCCGGCGCCGCCGATTCCGATAAAATGGATATGCTGGATCTTCCGAAACAACGCCTCACTCCGTCCTTCCTGACGCCCCGTTTAAACCGCGGAATCCACCAGATCCAGACAGTCCGTGACGATCCTCTCGGCGGCCTCCGGGCGGCCGAGCGCCCGGCTCCGCGCCGCCATCCGCGCAAGCCGCTCGGGTTCCGTCAAAAGATCCGCGATCAACCGAGCCAGCCGTTCCCCCGTGAGATCCCGTTCCAGAATGACTTCCGCGGCGCCGGCCTCGGCCAGTGCGCGCGCGTTTTTCTCCTGGTGGTCATGGGTGGCGTGGGGGAACGGGATGAGGACCGCGGGGAGCCCGCAGCTGGCGAGCTCGGCCACCGTCGTGGCCCCCGCCCGGCAGACGACCAGATCCGCCGCCCGATAGGCCTCGGCCACGGTCGTTAGAAATGGAGTCGCGACCGCGTCGTAGCGATACCGTTCATACCGCTCCCGAACCCAAACCGCGTCGGTCTCGCCCGTCTGGTGAATAATCCGAATGTTCGGTCTCAGCCTCTCAAGAGCCGTCAAGGCCTCACCCATCGCAAGATTAACGGCCCGTGCGCCCTGGCTGCCCCCCATGACCAGAAGGGTCTGCTTGGGGCCCCGCCCGACGGAACTCCCGCCGTGAGCGATCTCCCGCCGGACCGGATTGCCGTATATCCGCATGGCCCGATGGGCCCTCCCGCGCCCAAAAGAGCGGCGAGTTTCCTCGAACGCCAGGTAGATTCGGTGGACCCACGGCCCGAGAAGCCGGTTGGTGAGACCGGGAACCGCGTTGGGCTCCACGAGGACCCGGGGATATCCCAGCAGCGCGGCCATGGCCATCACCGGCCCCGAGGCGTACCCGCCCACGCCGATCACCAAATCCGGCCGATCCTCCCGGAGAATTCGGTAAGAACGCCACAGGCTCGAAGGCATCCTTAAGACGGTCTGAAGCTTCCGGGAGATTCCTTGTCCCACCAGCCCCCCGATCGGAATCAAGCGCAACTCGTACCCCTCCTGCGGAACGATCCGTTTTTCGAGTCCCCGTTCCGACCCGACGAAGACGATCCGGCTACCCGGCCGCTGTCGTTCGAACTCGCGCGCCAGCGCGATCCCCGGAAAAAGATGCCCGCCCGTGCCTCCGCCCGCAATGATCACACGCATGCCTCCAACCGCATTCCGCGGCCTCCGTTCCGACTTAAGGTCCTGCGCTTCACCGACCGCTTGGCCCCTCGGATCGCGGCTCGTTCCGGCGACGCGATCCCGCCCCGGCCCGCGGCCTCCTTCGAGATGTTCCAGAGGATTCCGATGGCCGCAAGATTCGCCAGGAGCGAGGACCCCCCGTAACTTAAGAACGGCAACGTCAAGCCCTTTGTCGGGAGAAGCCCGGTCACAACGGCCATATTGATGAAGGCCTGAAGGCTCACCATCAGGGTCAGCCCAAACGCGAGGTACCGCCCGAAAAGATCGGGCACCCGCAAGCTGATCAAAAGGCCTCGGACGAGGAGAACGCCGAAGCCGACCGCAATCATGGAAGTCCCCATCATCCCCAATTCTTCCCCGATCACCGCAAAAATGAAATCCGTGTGCGGGTATGGAAGGAAGAACAATTTTTGGTGGCTCTGGCCCAGGCCGACCCCGAACAGCCCGCCGTTGCCCAACGCCAGAAAAGATTGAACCATCTGGAAGCCCGAATCGCTCGGGTCAAGCCACGGATCGAGGAAGGCCGTCATCCGCTCGCGGCGGTAACCGATCTTCATGATCATGGCAACCATCACCGGCGCGGCGAGGAGCGCCATCAGCCAGAGGTGACGCCACCGGGCCCCCCCGATGAAAAGCATCAGGCCGGCGACCATCCCCATGACGGCCGCGGTCCCCAGATCGGACTCGCCCATGATCAAGGCCATCACCACTCCGACGACCACCATCGGGGGCAGAAATCCACGGAAGAGATCGTTCAACCGATCCCGGTGCCTCGAAAGGTAGCGGGCCAGATAGATCACGATGCAAAGCCGGGATAACTCCGACGGCTGAACCGTCATGGCTCCCCACTTAAGCCAGCGGCGGGATCCGTTCACCTCGACCCCGATGCCCGGGATCAATACGAAGACGAGCACCGCCACGGTCGCCAGGATCAGGGGAAGGGCCGCCCGCTCCCACACCGAGTAGGGAATGAAGGCCGCCAGGAGCATCCCCCCCACCCCGATGACCGCCCAGAGGATCTGCCGCCGGAAGAAGAAGAGCGAATCCCCGTGACGACGGCTCGCCAGCACGGCGCTGGCGCTGTAAATCATCACGAGCCCCACCATCACCAGGAGGATCGTGACCACGACCATCGTCTTGTCCCCCTCTATTCTGTCCATCAGTCGAGTCGTAATACGGCCTCCTTGAACCGGCGTCCCCGATCCTCAAAATCCCGGAACATGTCAAAGCTCGCGCAGGCCGGCGCCAGAAGAACGACGTCACCCGGCCGGGCCATCCGTGCCGAGAGACGGACCGCGTCCTCCAGGCTCTCGGCCTCGGCCAGCGCGGTCGCCCCTTCCCACGCCTCCCTCAACGCATCGCGCGCCTCGCCGATCAGGATCGCCGTCTTAACCCGACGCTTTATCAGGTCCCGGAGGACGCCGAACCGGCTCCCCGCATCCCGTCCTCCCGCGATCAGAATGATCGGTTCTTCAAAACTCTCGAGCGCCCGGGCGAGCGCGGCGGCCGTGGTGGCCTTCGAATCGTTGATGTAAAGAACGTCGTCGCGAACCCGCACCGGCTCCAGACGATGAGGAAGCCCGGCAAACGTCTGGACGGCCTGCCGGATGGTCTCGGGCGGGCAGTCACAGGCCAGTCCGATCGCGGCCGCCGCGAGGACGTTCTCCAGGTTATGATGACCCCGCAGCGGTATCTCCTGCCTCTTCAGAATCGCTTCGCGGCCGCGGTGAGAGGGCCCTCGCCGCTCCACGGAGGAGATGATGGAATCCCCCCTCAGATAAACCCCCTCTTCGGCGCGCTCGTTCCGACCGATCAGAATTCGGCGGGCGCGCAGGGATTGCGTCGCCTTGAGAACGACCGGATCGTCCGCGTTGATGATCGCCCAATCCCCATCCGTCTGGTTTTCAAACAGCCGCATCTTGGCATCCAGATAGTCCTTCATCCGGCCGTAACGGTCGAGGTGGTTTTCGGCCAGGTTTAAGAGCGCCCCCACCCGGGGGTGAAAATCCCGAATCGTTTCCAGTTGGAAGCTGCTCACCTCCACCACCATCCAGTCCCATTCCCCTCCCGTCTCCGGATCGGTCACGGCCTCGCACAACGGGCGGCCCAGGTTTCCCCCGACGAAGACCTTCCGGCCGGCCGCTTTCAATATCTCGCCCGCAAGCGACGTCGTGGTGCTCTTCCCGTTCGTTCCGGTTACGCCCACCAGGGGGGCGTTCGCAAACCGATATCCGAGCTCGATCTCGCCGATGACGGGAACCCCGCGTTTCCGGGCCGCACCGACATGGGAAATCGCCTCAACCGGGATGCCGGGACTGATCACGATGAGATCGGCCCCCCGGAAGGCCTCCGCCGGATGGCCTCCCACCCGATACCGTATCGGGAGACCCTCCAATGCGGCCATGGACTCTCCTAATTCCCCGGCCGGACGGCGATCCGTCACGGTCACGACGGCTCCCTCCCGGTCCAGAAGCCGCGCGGCGGCCCGTCCGCTTTTCCCCAATCCCACCACCGTCACCTTCTTATCCTTCACCGGAAAGGACATCCGGTCACCGCAACTTCAGCGTGCTTAAGCTTAAGAGCGCCATCACGATCGCGATGATCCAGAATCGGATCACGACCTTCGGCTCGGACCACCCCATCAGTTCAAAATGGTGGTGGAGGGGGGCCATACGGAAGACCCGTTTTGACCGGGTCTTAAATGAGAGGACCTGGATGATCACCGAAAGGGCCTCGATCACGAAAAGGCCGCCGACCAGAAAGAGGAGGAACTCGTGCTTCGTGATGACGGCCACGGTTCCGATGGCCGCGCCGATCGGCAATGCCCCCACATCCCCCATGAAGACCGAGGCCGGATAACTATTGTACCAGAGAAATCCCAGGCCGGCGCCGAACAGGGCGCCGCAGACGACGGCCAATTCCCCCGCCCCATCGATGTACGGAATCAGAAGGTATTCCGCAAACACCCGGTGTCCCGTTACGTAGGTCACGATCGTATAAGCGACCGCGGCCACCGAAACCGGCCCGATCGCCAGGCCGTCCAGGCCGTCCGTCAGGTTCACGGCGTTGGAGGCGCCCACGATCACCATCACGGCGAATGGGAAATAGAGCCAGCCGAGGTCCGGGCGGAAATTCTTGAAAAACGGAACGCTGAGCATCGTCGAGTAGTCCAAGGCCCCGTACAGAATCCCGAAGATCAGTACCGCGCCGGCCGTCTGGGCGGCCAGTTTGGTGCGGGGCCGCAGGCCCCCGGAGTGCTTCCGAACAAACTTGAGGTAATCGTCCGCGAACCCGATCAGTCCGAAGCCCAGAAACGATAATACGACGACCCAGACATAGGGATTGGCCGGATCCGCCCAAAGGAGCGTGGCCCCCAGGACGGCCGCCAGGATAATCAGGCCTCCCATCGTAGGGGTGCCGGCCTTCGAGTGGTGCGATTGTGGACCGTCCTTGCGGATCGGCTGCCCGATCGCACGTTGTTGAAGGTGTCGGATCACCCACGGTCCGATAAGGAAGCTGATCGCCAAAGCGGTCAGGACGGCATACCCCGCTCGGAGTGTAATGTATCGAAAGACATTAAAAAATGCGTGCTCCGAATGAAGCGAGTAGAGGAAGTGATAAAGCATCTCGTCCTAGCGTTCCAATCCCAGATGGGCCAGGATCCGTTCCATCTTCATTGCGCGAGACCCCTTAATCAGTATGAGGTCCCCCGGACGGGTCAGTTCTTTCAAGGCGGCGGCCAGATCGGCCGGCTCCCGAAAAACCGTGACCTGGTGGGGGCCCATTCCTCGGTCCTGCGCCTCACGGGCCAGGATCTCGGCGTCTTCCCCGAGGGTGAGGAGACGGTCGATGCCGCTGGCCGCCGCGAACCGGCCCGCCTCCCGATGGGCCTCGGGGGCCGAGGCGCCCAACTCTTTCATATCGCCCAGAACCGCGATCCGTTTCCCGTCGACGGGGAAACGGCAGAGCGTATCGATCGCGGCCCGCATGGAGGCCGGATTCGCGTTATACGCATCGTTGAGAATGGTCCTCCCCTCCCAGGAAATCACCTCCGATCGCATGGCCGCGGCCCGGCTTCTCTCGAGACCCGCCCGGATTTCCTCGACCCCGCAACCCAGCACCAGCCCGGCCGCGGCGGCGGCCGCCGCGTTCATCGCGTTATGCGCTCCGGGAAAGGGCAGCTCCAGGCGCAACTCGGGCACGCGCGCCGAGGGGCGGCCCGGCCTGGCGGGGATCAGCGCCGCTCCCGAAACCGCCCATCGGCAGGTCAGCCGCAAGAGGGAGCCGGCGCCGCGCGGCTCCCATCCCGCGAGGACGACATCGGCCGAGGGATCCGTCCCAAAACTCACCACGCGGGCTCTCGATCTCGCCTTCAGGAACTCATAGAAGGGGTCGTCACGATTTAAGACCGCGATTCCCTCTTCCGCGGAGAGCGCCTCCAAGAGTTCGGACTTGGCCCGGGCGATCGCTTCCAGATTCCCCAGGTGCTCTAGATGGGCCGGGCCGATATTGGTGATCAAACCGACTCGGGGCATCGCCAGATCGGCCAGACGCCGGATCTCCCCCTCGTGATTCATCCCCATTTCAAGCACGGCCGCCTCGTGCGTTGAGGTCAGCCGGAATAGGGTGAGAGGAACCCCGATCTGATTATTTAAATTCCCCTCGGTTTTGAGCGTGGCGTACCGTCTCTCCAGGATGGCGGAGATCATATCCTTCGTCGTGGTTTTACCGTTGCTTCCCGTCACCCCCACCACCGGAATGTCCCACCGGCGGCGATGAAAATGAGAGAGACCCTGCAACGCGGCCAGCGTGTCCGAAACGCCGATCAGCATTTTGTTTCGGAGGAGACCCTCCTCCCGGGGCATCCGGGACATCCGATGATCCGCCACGTTCACGACCAACCCACAGGCCCCCCGTTCCAGCGCCTCGTAAACGAACTCGTGGCCGTCAAACCGCTCCCCCTTGATCGCCATGAACAGATCACCGGGCCGTACGGTCCTTGAGTCGATCGAGATCCCGCCGACGGCGGTTTCCGCCTCGCCGCGGATGAGGCGCCCGCCGGTGGCGGTGACCACTTCGGCCGCTGTAAACATCCGGTTAACCTCAGCCACCCTAGGCCCCACGCACTCCGCCTCCCGGCCGCGTCCGCTGGATCCAGTCCCTCACGACCTGCCGGTCGTCGAACGGCAACTTTTCATCGCCAATGATCTGGGTGGTCTCGTGCCCTTTTCCCGCGATTACGACGCAGTCCCCCGGTCGGGCGAGACCCAAGGCCTCTCCGATCGCTTTCCTCCGATCCGGAACCGCGGTCACCTCCACCCCGCCGCCCTTGGCGGAGGCCCCCTCCCGGGCTCCGGCTTCCACCGCCGCGATGATCCGGAGCGGATCCTCGCTCCGGGGATTATCCGAGGTAATCAGCACCCGGTTGCTCAAGCTCGCCGCGACCCGGCCCATCGGCGCCCTTTTGCCCCGGTCGCGGTCGCCGCCGCACCCGAAGACCGTGATGATCCGCCCGGAGGTCAGCTCCGACACCGCCCGGAGGAGACGATCCAGCGCCGCCTCGGTGTGCGCGTAATCCACGAGGATGCCGAAACCCCCACTCGACTCGATCCGCTCGAAGCGTCCCGGAACTCCGGTCAGGGATTCGAGACCCTCACGGATCCGGTCGGTGGAAATCTCAAAATGCAGCGCGGCCCCGATACCCGCCAGAAGATTATAGACATTGTGCCGGCCGACCAGGGAGGACCGCACGGGGAACGAACCGGCGGGGGTGACCGCGCGAAAGGAGGATCCGTCCCATCCGGTCCGAAGTTCCCTCGCCGTAAGGTCGGCCGGGCCCTCAAGACCGTAAGACCACGCAGGCACCGAGGCCTCGCTTAACAGCCGTGCTCCCCAGGGATCATCCCGGTTAATCACGGCCCGTTTTGATCCGTGCTTCTCACCCCGGGCGGCCAGGCCGGTGAAGAGTTTCCGTTTGGCCTCGAAGTAATTCTCCATCGTGGCGTGAAAATCCAGGTGATCCTGGCTCAGATTCGTGAAGACCCCCAAGTCGAATTCGCAGCCCTCCGTTCGATCCAAGGCCAGGGCGTGGGATGAGACTTCCATCACGCAGGTCTCGACGCCCTTCTTAACCATTCGGGACAACAGGCCCTGGAGGGCGATCGAATCGGGCGTCGTGTGGGTTGCGGGGATGACCTCTCCGCCAAACTCGTAGACCACCGTCCCGAGCAGTCCCACCCGATGTCCGGCGGCCTGGATGAGGCTTCGGATCACGTAGGTCACGGTCGTTTTCCCGTTGGTCCCGGTTACACCGATCATGCCGAGCCGGGCTGATGGGTGACCGTAAAACCGGCGCGCCACACGGCCCATCGCGAGTCGCGGGTCGGGAACGCGGACGACCGGAACGCCCGTCTTCATCCCGGCGGGGACGGCCGTCTTTCCGACCACCAACGCCGCCGCCCCCCGTTCGACGGCCTGATTTAGGAAGCGGTGCCCGTCCGTCCGAACCCCCGGAACCGCAATGAACAGACTCCCGGGACCCGTCTGCCGGGAATCGGCCGCCAGCCCGAGGATTTCCGGATCCCCACGGCCCGTCACCTCCGCATCCGGCAATTCCCCGATGAGGATACTCAACTTCATGACCCCGTCGCGGGTTTCCCGCCGCCGGGCCGAAAAGCCCCGTCCGGCCGTCGGCGCCGCGCCCCCTTCATCTCGCCGCCGTGAGAAGGATCCGCTCCTGAGTACGGGGCGTCACCCCCAGGTGCCTTAAAACCTGCTCCACAATATTCCTGAAAACCGGCGCCGCAACGGTGCCCCCCCAGGACGCCCCCTTGGGATTATCCACCACCACCAAAATCACCAGGCGGGGATCCTCCACGGGCACGATTCCCACAAAGGAACTCACCGCCTCCTGCGCGGAGTACTGCCGGGTCACGGGATCGATCTTCCGGGAGGTGCCGGTCTTGCCCGCCACGCGGTAGCCCGTGAGGGCCGCCCGGGCGCCCGTGCCGTTTTTGGACACGGCCCCCTCGAGAATTTCTAGAATCTTTTGGGAGGTCTCCCGCGACACGGCCCGCCGCAGGATCTCCGGAGACTTCCGTGTTACCTCGCCGGATGCGGGATCGCGCATCTCCGAAACGAGGTGCGGGCGCATCACCCAGCCTCCGTTGGCGATCGCCGCGGCGGCCGTAATGATCTGGATCGGCGTGGCACCGATTTCATAACCGATCGCGATAGAGGCCAGAGACCGCCCCGACCACGACCGCGGGTCCTTGATCAATCCGGGCGACTCCCCCAGCAAATCGATCCCCGTCCGCTCCCCAAACCCGAAGGCACGGAGCTGCCGGTAGAAGGATTTCTCGCCGACCTGCATCGCGATCTTCACGGTTCCCACGTTGCTGGATTTTTGAATCACCTCCGGGAACGTCAAGAATCGATGCTTCTCCGCGTCTCGGATCATCCCGCCGGAGATAGCCATTTTCCCATCCTCACAGTCGTAAATGTCCAGAAGGGACGCGGCCCCTTCCTGGAGAGCCGCCGAGGCCGTTACGATCTTGAAGGTCGAGCCGGGCTCGTAGGGATCCGTAATCGCCCGATTCCGCCACTGCTCCGGATCCTGTCGCTGGGCCCGGTTGGGATTGAACTGCGGTCGGACGGTCATGGCCAGGATCTCCCCCGATTTGGGATCCATGACGATGACGGATCCCCCCGCCGCCGAGGTCTCCTCCAGCGCCGCGTCCAGTTCATTTTCGACGACATGCTGGATCACTTCGTCGATGGTGAGGACGATATCCTTGCCGCGCGCCGGCGCGATGTAGTTCAGCCCCTTCGGGAAAATGGACTGACCGAAGGCATCTCGTTCGACCACCACCCACCCCTTTTCACCCCGAAGCTCTTTATCGTACTTCAGCTCGACGCCCTCCAGCCCCCGGTTGTCCACCCCCGCGAACCCCAGGATATGACCGAGAAGGTACCGCTTGGGATAGAAGCGCTGGCTCTCGCTCAGAATGCCGACGCCGTCGATGCCCGCCCCCTTCACGCGGGCGGCCGTCGCGGGGCTGACCTTCCGCTCGATCCAAACGAAATTTTTTTTCCCCTCGAACCGCTTGAGGATATGCGTCGGGTCGCCTCCGAGCAGCCGGGCCAATCGGGAAGCGGCACCGTGGGGATCCTGGATCTGAGCCGGGACGGCGTAAATCGAGGGCACCTCCACATTGGTCGCGAGAATCTTTCCGTTCCGATCATAGATCGTGCCCCGCTCGCCCTCCATCGCCACGCTCTTCTGGTGCTGGCGTTCGGCGCGCCGGGCCAGCTCCGCCGCTTCGAGGACCTGAAGGTTAAACAGCCGATAGACGACGCCGACCAGTCCCAGCCCGAGCAGGGCGGCGCTGATCAGGATTCGGGGCGTTGAACCGCTCAGACTCTTCATGGCTCTTTTTTCACCAAATGCGGGCCGGGGTTTTGCTCGGGAGACGAGGGGCCCGGAGGCTCCTCGCCAACCAGGATCACCTGGTCCTCCCGGGGACGGACCATGCCCAATTCTCCCATGGCGATCTCCCGGATCCGGTCCAGGGCCGAAAGGGTCTCCAACTCGATGAGGAGTTGACGGTGAACCTGAAGGAGTTCCCTTTTTTGCTGTCGGGCTTGTTCGATCTCGTACCCCAGCGTCACGATATGGGCGTGCAGCCAGATATTTGCCAGGACCAAGCCGACGATCGCGGCCCCGATCAGAACCCGGTGGATCATGCCGCCCGCCTCCCCGGCACTTCGGCCGATCGGGCCCCCACCCGCTCAAGGACCCGGAGTTTCGCGCTTCGGGATCGGGGATTTTGCCCCACTTCCTCCGGGCCCGGCCGGATCGGCTTTTTCGTAACCCGCCTGAAGACCCCCGGACCGTTTTCCGACAAGCTGCGGAAGGCCTGTTTGACGATTCGGTCTTCCAGGGAATGAAACGAAATGACGCAAAGCCGACCCCCGGGGTTTAAGACTTCCGCCGCGCTCTCGAGGACCTCCGAGAGCCCTTCAAGTTCACGGTTGACGGCGATCCGAAGGGCCTGAAACGTTCTCGTGGCGGGATGAATTCTCCCTCGACGGGCGGGGCCCGGTACCGAACGGAGAATCAGTTCGGCGAGTCGGCGCGTCGTCGCGATGGGAGCCTTCCGCCGCGCCAGGACGAGTCCTCGGGCGATCCGCCTCGCCCAGCGTTCCTCGCCGTATTCGAACAGGATTCTCGACAGGTCTTCCTCGGAGAGGGAATGGACCAGCTCGGCGGCCGTCCGCCCCTCACGTCGATCCATCCGCATGTCGAGCGGGCCGTCCTTTTGAAAACTGAATCCCCGATCGGGATCCATCAACTGCAAGGAGGAGACCCCCAGATCCATCAGGATTCCATCCACGCCGCGGATTGTTTCGGATTCCAAAATCGATCCCAGATGCTCAAATCGTTCCTGAACGAGGCGAACCCGGTCCGCGAGGACGCCGAGGCGCTCGCGGGCCTTTAGGATCGCCGCCTCATCCCGGTCGATCCCGATGAACCGCCCCCCGGGTCCGATCGCGTTCAGGATCGCCTCGGCATGCCCCCCGCCGCCCAGCGTGCAGTCCACGACGATCGAGTCCGACTTCAAACGGAGGTTTAAAATCACCTCTTCCTTCAATACGGGTATGTGTTCGGGTTCGTTTTCCGTGGCTAAAATCCAAGACCGGCCAGCGCCTCACCGATTTTTTCGAAGTTCTTGGGCATCTGGACCTCCCGTTCCTTCCACCGCTTGGCGTCCCAGATCTCGATCTTGTTGAACATCCCCAGCACCACGATCTCCTTCGCCAAGCGGGCGTATTCTCGGAGGGAGGACGTCAGGAGGACTCTCCCCTGCCGGTCCAGTTCGCACTCCAGGGCGGACGAGTAGAAAAATCGGAGCCATTCCTTGACCTCCCTCTGCATCGCCGGAAGGCTCTTGGACTTCTCTTCCAAAAGCTTCCATTCCTCCAAGGGATATCCTACGAGGCACAGGTCGAAGTCCTTGGTGACGATCAGCTTCTCTTCGTACCGCTCGGTCAGAATTTCCCGGAACTTTCGAGGGATGCTGACTCGCCCCTTTGAGTCCATCGTGTGCTGAAAACGACCTAGGAACATCCTTCTCCCCGTTGGCATGAGCCGCCCCGGCTTTAAGCCCGAGGAGTTTTCATCCGGCCCCCATTTTATCCCACTTCATCCCACAGATAGCCACAAGTATACACGATGCGAAAAGTCTGTCAAGAAAAAAACAAGTAGATGCTCGAAATGATTATTGAAACGGGTCAACCCCCATATCTGGGGGCCGGACTGAAAATAGGGCCCGATGGATGGGGAGTTTGAGGTGGAGTCCTATCCCATGGAGGCGGGGAGGATGAATACGAGGAACCGTTCAAAGAAGGCGGCAAGAAGGCCGCAGACCGGCAGGGCCAAGGCGGCCGCCATGATGATCGCCGCACGGGGGGAAAGCACCCGCGTCGATACGGAGGTCGCGATCGCATTGGCGGCGTCGTTGAAACCGTTGGTCAAATCGAAGAACAGGGCAAGGGCAATAACGAGGATCAACAGGAAGAATGACTCGGGCACGCGGTTGACCTCGGAAGCCGGAGGCTCAGGAGTTTTTGAGGACGATGTTTTCCAGAATGTTCGCCACGTCCTCGCACCGGTCGGTCGCCTCTTCGAGATGCTCGTAAAGCTCTTTCCATTTCATGACGTGGATCGGGTCCCGCTCGTGCTCGAACAAGGCGGCCACGGCGTCCCGGGAAATTCGGTCGGCCTCGTTTTCGAGGCGATTGATTTCGATGCAGTGCGGGGTTACGTCGCTCTTGGTTCGGAGCAGGCCGACGCCCTTGACGACCTCTTCGGCCATTTTGAATATAATCCGGGCGAGAAGTCGGGCGGTTTCGGTGGGCTTCTCGATCTTATACATGATCAAGCGGTCCGCGACCGCCTCGATCATGTCGAGGACGTCGTCCAAGGCGCTCGCCAGCGCGTAGATGTCTTCGCGGTCGATCGGCGTAATGAAGGTTTGATTCAACTTACGAACGATGTCGTGGGTGACGGCATCGCCCTCGTGCTCCACCGCGAGGATCGCCTCGGCCTGTTTCTCGGGTTGACGATAGTCCTCCATCAGCCCCTTGAGGAGGTCGGCCCCCCGGTGGATATTGCGGGCGGCCGCTTCGAACATCTCGAAGTAGTTGTCCTCTCTGGGAAAGAATTTGAACATCCGTGAACTCGAGTGGTTTCGAGGCGTCGTCAAGGGATCGGCGATCGATCCAGTCCGCCTCCCGTTTTATCGGCGAGAAAAAGCCCAAACTTCTTGACAGTATTACTCATTTTCTGTTAATTTGGTAGATCTTCGGTGCTGTTTATACTTTAAACCCTCCCGCGGTGTCAAGGGGAAACTGGGGCCCGATTGAATATGCATATTCAGATTAACGGAAAATTGGAGGAAATCCAGGCCGCCACCGTAACCGACCTTCTCCGCACTAAGGAGATCGAGCCCCAGATGGTCTCGGTCGAGCTCAATTCCAAGATCGTGGACCGGGGGGCCTACTCGACCACCGCTTTGAAGGAAGGGGACACGCTGGAATTCCTCTTCTTCATGGGCGGGGGCGGGGGGACCCGATTGGGAACCTAAGCATGACCCCCCAACGTTACGACACGATCACGGCCGCGATCGGCGGGACCCCCCTGGTCCGGCTCAACCGGCTGTCCCCCCCGGAGGGGGCCGCCATCTTTGCCAAGGTCGAGTTCTTCAATCCGGGGGGTAGCGTCAAGGATCGCATCTGCCTCAGCATGATCAACGAGGCCGAGCGGCAGGGCCGGATCAAACCGGGGGCGACGATCGTCGAGCCCACGAGCGGAAACACCGGCATCGGGCTGGCCATGATCTCGGCCGTCCGAGGCTATAAATTGATCCTCGTGATGCCCGAAAGCATGAGCATGGAGCGGGCCAGCCTCCTGTCCTCGTACGGGGCGAAGCTGGTCTTGACGCCCGCGTGGGAGGGAATGCGAGGCTCGATTCGCGAGGCCGAGGGCATCCTTGAGCAGAACCCCGGTTATTATATGCCGGACCAGTTTTCGAATCCGGCCAACCCGGAGATCCACCGCCGGACGACGGCCCTGGAGATCTGGGATGCGATGGAGGGGAAAATCGACGCTTTCGTGGCCGCGGTCGGAACCGGCGGAACGATCACCGGGGTCGGAGAGGTTCTAAAATCCCGACGGCCCGAAGTCCAGGTCGTCGCAGTCGAGCCGACCGCCTCGGCCGTGCTGTCCGGTCAGGAGCCGGGCCCCCACAAGATCCAGGGAATCGGTGCCGGATTTATTCCCAAGGTTTTAAACCGGAGCCTCCTCGACCGGATCATCACGGTCACGGACGACGAGGCCTACCGGATGGCCAAACTCCTGGCCAAGGAAGAGGGGCTGCTGGTGGGGATCTCCTCCGGCGCCAACGTGTTGGCCGCTCAAAAGGTGGCCAAGGCTCTCGGTCCGGGAAAGCAGGTCGTCACGGTGCTGCCGGATACCGGCGAGCGGTACCTGAGCATCGAAAAGTATTTCAACATCTAACGAATGGGCATTTCCGTGGAGTTCAGCGAGGATCAGATTCAACGCTACAGCCGCCACATCCTCCTTCCGGAGGTGGGCGGGAAGGGACAGAAGCGGATCGCCCAGGCCCGCGTGCTGGTCGTCGGCGCCGGCGGGCTCGGCTCCCCCGCCGCGCTTTATCTGGCCGCGGCCGGCGTCGGCACGATCGGGATCATCGACGGCGACAAGGTTGACCTTTCGAACCTCCACCGTCAGGTTCTGCACCACACCCCCGATCTGGGCCGGCCCAAGGTCGAGTCCGCACGCGAAAAAATGATCGCGATCAACCCCGACGTGAAAGTGGCGACCTATCACGAACGGCTCGGCGTGAAAAACGCCCTCTCGGTCCTTTCCCAGTACGACATTGTGCTGGACGGGACGGACAACTTTCCGGCCAAATTTCTGATCAACGACGCCTGCTTTTTCGCCCGAAAACCGCTCGTCCACGGCGGAATTCTAAGGTTCGACGGACAGGTCTTTACCATTCTTCCCGGCCAGTCCGCCTGCTACCGGTGCATCCACCGGCAGCCGCCCCCCAACGGCCTGATCCCGACCTGTCAGGAGGCCGGCGTCTTGGGCGTGCTGGCCGGCGTGATCGGGACGATCCAGGCCACCGAGGCCTTAAAATGGATCCTCGGGATCGGACAGCTGTTGACCGACCGTTGGCTGATCTACGACGCCCTGACGGCCCGCTTCCGATTCGCCCGGGTCAAGCGCCAGGCCGGCTGCCCCCTCTGCGGGGAGCGGCCGACGATCACCGAGCTGGTCGAGGCCGAGCCTCCGGTCTGCGACACCTAACGCGAAAAGGGATTGATGATGGGAACCATCAAAGGCCTCCGATGCCGCGAATGCCGGAAGGAATATCCCGCCGAGCCGCTCCACGTCTGCGAATTCTGCTTCGGGCCGCTCGAGGTGAACTACAACTATGACGAGATTGGGCGCGTCGTTTCGCGGGAGTCGATCGCCCGGGGTCCGATGAGCCTCTGGCGGTATGCCGCGCTGCTTCCGGTGGAGGGACCCCCCACGGTCGGGTTGCACGGCGGCCTGACCCCTTTGGTCCGCGCGGACAACCTGGCCCGTGCGCTGGGTCTTAAGGCCCTTTATCTTAAGAATGACACGGTGAATCATCCCACCCTTTCCTTCAAGGACCGGGTGGTGGCGGTGGCCCTGACGAGAGCGAAGGAGTTCGGCTTCGACACCGTCGCCTGCGCCTCGACGGGAAACCTGGCCAATTCCGTTTCGGCTCACGCGGCCCAGGCCGGGCTCGCCTGTTACGTCTTCATCCCCTCCGACCTGGAGTCGGCCAAGATCCTCGGCAACCTGATCTACAAGCCCCGCGTGGTGGCCGTCGAGGGAACCTATGACGATGTGAACCGCCTCTGCAGCGAGATCGCCTCGGATTACGCCTGGGCCTTCGTCAACATCAATATCCGCCCCTATTACGCCGAGGGCTCCAAGACCCTGGCATACGAGACGGCCGAGCAGCTCGGCTGGCGGAGTCCCGACCAGGTCGTCGTTCCGATCGCCTCGGGCTCGCTCCTCACGAAAATTTGGAAGGGCCTGAAGGAGTTCGAGCAGTTGGGGCTCATCCCGCCGGTCCGAACCCGGGTGAACGGGGCGCAGGCCGAGGGTTGCTCGCCCGTGGCCGAATCCTTCAAGGCCAAGCGGGACTTCATCAAGCCGGTTAAGCCCAAGACGATCGCGAAGTCGCTCGCCATCGGCAACCCGGCGGACGGCTACTACGCCCTCAAGACGGCCCGGGACACCGGCGGTGCGATCGAAACCGCCACGGACCCGGAGATCATCGACGGAATCACGCTCCTGGCCGAGACGGAGGGAATCTTCGCCGAGACGGCCGGCGGCGTCACCGTCGCGGTATTAAAGAAGCTGGTTGAACAGGGCGCGATTCGCAAGGGGGACGTGACGGTGGCCTACATCACCGGACACGGGCTCAAAACCCAGGAGGCCGTCACCCAGGCCGTCGGATCGCCGATCCCGATCCAGGCCAGCCTCTCAAGCTTCGAGGCAACCTTCAAGGACCTGAAACGGAGGAACGCGTAATGTCGGTCAAAGTCCGAATCCCGACGCCCCTCCGGACCCTCACCGCCGGGCAAGGCGTGGTGGAGGTGGCCGGAAAAGATGTGGCCGAGGTGATTCTTCATCTCAACGAGAAATACCCCGGATTTAAGACCCGGATCTGCGACGAGGAAAACCAGGTTCGGCGGTTCGTCAACATCTACGTGAACGAAGAGGACATCCGATTTAAAAACGGCCAGGCCACCGCTCTAAAGGAGGGGGACGAAGTCTCGATCATCCCGGCCATCGCGGGCGGGGCCGCTCGAACGCACGATCACATCAGACCGTATAGGAGAAGACGGGAATGGCCAGTTTGAAAATTCATATCACGTTTCCGGAAGACAAGATCAAGGAGCCCGTGATCTATCAGGTGGGCCAGAAGTACAGCGTGGTCACGAACATCCGGCGGGCGGACGTCAACGAAAAAACCGGATGGG
This sequence comes from uncultured Nitrospirota bacterium, assembly GCA_964372835.1. Taxonomy (GTDB): domain Bacteria; phylum Nitrospirota; class Nitrospiria; order JACQBZ01; family JACQBZ01; genus CAYJTJ01. The sequence continues at coordinate 27,435 of CAYJTJ010000012.1, forward strand.
TCGACCTCGAGCTCACCGGCGACCCCAAGGAAATCGAACGGGCGGTCGAGGGATTAAAGAAAATGGGGGTCAAGGTCGATCCGATCGAGCGGAACATCATCGAGTGA
>CAYJTJ010000013.1:0-4594 GCA_964372835.1 uncultured Nitrospirota bacterium
TTCGTCAATCTGGTATAGTTCTTCTCCCCCATGGATTTGGTTCGTGAGCGGCAAGGGCGATAGCCCCGGTGGAGCCAAACGCTTGGACTTTCCTCTGGTCAAATTCGGCGAGGCCCTTCGGTTCTGGGTCAAGCTGGGCTTCATCAATTTCGGCGGTCCGGCCGGCCAGATCGCCGTCATGCACAACGAGATCGTCGGCCGGCGCGGCTGGATCTCGGAAGGCCGCTTCCTCCGGGCCTTGAACTTCTGCATGATGCTGCCCGGGCCGGAGGCCCAGCAGCTGGCCACATACATCGGCTGGCAGCTTCACGGCCTCCGGGGCGCCATCTCGGCCGGGGTCTTCTTCGTTCTTCCCTCGGTCTTCGTCCTCCTCGCGCTCAGCGCCCTGGCCGTCTCCCACGCCGACGTTCCCTGGGTCATGGGGCTCTTCTACGGCATCCAGCCGGTCGTAGTCGCGATCGTAGTCGAAGCCGTGATCCGCATCGGCCGCCGGACGCTTGTTCATCCGGCACTCATCGGTTTCGCCGTCGCAGCCTTCGCCGCGCTGGCCTGGCTCTCCCTTCCGTTCCCGCTGGTCGTCGCCGCGGCCGCGCTGGCCGGCGCGATGTTTCAAAACCGATGGCCGGAAGCCTTCCGGTCGAACGCCCCCGCCCGAAACGCGCACGGGGACACGGCGCGGGCCGAGGGCGCCGCGGGGGATCGATCGCCGTCGCTCGTCCGAACGGCAAAACTTCTGGCGATTTTCCTGGCCCTGTGGCTCGTCCCGGTCGGCGCGCTGATGTTCTGGCGCGGCGGCTCGGATGTGCTCGTGGCTCAGGCCGGTTTCTTTACGAAGGCGGCCTTTGTCACCTTCGGCGGGGCCTACGCCGTGCTGAGTTACATCGCGGATGTCGCGGTAAATGACTACGGCTGGCTGACGGCGGAGCAGATGATCCAGGGACTCGGCCTGGCCGAGTCGACTCCCGGGCCGCTGATCATGGTCACGCAGTATGTGGGCTTTCTGGGGGCCTACCGGTTGCACGGCGGATACGATCCGTTGCTGAACGGCACGCTGGGCGCGGTTGTCACAACCTACGTCACCTTTTTGCCGAGCTTTCTGTTCATCTTGGCCGGGGCGCCGTATATTGAAGCGCTGGCCGGAAACAGACGCCTCCAGGCGGCGCTGGCCGGTGTGACGGCGGCCGTCGTCGGCGTGATTCTGAGCCTTTCGGTTTTCTTCGCCCGCCGCGTGTTGTTTTCGGCGGAGGGCGCGATGGATGTATTCGCGCTGGCTTTGGCGGCGGCGTCCTTGGTTGCGCTGACCCGATTTGAGATTCCGGTCCCCGCCCTGGTGCTGATCGGCGCCGGAATCGGGATGATCCGGTTTCTGATCTAAGCGGTCAAGGGGTCAAATTTTTTGTTGCTAATGGCCCCTCCTCCGCGCAAGCCGGCGGATAGGGGGCTTGAGATCACAATCCCTTACACGGTATACTACGATCCCCGAAGTTCGACGGACCGAGGAGCCGCCGCGATATGGGCAAAAAACACAAAGGGAAAGACAAAGATAAACCCCTTCGGCGGGAAGATGAGAAGCGTTCCTCCAATAAGACCCTCTATATCATTATCGGGATTGTCGTTTTAGCGGCCGTTGGTTTTATTTCCTTTTCTCGGCGCGAAGTTCCGAAACCGGCCTCGGCGGTTATCGTTCATCCCGATTCGTTGCCCGGCATTCAGATGAGCGAAGCCCCCTGGCGGCCGGAGTTCATTCATCTCCGGGAACGGCTGATCCTCATCGGATTACCCGCACTGCCCGAAGAAGGCTCGGCCCTGCACACCCATCAGCATCTGGATCTATTTATTAAAGGAAAATCCGTCACCGTCCCCGAGATTATCGGAATCAACGTTTTGGAACGTTTCATCACGCAAATCCATACGCACGATGCATCGGGAGAAATCCATATCGAATCCCCGACCGTTCGGACGTTCACCCTCGGCCAATTCTTTGATATCTGGGGAGTCCGATTGACGGCCCAATGCATCGGCTCCTATTGCGAGGATCAGGAAAACAGCCTTAAGGCGTTTGTGAACGGCGAAGCCGTGGCGGGAGACCCAAGATCCATAGAGCTTTTCGATCATCAAGAAATCGTCATCGCCTACGGGACATCCGGGGAATTACCGAATCCGATCCCATCACAACATTTCTTTTCTCTCGGATCCTAATGCTCCCCTTTTTTTTCGGGGGTAAAGGAGGGATTTATGGCTGACAAAAAAATCATCGCCGTCGTGGGCGCGACCGGGGCGCAGGGCGGGGGCCTGGTCCGGGCCATCATGAACGACGCGGGCGGGGGATTTACCGCCCGCGCGCTGACGCGGGACGTTAACTCGGATAAGGCCAAGGCGCTGGCCAAGCTCGGCGCCGAGGTCGTCGCGGCCGACGTGGACGATCTGGAAAGCCTTAAAAAAGCCTTTGCCGGCGCCCACGGCGCGTTCTGCGTCACGTTCTTCTGGGCGCATATGTCGCCCGAGAAGGAGACCGCCGAGGCCGCCGCGATGGCCCAGGCCGCCAAACATGCCGGGCACCAGCATGTCATCTGGTCCACGCTCGAGGACGCGCGCGAGCTGGTACCGTTGACCGACAGCCGCATGCCCACGCTGATGGGCAAATACAAGGTGCCGCATTTTGAAGGCAAGGCCGAGGGAAACAAGGAGTTCACGAAGCTCGGTGTACCGACCACGATCCTGCTGACTTCCTTCTATTGGGATAATTTCATCTACTTCGGCCTGGGGCCCAAGAAGGGACCGGACGGAAAGCTCGCGATCACCTTCCCCATGGGCGACAAGAAACTTCCGGGCATCGCGGCCGAGGATATCGGAAAGTGCGCGAACGCCATCTTCAAAAAGGGCCGCGAATACATCGGAAAAACCGTCGGCATCGCCGGCGAGCACTTAAACGGCGCGCAGATGGCCGCCTCCTTTACCAAAACGCTGGGTCAGGAAGTGCGCTACAACGACGTGCCGCCGGAAGTCTACCGCCGATTCGGATTTCCGGGCGCCGAGGATATGGGCAACATGTTTCAGTACAAGCGGGATTTCAACGAGGCATTCTGCGGCGCGCGAAAGCCCGAGGTCGCCCGGGCGCTCAACCCGTCCATGCTCACCTTCGACCGGTGGCTGGTCCAAAACAAGGCACGCATCCCGCTTGAGTAGAGGAAACCCGGCCCGCCGACTCCAGCCGATCTGGAATTCCGCCCCGTCGGGAGGCCGTCGGCGCGCGGACTTGACATCGCCGTCTTTTTTTGTTTAAGTGGTGTCTCTCACGCACCGGATCGGTCCACCGCTTGTCGCGGCCAAATCCCAAAGCAACCATCCGTTTTCCCGGGACCTCGCGTTTCAAACCGATCCGGAAATGAAGAAAGGAGGAAACCATGTGGAACTGGCCTAATTATACGGAAGAAAAGACTCCGCCGCGTCCATGGCATCCCGCCGAGGGGGCCATCCCGGCCAAACACAAGCCCGAATCAAGGAGGGAGAACATGGGACAAGTCGCGATCATCGGTCAATCCATCCAGATCAAAGGAGAGCTCACCGGAAATGAAGACCTCACCATCGACGGTAGCGTCGAGGGAAACATCGAGCTGAAGGAAAATAATCTCACGATCGGATCAAACGGAAATATTAAAGCGGACATCAACGCGAAGCGGGTCACGATCATCGGGGAGGTCCAGGGAAACGTCACCGCCGTGGAAACGGTGGAGATCCGGGAGACCGGAAAACTCCGCGGGAATATCGTCGCGCCCCGCCTCGTGATCGCGGACGGGGCCTTCTTCAAGGGCAGCGTGGAGATGGAGAGAAACCCCCCGCTGGCGAAGGGAAAGCCGCATCATGATGAGAAATCCGTTTTACGGCCCGAACTTTCGGCGGTGAAACCCTAATTAACGGCCGGCCATGATCCCCGGACTAAATCTATCTTCATCACCGACTCGGACACCGTGGGAGCCCTCCTCCCCTCTTGCGGAGGCTCCCTCTCTCCGGGTTTATCCGTCCAGTAATCTGAAGCGTTTGATCCAGATGCTTTCGCGGTTCCCCAAGCCCTATGTCCTGGATCTGGGGCGCTTGAGCGGCTCAAACATCGAGTGGCTGATCCAGATAGGCTATAAGGTCTACGTGGACGATCGGCTGACCCTTCTGAAACCCGTTCCGCCTCCGACAACTTCCCCGAGAGGCGATAAAAGCAAACCGCCCCCTCCGGCACCGTTGGAGCGGCTGGCCTACGATGCGGGTTTGTTCCATGCCGTTCTTTGCTGGGACATTTTTGACTACCTCGATCCGAGGCATGCGCAAGAGCTCATCGCCGGCATCGTTCGAGTCCTAAAGCCGAAGGGAATCCTCCTGGCCTTCTTTAACTTTAATCACGCCTCACCCCCGCCCCCGGTCCGGTATCGGATCCTTAAGGCCGATCAACTGGAATACGAGCCCCTTTCCATAAATCCCTTTCCACGCCGAATCTACGAAAATCGGGAGATTCAGGAGCTCTTTTCCGGCTTTGATACCGTGAATTCCTGTTTTTTGATAAACCAGATGCGCGAGGTTTTGGTGCAGCGGCGGTCCGGGTAGG
>CAYJTJ010000013.1:4694-26730 GCA_964372835.1 uncultured Nitrospirota bacterium
CTCTGGACCGCCTGCGTCCTTCGTTGATTGAGATCCGGAGGCTCGACGGTGTGCGTATAAATCAGTCCCGCGCCGCAGCCGGAAAGAACCAGTGCGAGGGCCGCCATCGCCGCCCGGCGCGGGCGGTCAGGTGAGCCGCCGGTCCTCCGACAAGAGTTGAGTCATCTCAGCAGCCGGCAGTGGCCGACTGAATAGATATCCCTGCATTCGATCGCAAAGAAGCAGGCGCAGGTAGGAGAGCTGCTCGGCCGTCTCGACCCCCTCGGCGATCGCCGGGAGCCCGCCTTGACTTAACTCGCCAACGACCCTACAATACCGATCCGATGCGAAAACGGATCCGCTCAACGAAGCTTTTCGATGAGGCCTGCCGACGTATTCCAGGCGGGGTGAACAGCCCCGTGCGGGCATTCCGCGCGGTGGGCGGGCGTCCTCTATTCATCTCGAAGGCCAAAGGCGCGAAAATCTGGGATGTGGACGGTAATTCGTATCTGGACTACGTCTTGTCCTGGGGCCCGATGATACTGGGCCATGCCCATCCCCAGGTGATTCGCGCCGTTCGATCCGCCGCGGCAAAGGGCACGAGCTACGGCGCGCCCACCGAGCTTGAGATCCGCCTCGCCGGTCTGATCCAAAAGGCCTTTCCGTCTATGGAACTCGTCCGGATGGTCTCTTCCGGCACGGAAGCCACGATGTCCGCGATCCGGCTCGCCCGGGGGTTCACCGGCCGCGACAAAATCCTGAAATTCGACGGCTGCTATCACGGCCACGCGGACAGCCTACTCGTAAAAGCCGGGTCCGGAATGGCCACACTGGGCGTTCCCGACAGCCCCGGCGTCCCGGCCGATCTGGCCCGACATACACTCACGGCGGCTTACAACGATTTTCCGGCGGTTCGAAAAATCTTCGAGGAGTACGGGCGGGAAATCGCGTGCCTGATCGTCGAGCCGGTGGCGGGGAACATGGGCGTCGTTCCTCCCCAGGACGGCTTTTTGGAGGGCTTGCGTGAGATCACACGCCGGTACGATAGCCTTCTCATCTTTGATGAGGTGATCACGGGTTTTCGGATCGCGTACGGCGGAGCCCAGGAATATTACGGCATTCGTCCGGACCTCACCTGCCTTGGGAAGATCATCGGGGGGGGTCTTCCGGTAGGCGCATACGGCGGCCGGAAGGATATCATGGAAAGGATCGCGCCTCTGGGACCGGTCTACCAGGCCGGAACACTTTCCGGCAATCCGATCGCGATGACGGCCGGGATCGAAACGCTAAGGCTCCTGGGCCGTCCGGGAGTCTACCGGAAGCTTGAGGAACGCTCGAAGTCATTGTCGGAGGGCCTGGCCCGTGCCGCACGGACGGCCGGTACGGCCGTGTTCGGCACGCGGGTCGCTTCAATGATGGGGCTTTTCTTCACGTCACGGAGAGTGACCGACTACGCCGGCGCCAAGACCTCCGACACGAAAGCCTTCGCCGCGTTTTTCAACGCGATGCTGGAAGGAGGCGTCTATCTCGCCCCTTCCCAGTTCGAAGCGGCCTTTCTATCGACGGCCCACACCGAAACCGACATCGAGAAAACGATCAAGGCGGCCGCGGCCTCATTCCGAAAAATATAACTTTCTTCGGGAGCCTTGCCCATGAATCCTCAAAACCTGTGCCGAGTGATCGCAGCAAATCTCGCCGCTTTCGCACTTTTGATCGGCGCCGGAGCCGCCGCCCCCCCGTCGGAAGGCCGGACCGGCGGAACCTGGGAAACCGCGCCTCCCTCCCCGACGACCCGGACCGAGGTGGCCGTGGCCGAGAACAACGGGACGATCTATGTTGTGGGCGGCTTCCGCCGGTTTGGGGCGACCTCGCTGGTGGAGGCCTTCGATCCCTCAACCGGAAAATGGACCGAGAAGGCCGATCTTCCCGTTTCGCTTCATCACGCCGGGATCGGATCGGCCCATGGAAAGCTGTACGTGATCGGCGGATTCTCCGGGATCTTCTCCTGGTCCGCCCGGAACTCGATTTATGAATACGATCCCAAAACCGACCGATGGACCGAGAAGGCCCCCATGCCGACCGCCCGCGGGGCGCTCGGGGTCGGCGTTCATGAGGGACGTCTTTATGCGGTCGGGGGTTATGCCGATGGTGAGAACAGCCCGGCCAACGAGGCGTATGATCCCAAGACGGACCGCTGGGCGCGACTCGCTCCGCTGCCCACGGCCCGGGATCACCTTGCGGCCGCCGTGATCGGCAACCGGCTCCACACAATCGGGGGCCGCCTCAAATCATCCTACCGGAATAATCTGAACACCCATGAGGTCTACGATATTCAGGGAGACCGTTGGGAGAAGAGGTCGCCGCTTCCGACCGCCCGTAGCGGTATCGCGGCGGCGGTTTTGGATGGAAAAATTTTCGTGTTCGGCGGCGAGTCCGATGGGGGGACGTTCCATGAGAACGAGGCGTACGATCCGGACCGTGACGCATGGACCGCGATGGCCCCGATGCCGACCGCGCGCCACGGCCTGGGGGCGGCTGTGCTAAACGGCCGCATCCATGTCCTGTCCGGCGGCCCCCGGCCGGGAGGCTCCTTCAGCGACGCCCATGAGATCTTCTCGATGTCGGGAAAATAAGAATCCCCGGGGGGACTACTTCACCAACCGGACAAGGATCGGCGCCCCGAACGGCGATTCGGCCAGCCGGAAGGGTTTTTTGAAATCGGCCTTGAGGATTCCTTCAATCGTAATCGGTCCAACCGCGAAAATGGCGGTGTTCTTGAGTTTCGTCTTTCCCATCTCGTCGGACTCGTCGTCCGGATCCGGATCCACCTTGTCGCACTTGAGTCCTTTCTGGCTGGGGAAGGCTTCGAACATCCCGTCGGAGCGAAACGCGACCCATTCGAGCTTGTCGGTGCAGGGATCGACGATGAGGTCCTGGCCCGATATAATATAGACTGAGATCTGATCCGATTTGCCCTTTTCCCCTTTGAGCTTATCCGTCATGACGGTCACGTTCCCGGTCGCCACGATTGTGACGCCGTTTAATTTACCCTCGCTCTTCTTTCCGTCCGGGCCGACCGAGCTGATCGTCAGATTCCCGTCCACAAAGACGGTGCCCTGCATCCCGCTCAACAGCTTCGTCGGAAGCGTCACGCTGCCCGGATAATACTGGGCCTTGGAGACGGCCTGGGATTTCAGGGTTGCGTAATCCACCGAGGGAAGGGTAACGCGCGCCGCACCCTCCTCAAGGACGACCTGCCCCCCCTTTTTGAACTTCGTAACGGCCGGCGATATCTCGCCCCCCGCTTCCAACAGTAGACGACTGTCGGCCCCGTCGGCCTCGAGCTTAAACTGTCCCCCCGCCGTGATATCCCCGTTGGCATGGATCTGAACGTCGGCGTCTTTTTTGGCCTTGAGTTTGGCATCGTTCTCGAACGTGATGTCTCCCATGCTCATCACCGTCCCGCCCCGAACCTCGGCCTTCGCGATCGCCAGTGTGTTAAACCCGAAGGTCGTAAAGCCGATGGCGTTCGCAAAAATCGAGTCTCCGGAGGCGGAAAGCTGGACACGAGCCGAATCGGCTGGCACCCCGCCGTTGATAAAACCGCCGAGATCCGTGTAGGTTCCAAGACTAATTTGAAAGCTATCCGGATCGGAAACGGCGTCTTCGCTCAGGCCGTTTCCGAGGGCCACGGTTTCACCGGCGGAAATCGAAAGCTCGGTCAGAATGTTCTGGGCCGCCGTCATGGCCACGGCATCGGAGGTGTACTGGAGGCGCCACCGTGTCGCGAAGAGGTAGCCCACATCCACCGCGAGCGCGGCGAACCCGATCATCGCGATCATCCCCACGGCGACGAAAAGGCTGACGCTTCCGCGCTCCGGATGCGAACGGGTCATTGTGCCGATTCGATCTTCAACGAAGTTCCCGACGTCGCGGCCGGCTTCTTGAAGCCGTCGAGATATCGCTTGTGCACGTTCTCGGCGGCCGGCCCCGACAGCCCGGAAGGGGCGGATGCCTCCGAGGGAGCTTCCGGGTTGGCTACCTGTCGCTGGTAGAACTCGTGGTTCCGTTTCCCATAGTCTTTCGACAGGTGCGCGCGCGAGCAACCTCCCAGGATCAGTACGGCGGCCAGAATCAACCAGCCGAAGACCACGGAGAACTCAATCATCAGGGCTCGCCAAGGTCGCGGATTCGCCGATTCCGACACGGCGTGAAGAACTCTTCGCTTCATGGAATTTCCTCCTGTTCAGTCGTTGCCTCGGGGTAAGGGGCGCAGTCCGGCGCCGCACCCCCTTGGGACTCGCACAGTAAGGCGAGATTTTTTTGGGCCGCTTCAAGAGCGGGATCCGCTTCAAGCGCCATCCGGTAGAGATCCCTCGCCTGTTTTGTATCGCCCTGGGCCTGATACGAGAAGGCGAGGTTGGCAAAGGCCATTGCTTCCGTTCCGGCCAAAAGGAATTGCCGCATGGCATCGGGATACCGTCGGCTCATCGCGTAGGCATATCCCAGGTTGTTATGAAACCGCGCCACCGAAGGATCCAACTGGACCGCTTTTTCGTAGGACCCGATCGCCCGCTCCAGATCGCCCAAAAGGTAGTATGAAAATCCGAGGTTATTATGATAGCGGGACCCCGACTCCGTCAGTTCGGTCGCCTTCCGGAAGGACCGGTTGGCCTCGGCCGGGTTCTCCTCCAAGAGGTCAAGGATGCCCACCCCGTCATACACCTCCGCCGCGTCCGGATCGCGCTCCCGCGCCTTTTCAAACAGTTGCCTCGACAGTTTAAATTCCCCTTTCTCGCGGTGAATCACGCCCAGCAATCGGTAGGCCTCGGAGGATTTGGAATCGGACTTCACCACTTCCTCCAGGTAGGTCCGGGCCAGTTCGTACTGCCTTGACTCGATCAGTGAACGGGCCACGACCAGATTAGGCGATCGCTGTTTTTGTTCCTGCTCCTGGCGGATGAGCCGATCCCTCACCCACTGGGACGGCTCGCCGGATCCCTCGACCGGCCGCTTGAACGGATCCCCCGGGACCGTCGGCGCGGTCGCGCAACCGAAGAGCGCCACCAGTGGAATCGAGTAAAGAACCCGGAAGAACGTTCGGGATCCCATCATCCACCTCCCCCTTTCAGTGTCGCGAACAGACGGATCAAGGCCGGGCCGACCAGGATGATCCAGAGCGCCGGCAGGATGCAGAGGACCAAGGGGAAAACCAGCTTCACGGTCGCCCGTCCCGCCATTTCCTCCACCATCTGGATCCGTTTGGTCGTCATCGACTCGGAATGGATGCGGAGCGACTGGGCCACGCTCGTCCCGAATCGGTCCGACTGGGAAAGGACACGGACAAACCCTTTCAACCCCTGCTCACCGTTTCGGTCTCCCAGATTATCCAGGGCCTGCGCCCTCGCAACCCCCGTCTGGAGTTCCAGGGAGAGCAATCCGAACTCATAGCCAAGCACGGGAGCGACCTCCCTCATTTCATCCCCCACCTTCTTCAGCGCCGCGTCGATTCCCAGGCCCGACTCGACGCAGACGACCATCAGATCCATGGCGTCCGGGAGCGACCGGAAGATCTCGGACCGGCGTCGCCGGACCAGAATGGATAGCACGATATCGGGAATAAAATACCCGAAAATCATCACGAGCGGGATGACCCAGACCGGATTTTTCATTGGAAGCGGGAAGAAGAAACCGGCCAGGGCGAAAAACAGACCGGCCCCCAACGCGACCGTCGCCTTGAGTCCGTAAAACACGACGACCGAATTGTGCTTCCGGCTTCCGGCGTAACTCAGTTTGGCACGAATCGAGGACAGTTCCGAAATCTTTCTGGGCAGAAGCAGCTCGCCGACCGGCTTGATCCACCGCGCCAGGGCCCGCTCCCGGGGCCGCCCGTAGGCCTCCACCGGCGTCATCACGGCGCGGCCGATCCGCTCCATCAGGAGGTTTCTCCGTCGAACGCGCGGGGCCAGGATCGAAATCAATCCCAATGTGGTCAGCGTGACCAGAACGAAGACGCTGACACGGATGATCTGCTCCGTGAGATAGGGACTCAGATTGGAGAAAATGCCGGTCATATCGGTCAAATCCGAATTGAAACGATTTTCTTAATCAAAAGCCCCCCCACGGCGATCAGGCCGATCGCAATCCATAAGAGCCTCTGCCCCTGGGGATCCTCCCACAGGATCCGCACATGCTCGGGATTGACGAAGCTGAGCACCGCCGCCATGACCACGGGGAGCAGTCCGAGTATCCATCCGGACAAACGACCCTCGGCCGTCTTGGCCCGGATCTGACCCTGAAGCCGAATCCGGGTCCGCATCGTGCGGCTCAGTCCTTCAAGGATCTCGGTCAGGTTTCCTCCCGTCTCGCGTTGGATCAGCACCGAGGTCGCGAAAAACTTGATATCGAAGCTTTCGAGTCTCTTCTCCATGCCCTTCAACGAATCCCGGAACGGCATTCCGAGATTCGTCTCGTCGTGGACCCGCTTAAACTCCGGGCCGAGGGGAGCCGGAAATTCCTCCGCCACCAGACGAAACGTCCCGGCCAGGGCGTGTCCCGCCCGGAGGGAGCGCACGATCAGATCGAGGATCTCCGGGAACTGTTCCTGGATCGCCACCTGTTGACGGTGGGTCCGCGCCAACGCATAAAGAAGAGGAACGAAAAAGGCAAAAAAGGCCGTCACCAGGGAGGCCGCCGCGTGGCGGGTGAGGAGCCCCATCAGGAGTCCCGTTCCGATAAAAAGGCCGAGGGAGAGCGTCAGGAACTGGTCCGAACGCAGCGGCAGATTGGCCCGCTCCAGAAGCCTTGGAATCCGGGAAAGCAACGGTTGGCCGAAAAGGGCGCGCCGGAGTCCCACAAAGGTCCCTTGTTCCTCCTCCCGAAGGAGCAATCTCGTCGAGACCCGATCCTCTTGTCGCGGCGGCGCCATTCGATTCTTGACCCGCAGCAGCCTCTGTTGCTTCAGATCCCGAAGAATCAGATAGACCGCTTCAACGCACAGGAGAGCGGCCAAGAATATGAGTGCGTAGATCGCCAGTTTCATCTTTTTGTGTGGGCACCTTTTGGACAAAATTAAACGTTTCTGTGGGGAGGGTGATTCCGAACTGCTCAAACCGTTCCATGCACCGGGGACGGATTCCGGTGGATCGGAATTCGCCGACCACCGCACCGCGACTGTCCATCCCCTGGCGGTGGAATACAAAGACGTCTTCCATTTCGATCGTGCTCTCCTCCATCCCCACAATCTCCGAAATCCGTAAGATCCGCCGGCGGCCGTCGCTGAGTCGGCTCAAATGAACGACCAGGGACACGGCGCTCGCGATCTGTTGGCGGAGCGACTTTTCCGGAATGGTGATTCCGGACAGGCTGACCATCATCTCCAGACGCGAAAGGGCGTCCCGTGGAGAGTTGGCGTGAATCGTGGCCAGGGAACCGTCGTGGCCCGTGTTCATCGCCTGGAGCATATCGAGCACCTCGGCGCCCCGGACCTCCCCCACGATGATTCGATCGGGCCGCATTCGAAGGGCGTTCCGGACGAGCTCCCGCTGCGTGACCTCGCCTTTTCCCTCCAGATTGGAGGGACGCGTCTCCAGTCGGACGACGTGCCGATCAAAAAGCCGGAGCTCGGCGCTGTCCTCGATCGTGACGATCCGCTCGCGCTCCGGAATGAAGGTCGAGAGGACGTTCAGCAGCGTGGTCTTTCCACTCCCGGCCCCGCCCGCGATAATGATGTTCAGCCGGGTCTTGATGACGGCCTTGAGGAACTCCAACATTTGGGGTGCGATACTGTCATACGCCAGGAGGTCGTTTGCGCGAAGGGGATGGTTTCCGAACCGGCGGATCGAGAGGATCGGGCCGTCGATCGCCAATGGAGGAATGATCGCGTTGACGCGGGATCCGTCCGGCAGTCGCGCGTCCACCATCGGCGAGGATTCGTCGATCCGGCGGCCGACCTGGGAGACGATCCGCTCGATGATCTGCATTAAATGATCGTTGTCTTTGAATTTGATCGCGGTCAGCTCCAGAAGGCCCTTCCGCTCGACGTAAACGCTCCGGCAGGTGTTCACGAGGATGTCCGAGACGTTCTCGTCATGAAGCAAAGGCTCGAGGGGCCCGTACCCCATAATCTCGTTGAGAATTTCATCCTGTAACCGTTCGAGTTCCATCTGATTGAGGGGAATCCTCTCGGCCTGGAGGTAGTCCCCCAAAATCCCCCGTATTTCCCGGCCCAGCCGTTCCTTGTCGATCGTGTCGAGGGAATTAAAATCCAGATGCTCGATCAGCCGGGCATGGACCCGTTTCTTGATCTCGTTGTAGGCGGAGACGGCCGTTCCCAGGTCCCCCTGGGAAGACGGCTTTTCCTCCCCCGTCTTTTTCAGCCGCTCACTGAGCTTCATGGGACCTCATTTCTTGAGAATTTTTTGGGCGAAGCCGAGTAGTCCGCCGAACCGGGAGGCGGTCTCCAAAACAGTCCGTTCGATATTCGTAAGTTCGACGGCCAATTTTTCAAGATCGGCATTCGCCGGGCTCTTCGGATGCGCCTCGGCGATCAGGATCCCTCGATTGACCGAGTCGATCACATGGGCGTAATCATTCGCAATGGTATTCGAGACCGGCTGGCCCAGGGCCTCTTCGATGCCCTTCACCGTCATCGTCTCGTCCTCCTGAAACCGGTTGATCACCAGCCGGATCTTCTCGGGAGGATAGCCCAGGCGTCGGAACAGGTCCAGGCAGCGCTGGGTGATGCGGATGACCGGGATGCTCTGCTGCGTAATCAGGACAAGATGATCCGCCATATCGAGCGCGGATAAGGACGTCTCATCGATGGCGTGGCTGGCGTCGATCACCACATGGTCGAAATGATCGCGAAGGAGCGCCAGAACCTGTTGGATCTGCGGCCCCTTGATCCTCTCGGTTTCGACCATATGCTCCGGCTCGGCCAGCGCGTAGATCCCGGAAGAATGCTTCGTCAGAGAATCAAGCAGTAGGCTGTGGTCGAGCCGCTTGAGGTTGTTGACGATGTCCGCGATGGTGTAGCACGTTTTCAGGTCGAGGAAAAGATCCACATCCCCCATCTGGAGGTTGAGGTCGACGACCACGACGAGCCCGCCGGTCAATTTCTGAATTTGGTGGGCCAGATTCACCGCGATCGTCGTCCCCCCCCCGCCCCCTTTTCCACTGAAGACGGCATGGATCTTTCCGCCGGGATGGCGCAATCGACGTTCCGCCAGCGCGTCCTCGACGAGTTTCCGGACCTCCACATCCGGCTCCTCAAGCGGCAGATAGCCGCGACCTCCGATTTGCATCGCCCGGAAGATCAGGTCCACATCCTTCTTGGAGGCCGTAAAGAAGACCAGGACGTCGGGGAAGGCCTTGATCATCCGGTCGGCGACTTCAAATCCCTTCTCCGCATCGGACTCCAGGTCCACGAAAACGACGGTCGCGGGTGATTCCTTCACGGCGGCGGCGCCTTCGTCGTAATCGACGGCTCGCTTGACCTCGACCAGCGATCCCATCACCTTCTGGATCTTCTGATGGATCGAAGCGCCTCCGCCAATGAGCAATCCGGTTGCAGTCTGAGGCAAGGGTCTTCCTCCTCTATAATAAGGTTACTTGCTGATGCCGACGGGACCGCTCGGTCCGGCCGACGGATGGGCCTTAAACCTCTCGATGGGATCACTCTTAAGCGTCCCCAGCAGGAACAGCTTCAGATTTCCCGGATTAAAACTCTGATCCTCTCCCGGGAGCAGCGGCATCTGATTGGCCTCGACCGGCCGGGCCAGTCGAGGGGTGACCACGATCAGGAGTTCGGTCTCCTCCCGCTGGTACTGGATGCTTCGGAACAGGATCCCCAGGATCGGGAGGCTCCCCAAGAACGGCACCTTGTCCACCGTGGAAACGACGCGATCCGAGAGCAGCCCCGCGATCGCGAAGGCCTGGCCGTCCTTGAGCTCGACCGTCGTCTCGGCCCGCCTCGTCGTGAGACCCGGGACGGCCAGCCCGCCCACGTTCACGGCCGCGGTAAAGTCGAGGTTGCTCACCTCCGGCATCACCTTCATGCTGATCGTCTCCCGCCCGATCACGGTCGGGAGAAATTTCAGCCGGATCCCGAATTCCTTAAACTCGATCGTGGTGGTCTGAAGCTGCTGGGCCACCGGGACCGGAAACTCGCCCCCGGCCAGGAAGCTCGCCTCCTGTCCGCTCATGGCGATCAGCGTGGGTGAGGCGAGGGTTTTCGAAAGTCCCTGGGCCTCCAGGAGGCTCAAGATCCCGGAGAGGTGATCCCCCCGGATTCCGACCGCAACCTGAAACGCATCCAGAATGGTCGGCCGACTCACGTCCGTTCCGGCTCCCCGCCCGCTGAACCCGACCGCGATCTTATCTCCGCGGGAGGCGAAGTTCAGGCCGAGTTTTCTCAGCGCGGTTCTGGATACTTCCGCGATCTGGACCTCCAACTGCACCTGCTGACTCCCTCCCACTCTCAGAAGGTTCGTCACTTTTTCGGTGTAGGCCTTCACGACCGCCACCGCCTGGCTCATCTCCTCAAGGTCCGTCACTTCTCCCGAAAGGATCACGCCGTCCCGCGCCCCCAGCACGACGATCTTGGACTTGGGGATCAAGGTCGCAAGCCGATCACGAATCTGGCCGATATTGACGCTGATCTCGAGGTCGTAGAAGATGCTCTTCCCCTCGGAGGTCATCAAGATAAGCGTCGCCACCCCGGGTTTCTTTCCGTTGACCAGGACTTGGCGGGGGGTGATCACCTGAACGTCCGCCAACTCGGGGTCGCTGATCACGACGCGCGAAACGGAGGTCTCAAGATCCACAAGGCGCGACTGGCCGACTTGGAACTGGATTCGTAGGAGCGGAGCCGCCCCGGTCGGTTTCTCGGCTTCAAGCGAGGACCCCTGAACCGTAACCCCGAGGGAAGAACCGATCTCGAGGCGATAGAACGAAATCCGGTTTTGGGAATCCCAAAAAATCATCGTCGTCGATCCGGCCCGCTTCGCGTTGATCATCACCTGACGGGGGTTCACCACCTGGACCTCGGCGAGCTCCGGGTCGTTCACGCTCGCCCCGGCGACATCCTGGCCCACCTCCATGATCTTGGAGTGGCCGGCCAACAATCGGATCGTGGAGACTTTTCCTGAGGCCTGGGCCCGCGCCTCGGGGATCCCCGCACCCATGAGAAGAGTCAATACAATAAAACCGGTTAAACCCATTACGGCTTTGTGTCGAATGTTTTTTCCTCCTTTTCGGTTCCCCGGAAGATTTCGATCGTGGTCCCGGGAGGGGCTTTCGGTGCGATCTTTTTCGGGGGTTCCGGTTTGGCCTCCGACGGAGCCGCGGCCGGCTTGGGGGCCCCAGACTTTCCGAGCAGTTCCTCCGAACTGCTCCCCGCGGTCGACTTTTCGGAGAAATCCACGGCGCTCCGCATCACGAGCTGGATCTGGCCCTGGCTGGTGGCCGCGACGAGCCGTTCGGCCTCATCCGGCGTGACCAGAAGCGTCACGGTCGAGACGGCCCTCGACTTCCCATCGCTGCTGGGCTCCATCTGCTGGCCGACGCTTAATACCTTTATCTTCTGGAGAACGGTTTTGGTGATCAGCGATCCCTGGGAGCGCTCCATCATGGTCGCGATCACGTCCACGTAATCGCCGGGGCTTAAAAACCCGGCCACGCCGATCACGTCGTTCGCGCGGACCGTGATCGCCCGCTTTCCTTCCGGGATGACGGACTGGAGTCCCCCGCCGAAGCCGGTCGAGACCAGTTTTCCCTCAAGGATCGGCTCTTCTTCCAGAATGTTCATCTGGGTGACTCGACCGATCACGTCTTCGACGGAGGGAAAGGCGCTTCGGGGAGAGGCCTCGGGCGGGACATGGACCACCTTTAAATGTTGCCGCTCGATGCTGGTGGCCAGGGGGATTTCCGTGGCGGCCACGACCATGGTAATCAGATCGGCCGATGGGGCCTTTCTTTGCTCCAGTGTCCGGGCCTGATTTTCAAGGTAGCGCGAGACCGCGAAGGAGGCGATCACGCCCACCCCCGCCGCCAATACCAACACAAAGACTCCCCGCCATCGCTTCACAAGATACCTTCTTGGGTTTAAAAACTCATCACAGCCGTTTCGGTCAGGCTCCAGCTATCCGGAGGCGACATCCCCATCAATCCGAAGAGAGGCCCGCCGACGATCGGCGCATAAACGTAACTCACATCAACCTGAATGCGTCGAGGGGCCGTGGTGATCACGAACGCCTCGGCCACGGCGCCCTCGGGCAGCGAGGTGATCGCCGTGTCCGCCGCCAGCGCCTCCGCCGCGGGATCGGTCAGCGCCGTGATCCCGGCTCGCGCGCCGGCCATCGCGGCATGGGTCAGCTTCAGCCGGGTGAACATCAGATTCCCGAACTCCACGATCGCCAGGAAGACGATCAAAAGCACGGGCAGAACGAGCGCCATCTCGATCGCCGCGCTTCCGCGATTCGATTCTTTCCGACTCGGCTTTTTCACACTACCCCGCTCAGCAGGTGGTTCCCAACGCCGTGCAGACCTGGCTTAACATCTCGCTCAGCCGGCCTGAGATCGCGAGAAAAGCCGTCGCGATGACGACCGTCATGAGCGAGGCGACAAGCGCGTATTCAAGCGCGGCCACGCCCCGCTCATCGAATCGGTCCAGCAATCGCATACCAAGAGGGTTCCTTATGTCCCCCCACCGCTTCCACCAGACGGAGCACTACCGCAAGTAACACCAAACTGTGTGCAAATGGATGCAAGTTTACTGTTTAGCCCAGGAACCAATATCGCCATCGCCGTGCCTACCGCTACGACGATTGCCGCCGCGATCAGAGCATACTCCAACGCCGTGACGCCACGCTCGTCCCGCGCATATTTGAGACTCTCAACCAAACAGTAAAGTTTGACCAAGACTTTCATTTTCTATACCTCCCTGTGGATTGTGGATAATTAAATAGTTGAGTTTACGATCTTTTTTTACCCGCATTTCAAAATATAGAAGCAGGTCTGAAATCTGTCAAGGAAACCGAACCCGTCTCGTTACACCTAATGGTTAACCTCAAAAAACACACAATTCCTTGACAAACCTAAGGTATCCCCCTATAATGCCCCCGATCTTTTCAAATGGCCGGGGACCCCTGTGCCTCCGGAACTTTATGAAATCAAAGATAAAAGCCCAGTTCGAGGAGAGCGCATCCGTAAAAAGGAACTTTGTCGAGCAAAACCTCGACAAGATCGCGCGTGCGGCCGAGCGGATCACGGAGGCCTTAAAATCCGGCAAGAAGGTCCTTTTCTTCGGCAATGGAGGAAGCGCAACGGACGCCTCGCATCTTGCGGCCGAACTTGTCAACCGGTTCGAGAAAGCCCGCCGAGCGCTTCCCGCGATCGCGTTGACGACCGACATCTCGATCCTCACGAGCGTTGCCAACGATTCCGACTTCTCTCAGATTTTTTCACGCCAGATCGAGGCTCTCGGGCAGCGCGGGGACGTGGCCGTCGCGATCTCGACCTCCGGGCGGTCCCCGAACGTGCTCAAAGGCGTAGAGGCCGCGCGTGAAGCCGGGCTGATGACGATCGGATTGACCGGGGGCGACGGCGGCGAGCTGGCCAAGCGGGTCGAGATCGCCTTCATCGTTCCCTCCAAGGTCACGGCCCGTATTCAAGAGACACATATCACGCTGGGCCATGTTCTCTGCGGGCTGATCGAAGAGGCCTTTTGCAATTGACATATAATAAGGTGGACTGAAGCTCCCTTCCCGGCCCCGAGATCAGGACCCGCTCATCATGGTGTCTAAGTGAGAAGGAAGCGTAGACCAGCGATCCATCGGATCGATTTCGCCGGCATTCGGACCTATCCCCTCAAGTCTCGAAAAAGCATAGTCTCGACACGCGAGTTCGGCCGGCCTCCCTCCGGGCGGATCCGTATCACTCCCTTCATCGACTCCCTCCCGGACATTCTGGCCGCAAAGGATTTAAGGGCGGTGATCGAGGCCGTCGCCCGGGCGCATCGTCGGGGCCGCCCGGTCCTGGTCGGGATGGGCGCCCACTTGACCAAGGTCGGATTAAACCCGATACTGATTCACCTGATGGAGAAGGGCGTCATCTCGGCGCTGGCGATGAATGGCGCCGTGATTATCCACGATTTTGAACTGGCGCTGGCCGGTAAAACTTCCGAAGATGTGGACCAGCAGCTCGAGACCGGGGCGTTCGGGATGGCCGAGGAAACCGGCCGGATCTTAAACGAGGTGATCGCCAAGGGCGTCTCGCAGGGGATGGGAATCGGGGCTTCGGTGGGCGCCTGGCTCGCCGATTCCGACGCACCCTACCGTAAATTCAGTCTCCTCGCCGCGGCCCACCGTTTGGGGATCCCCGCCACGGTCCATGTGGCCATCGGGACGGATATTATTCATATGCATCCCGCGGTCAGCGGCGCGGCGACGGGCGAGGGATCCCTTGAGGATTTTAGGCTCCTGTCCTCCGTCGTCGCCGATCTTGAGGGGGGAGTATATTTCAATATCGGATCGGCCGTCATACTGCCCGAGGTATTCTTAAAAGCCCTGACCCTCGTCCGAAACCTCGGCCACAGGGTGGACCGATTAACGACCGTGAATCTGGACTTCATTGCGCACTACCGCCCGATCACGAACGTGGTCCGCCGACCGACGCGCAAGGGCGGACAAGGCATTTCGCTGATCGGCCATCACGAAATCATGGTTCCGCTCCTCGCGGCCGGCATTCTCGAGCGGATCCGTCGACGCTCATGAAGAACGCGCCTCCCCGCCCGCGACGCCCCTCCGGAGGGAAGCTCCAGTCCCGCCGCCGGCTGGCGACGATGCTGGCCCGATTCCGGAAGGCGGGGAAGCGGGTCGTCTTTACCAACGGCGTCTTCGACCTTCTCCATATCGGCCATCTCCGATATCTCAATCGCGCACGCCGGCACGGCGACCTCCTCGTGGTCGGTATCAACAGCGACCAATCGGCGAGGGCCATCAAGGGCCCACTTCGCCCGCTCCTGCCCGCAAAGGAGCGCGCCGAGCTGCTGGCGGCCTTTTCCTTCGTGGACTATGTGACGATCTTTGATGAGCCCGATCCGCTTCGGACGATCGAGATTCTAAGGCCGGACGTCTTGATCAAAGGAAGCGATTGGGCTAAAAATAGAATTATCGGGAGGGAGGTGGTCGAGCGGCAGGGCGGCCGCGTCCGGCGGATTGGGCTCGTGAAGGGAACGTCAACGACGCGGCTGATCGGAAAAATCCTACGGCTTCCCTGACTCTCTCTTCAAACCGAACATGAATCGCATGAAAACCGCGCAGGAGAAAAAGCAGAAGGAACGACCCCTACTTTCGGCCTTGGCCGCGACCCTGCTGAGGTCGGCCCCCGAGGGAAACGTTGCGATGACCCTGACCGGACTGTGGGGCTCGGCCAAGGCGGCCGTCATTTCCGGTCTGGCGGTGGAATCCGCGATCTCATATCTCGTTCTGGCTTCGTCGGAGACCCAGGCCGAGGCGTTGTATCAGGATCTTAAGTCCTGGCTTAGGCTCCTGGGTCAATCAACGAATCCCCTCGTTTATTTTCCCTCCACCGAGACGCTCCCCTACGAGCTGACCCCGCCGCATCCCGATCTCGTTCGCCGCCGTATGCTTGCGCTCCACCGTCTCTCGACGGGTCCGCACGGCGCGTTGCCGATCACCGTGACCTCCGTTCCGGCGATTCTCCGGCGCGTCATGAAACCGGCCTGGATCCGAAAGGCCGCCCGGTCTATCCGGCCGGGGGCGGTCCTGGACCGGGATCGGTTCATGGAATCTCTTGCGGCCATGGGTTATGTCCGCAACAAACGGGTAGAGCACCCGGGCGAGTTCTCCGTTCGGGGGAGCATTCTCGACCTCTTCTCGACCGGCGCGGAGGACCCCGTCCGGATCGACTGGTCGGGAGATCAGATTGATTCGCTGCGGACCTTTGGTCCCGAGACCCAGCTCTCCACGACGCCGCTGTCGGAGGTCTGGATTCTTCCGGCGAGCGAACCCGTTGAAGAGGCGGAAGCCACGCTGATGGATTATCTTCCGCGCCCGATGGGGTTCATCCTCGACGAACCCGGCCGGATCCGGATCCAGATGGACGAGTTCGAGAGTGAGGTCCGGCTCGCCCGGTCCTCCTTGACCGCCGATCCGGCCCGATTCCGCGATCGCTACATAACGGCCGACGCGTTGGAGGCTCGATTCCGATCCGGCCCGATGATCCGTCTGGAATCGCTCTCATTCCAATCGGATCCTAACGGCCCCCCGATGATCTCCTCGGCCCGTTCGCCCGAGACGGTCGGGCTGGGCGTTCAGGGAACGCCCTTGAGCGCCTCCTTAAAAACGCTCGAGGCCATCCGCCAGAATGCGCTGGTGCTCTTTCTCGCAAGAACTCCGCTCCAAAGGGACCGGATCTTGGATCTCTTCCGGGATCACGACCTCCCGGCCGGAATTCTGGAAGAGGGCGGGGCCGGATTGTACTCCCGGTCGGATCTTCCCCTACCCTTTCTGGTCGGGGTCGGGTCACTCTCGGGCGGATTTGTCGACACCGCGCACCACCTCGCCGTCCTGACGGACGAAGACCTATTCGGAAAGAGCGCCCGGCACCGCCCTATTCTCAAGTCGAAACGGGAACGGTTCCTCTCATCGCTGGAGGATCTGGAGGAGGGGAACTTCGTGGTCCATGTCCAGCACGGAATCGCGCGTTACGAAGGCCTTAAGCGCCTTTCGATTCGGGGAACCGAGAGCGATTTTCTCATCTTGAACTACCTGGGAGGCGACCGGCTCTATCTTCCCGTGGAAAGCCTGAACCTGGTCCAGAAGTATGTCGGGGTCGAAGGCCACCGCCCGAAGATGGACCGCCTGGGCGGTCTGACCTGGGCCCGAACCACGCGGCGCGTCCGTAAGGCGGTCGAGACGATGGCCCGGGAAATTATGGAGCTGTACGCCGCACGCGAGATCACGCCGGGCCATTCCTATGCCGGCGATTCGAATCTCACGAGGGAGTTCGACGCCGCCTTCCCGTACGAGGAAACGCCGGATCAACGTCGGACGATCGACGAGGTCAAGGGCGATATGGAGCGGCCGCGGCCGATGGACCGACTCGTCTGCGGGGATGTGGGCTACGGAAAAACCGAGGTGGCGATGCGGGCGGTGTTTAAGGCCGTCATGGACTTAAAACAGGCGGCCGTCTTGGTTCCCACGACGCTCCTCGCACAGCAGCACGGTCAGACCTTTCGGGAGCGGTTCGCCCCGTTCCCGGTCCGTGTGGAGACGCTGAGCCGGTTCCGTTCGGCCAAAGACCAGAAGGACGTCCTGGCCGGCATGGCCGACGGTCGTGTGGACATCGTGATCGGGACCCACCGGCTCCTTCAGAAGGACGTCGCCTTTCGCGACCTGGGTCTGCTGATCGTGGACGAGGAACAACGCTTCGGCGTGACCCATAAAGAAAAGCTCCGGCAGCTCCGGAAGAACGTCGACACGCTGACACTGACGGCCACCCCGATTCCCCGGACCCTCCAGATGGGACTCGTCGGGATCCGGGACCTCTCCGTGATCGAAACCCCGCCCCCCGATCGGCTCGCGATTCGGACGATTCTCACGCGCTTCGACCGGGCCGTGATCCGAAGCGCCATCCTTCGCGAGATCTCACGCGGCGGCCAGGTCTTCTTCGTTCATAACCGCGTCCACGACATCGCCCGGCTGGGCGAGCAGCTGGTGGAGCTCGTTCCGGAGGCCCGGATCGCCGTTGCACACGGCCAGATGAACGAGCGTCAGCTCGAAACGGTCATGCTTCGATTCGTCCACCAGGAAGCGAACGTCCTGGTCACGACCGCCATCATCGAGTCCGGGCTGGATATTCCCACCGCCAACACGATTCTGATCAACGACGCCCACCGGTTCGGGCTGGCCGACCTCTATCAGCTCCGCGGCCGCGTCGGGCGCTCGGGCCACCAGGCCTTCGCTTATCTTCTTGTCCCTTCCGAAAGGGTCCCCAACGAAGAGGCCCGGGCCCGTATGGAGGCGATCCAGGAGTTCTGCGAACTGGGCGCCGGATTCCGGATCGCGGCCCGGGATCTGGAGATCCGCGGATCCGGAAATGTTCTGGGGACACAGCAATCCGGCCATATCGCCGCGGTGGGATTTGAAACCTATCTGGAGATGATTGAGCAATGCATGAGGGAACTCCGGGGGGTGGAAGCGGAGGAAAGCGTCGAGCCGACGCTGACCCTGAACCTATCGGCCTACATTTCGGAGGACTACGTCCCGGACACCGACCAGCGCCTTTCCCTTTATAAGCGGCTCTCCGGCGTGAGGTCGGAAGAGGAACTTTCGGCCATCCGCTCCGAGCTGATCGACCGGTACGGAGAAGTGCCCACCCCCGTCCGTCATTTGCTTCAGGTCGTCGACCTAAAGGTGTTGGCCCGCGATCTTAAGATTCACAAGATCGAATCCGTGCGGGACGGCTTTCTGATCTCGTTTGATCCCCACCACCGATTATCGGAGGAACAGGTGGCCCGGCTGATGTCGGAATCCTCCCAACGGCTTACGCTGGTATCCGAATTCGGCATAAAACTCAATACGCGATTTCCCCAAGGCGACGACGGCCCCGAGGGGGAATTGTCGGGGTTTCCTGTCGGATCAAAGCGAGTTGAGCAGCTCCGGTCCTACTTGAAAACCCTTCAATGAGTATGATAATGGTACCGAGAGGCCCATCCCCTTTGGGATCGGATCGGAAGCGATCAGGCGACCGGCCGAAACACGGATCGTCCGGGGCGTCCTGCGGCCGGAGGGCGCCGGGGCGAGAATGGATCGTCGGGGGACTTCTGGCGGCGATCCTCGGTCTCGCCTGCCAGCGGACCGACCCGTCGGCCCCGCCCGCTTCCGACCTCGTCCTGGCCGAGGTCAACGGAAAGGCGATCACACTGAAGAATTTCCGGGATCAGTGGTCGGCGCTTCCCGATTCGATTCGGACGGTCTATTCCGGCGAGACCGGGAGGCGCGACTTCCTCGAAGAGCTGATCAAGCGTGAACTTCTCCTACAGAGGGCCCGCGAGATGAAGCTCGATCGGGAGGAGCCGATCGAGCAACGCGTAGAGGCTTTCCGGAGCCGTCTGCTGCTCGAGGCGGTCTTAAATAGGCTGGTCGACCAGAAAATCGCCGTGACGGATGAGGAGATCGGGTCTTACTTCTCGTCCCATCGGGACGCGCTGCCTGTGATCGAGGAAGTGCGCGCCGCCCACATTCTCGTAAAAACGGAGGCCGAGGCCCGATCGGTCCTGGGCCGGATTCGCCGGGGGACCTCCTTTTCGTCCCTCGCGAGGACCCATTCGATCGATCCGGGTAGCCGGGAGAAGGGGGGCGATCTCGGACGGATCCGGAGAGGACAGATGGCGCCCGATCTGGAACGCGTCGTCTTCGGATTGAAATCCGGCCAGATCACCGAACCCTTGAAATCGGGCCGCGGGTACCACATCTTCCGCATCCAGAGCCGGGATGCCTTCAAGCCCCGGGGGGCGGAAGATGTCAGGGACGAGATACGGCAACGAATCCTCCAGGACAAGCAAAAGGCCCTATTCGAAGAGGTGACCCGTTCCCTTCGCTCCGAAGCCCGCGTCATGATCCGGGAGGAATCGCTAGTGTTCGTAGATCCCCACGGGCAAGCTCCTATAATGGACCCCCAACCCCCATGAGATGGTGCCGCGGCTGCGCGATCGGACCCTTCTTAGGCTTGTCGCTCTTTCTGGCGGCGGGGTGCGAAAGGACGCCCGGTCCGTCTCCCTCCCCCATCGTCGCCATGATCGGGGATGACAGCATCAGTCTGAAGGAATTTCGGTCCGCCCTCCTGGAGGCCCAGATTTCCGGCCCGATGGACGAGGACTCGGAGCCGGTGAAGGAACTCAAACGCAGCATCCTCGATCAGCTGATCGAGCAACGTCTCTTCCTGGCCGAGGCCCGTCGGGAGAATTTAGGGGTCACGCCGGAGGAGCTCCGGCAGGCCACCGACCGAATCATGACGGATTATGCCCAGGGAGAATTCGAGGCGCTACTGAAAAGCCGTCAGATGACCCGGGAGGATTGGCAGGACCGGCTCCGCCGGGAACTTTTGACCCAGAAGGTGATACGAAATCACGTCCCCGATTCCGTCGAGATCCAGCCGGATGAGATCCAGTCGTATTATGGGGACCATCCGCGCGAATTCGTCCTGCCGGAAGTCGTCCGGGCCCGCCAGATCGTCGTGGCGGGCGAGGACAAGGCCCGCGAGCTTCTCGCCCGAATTCTGGACGGAGAAGACTTCGCGGCCCTGGCGAGCGCTCACTCCCTCAGCCCGGACAAAGACCAGGGTGGAGACCTCGGTTTCTTTGGAAAGGGACAGATGCCCGAGGAGTTTGACATCGTTTTCGGCCTGGCGCCCGGGAAGATCAGCCCGATCGTCAAGACTTCCTACGGCTACCACATTTTCAGTATAGAGGAAAAACGACCCGCCAAAACGATGACCCCGGAAGAGGCCGCCGAAAGAATTCGGTCGGTGCTCATTCAAGAAAGGCGTGAACTCCTGTTCAAGGCCTGGGTGGCCTCGCTGAAGAAAAAGTCGCGGATCACGGTAAACAACCAAATCCTCTACCAGCCGGTCGAGGCAACCGATCTCGGCCCGGAGGGCCCGAATGAATAGGCGCATGGCCATCGCCGCGGCCGTCCTTTTCACCGGGGGAAGTCTCCTGGTCCCTGCGGGAACGGAGGGTGCCACGGTCGACCAAATCATCGCCGTGGTCAATGGGGAGATCATCACCTCGTCGGATCTTCGATCGGCCGCTCAACAGGCCAAGATGGGTCTCCTCGGACCTCTTCCCGACCTTAAGGTCCCCTATGCGGATCAGGGGGAAGGCGGAATCCTGGCCCAATTGATCGATACAAAACTCCAGATGCAACTGGCTCGTAAACGCGGAATCACCGTTGGATCCGATGAAATTCAGAGGGCGTTGGATGATGTTAAGCAGAAGAACGGTATTACATCGGATGCGGCCCTGGACAGCCTCCTCCGGGAAGATCGCTTCGACCTTGCCTCCTACAAAGAGGTATTGAGGGATCAGATCACAATCCTCAAACTGATCAATCGCGAGGTGCGAGCGGGGGTCGTGCTGAGCGATGAGGAGGTGAGGGCGTATTATCAGGAACAATTGGACCGCAGGGTCGCCCCGAAGGAATACCACCTGCGTCAGATTTTGCTCCCCGTCCCCAGCCCGGACCGGGCCGATACCGTCCAACAGGCGGCGGAGGCGGTGATCAGCCAACTGCGCTCGGGCGCCGATTTCCAGGATATGGCCCGGAGGTATTCCAGCGGGCCCGAGTCCAAGGTCGGAGGCGATCTGGGAAACCTCAGCCTCGATCAGATGCGACCGGAGGTTCGCGGGGCCATCGAACCGCTTCAACCGGGGGAGATCAGCGGGCCGGTTCGAACCTCGGCGGGATATCACATCTTTCGGCTGGAAGAACTCCGGCCTTCTCAACCCCGCCCATTTGATGAAATCAAGGGAGAGATTCAGGCGGCCCTCTTTCGTGAGAGGGCGGCCGAATTGTACGAGAAATGGTTGAAGGATCTTCGGTCGGCCGCCCAAGTCGATATCAAATTCAGGCCCTTGGGAGACGGGTCGCGCGCGACCGAGTAACGGAAGGGAGAACCACTATGGCTCGATGGATATGGGCACTTTCGCTGATCCTCCTCGGGGTGGTCGGCATCGCCTCGGCGGAGGACCTGTTCGATACTCAGGCGGCCCGAGAACGCTTCAACGCCGGCCTGAATCTCTACTTTAATAAGGATTACGAGGGCGCCATTAAAGAGTTTGACGCGGCCACGAGGATCGACCCCGGAAATCCAAATGCCTACTATTTCATCGGATACTCGTATTACCAACTAAAAGACATGAAGAAGGCCGCGGAGATTTTCCGTCAGGCCTACGAGGTAGACGCCGATTACAGCCCGCTTTCGGCGGCCGGCTCGGAGGGGGACCCGCGCGGGCAGGGCGAGTGATCGT
>CAYJTJ010000014.1:0-26111 GCA_964372835.1 uncultured Nitrospirota bacterium
CGTTTATATTCTTGTTGACTCCAAAAATCCTTTCTGATATATTCTCAACCTTATTTAGCTCCAATTCATGTTGGAGTCGGTGAGGTGTTACATGCCCGATAAAGCGCGGAAATCCAAAAAAGATCGAGAACCCCGAGAGGGAAAGTACGACCCAATCAAGAAAGACCTGGAGCGTCAAAAGGCCCTCCTGCTGGCCGAGGCCGGAGAGATCATCACCTCGGGACTCAATCCGGGAACGGAGAATTATCCGGATATGACGGATCAGGCGTCGGCCGAAACCGACCAGAACTTTGTGCTCCGCCTTCGGGAACGCGAGCAAAAGCTCATGAAAAAAATCGACGAGGCCCTGGAGCGAATTAGCCAGGGAACGTTTGGGATCTGTGAGAGTTGCGGGAGTGAAATCTCGCTGAAACGGCTTGAGGCGCGGCCGGTCACGACGCTTTGCATCGAGTGCAAGACTCGGCAGGAGGCCGAAGAAAAGATGCGGGAGGCCTGATCGCCCCTCGATAAACCGTTGGAGTAAAGGAAGCCCGGGTCGGTTGTGGTAGGCGATGGTGGGATTGAACCACCGACCTCTTGCGTGTGAAGCAAGCGCTCTACCACTGAGCTAATCGCCCTTCACGAAGACCTTTTTGTAGCATAGGGGGCACGCCGTGTCAACAGTCCCAATCACCTGACTTGGTGGAACACCCATGACGGTTCCTTCACGCACGAGGCCCATGACCGGTGACCCTCACCAGGAAATAAAAACCCGCCTCGGACGCGTCCTCTCCATCCTGATTAAGGACTACCGCCCCCATAAAATTATTCTATTCGGATCCTGGGTCAATGGCGATTTTCGGGAGGAGAGTGATATCGATCTCCTCATCATCAAACCGACTTCCCGAAATCGACTCGAGCGGGCCTGGGAGGTTTACCGTCTCCTCAGTCCCGGAAAGAACCACCCCATGGACGTGATCGTCCTGACCCCTGACGAGATTTCGGATCGCCTTGCGCTTTCCGACCCCTTTATCAATGAGGTCTTGAAAAATGGGATCCTCCTCTTCGAAGACGGTGGCGAGTCAGTGGCTCGCCGTGGCCCTGCTAAACCTTAGGGCGGCCGTCCTCATGACCCGCAACCCCGACCTCCTGGGTCTGGCCTGCTACCACTCCCACCAGGCGGCCGAGAAGGCGCTGAAGGCGTTCCTCATCTCTCATGGACGGGGACTCCTGCGCGTCCATGACGTGGAATACCTGATTCTTCTCTGCACGCGGGAGGATCGATTTTTCCGCGCCCTTTTGCCCGATGGGCTCTACCTCAATCCGTTCTATATCGAGATGAATTACCCCGTCATGGATGCACTGAAAATCCCGCGCCGAATTCCTCAGCGGGCCATCCGCTCGGCCCAGAAAATCGCGAAATTCGTCGAAGCGCGTCTGCCGGCCTGATTTGGAGTCTCCCCGTCGAGGCCGGGGCCACCCCCCGTACCGGGCCAATGCCGTGTCATGTTCCCCATTTTCAGGTGGGCCGAAGGAAAGGCCCCGGGTGGGATGAGCGGGCTTTTCCTTGACTCCGGCCGGGGGCGCGGGTATTGTGTCGGGGGATGTCGAAACGATCGATGGAATAACGGGGGATCCGGATGGACGCCGAGGGAAAAACGGCCCTCATCACGGGCGGGGCTCGAATCGGAGGGGCGGTCGCGGAGGCACTCGCCCGACGCGGCGCGGACGTGGCCGTGACCTATCGCCGCTCGAAGGGCAGCGCGGAGGAAGCGATCCGGCGGGTCCGACGGCAGGGGGCGCGGGGCGCGATCGTAAAGGCGGATCTCACCCGGGAGGCCGACCTCCGCCGCGTCATTTCCACCGTTAAGAAGTCTTTCGGGAGATTGGATATCCTGATCAATATGGCCTCGATCTATCATCGGACCCCGCTCGAGTCGCTCGGTTCACGCCCGTGGCGGGCCAACATGGAGGCCAACCTCAAGAGCGCCTATCTCCTTTCTCTTCTGGCCGCGCCCCTCTTGAAACGTCGCGGGCAGGGGAGGATCATCAATATCTCGGACTGGGTCTCGGCCAGCGGACGGCCGCGGTACAAGGGTTTTCTCCCGTATTATGTTTCGAAAACCGGAATGATCGGACTGACCGAGGCACTGGCGCTTGAACTGGCGCCCCGAGTCCTCGTGAATGCGATCGCACCCGGCCCGATCCTTCAACCGGCCGGGATGACGGGGCGGGAAAACCGGGAGGTGCTCCGCGAAACGCCGCTCAGCCGATGGGGCGGCGCCGAGGAGATCGCCAAGGCCGTTCTCTTCCTCATCGAGGCCGATTTCATCACGGGGGAATGCATTCGGGTCGACGGGGGGAGGCATCTTCGATGAGGGATGGCCCATGTCGGGATGGGGCTCGAAGAATTCGGTTCCAGGGACAGGCCCGATGCTGAGAACGAGTGAACCGACGACCTTCGGTGGATCAATCCTTAAATCGGCCGGGGCGATTCTCGGGCTGTTCCTGGCCTTGGCGGGCTCGGGCTGTAACGGAGAAGTCCTGGAGGATCTCTTTGTCATCAAGTTCGAGTTGTGGAACGCGGGCAATCTTCCGGCGGATTCATTTCAGCAAGACGAAATTATCAAGCCCATCCTGCAGATCACGAATCAGAGCAAATCCTCCCGGACGCTTACCTTCCCAACGTCCCAAAAATATGAGTTTGTTGTGAAGCGACAGGGCGATGATCCGCCGCTCTGGCACTGGTCCGTGGGGAAAGACTTTCCCGGCGTCACATCAGAGCCGTTTCTGCCCAACGAGACGAAATTATACTCGGTAAATTGGGACCAGAAGGATGATAACGGAGGTTCGTCCGGACCGGGTTCCTACGAGGCCCGGGGAATCATCTGCCAGGGCGATCCGTGTACCACCGACGTTGTCCCCGCCCAATTTCAGTCGACCCTCATCCCGTTTACGATCAAACCCTGGTTCCAGACCGGCCCGCCATCCCCCCAACGAGGAGGCCGTCCGGTCAGGGATCAAGTGACCCGGCCCGAGTGATCAAACCCCGGGCCCGGTTGAACAACGCGATGGACTCTTCCGAGCGGAAATCGGGATAGGTGTGCGGCAGGGGACGGAAGCTTTTGTCCCGGTATACGAGCGTCACCTCGGCGTAAATTCCGTCGCGAAGATAGATCCGGTGCGCGTAATCCTTGGTCGTGGCCAGGACGAGTTTGGAGGAATCCAGGTAACCGGGGTCGAGGTTAATCCGGCGGCAAGGACCTCGATCGGTCGATCTCGACCACCGGACTTCAAGCTCATGGGTGAAACGCTTCGCGTCGGAAATCGCCTCGGGCGGGATCGGCCGTTGGAAAAAAAGAAATTGTCGCTTGAGATCCGGCCCGAGCTCCTCTTCATAGTAACGGGTATGGTTCCAGAGACAAGCGGAACTCTTGAGGTCGACGGGGCCGTAACGTTCGACCATCCGATTTAAGGCCTGCTCGAAAAGCGTCTCGTCGGCGGAGAGCATGCCCACGAATAATTTGGCCGCGGGGGCCTCTCTCAGGGTTCCCATAGCGATTGGAGGCCCACCTCCAGCGCAAGGAGGTGGATCTCGGAGCGCTCCTCGCGTTTAAGAAAGATGGGCGTCTCGGTCGTAAAGCAGTAACGGCTGCCGTTCGAGAAGTGATAGAACGCCTGGGGCCACTCCTCCCTCTCCTTAATCCATCGGGTGAGATTCCCGTCTGCGCCCGCGGGACGGATCAGTCCATCCTCGGCCGGCAGGCCCTCGATCAGGGAATGGCGGTTGACGGGGTATCGGCCGCCGATGCGCGACAGCATCTTCCGGCCCATCCCGGGGAAACCCTTCTGGACCAACTCGTAGACGTAGAATCCGGGGGTGTCCACATCCTCGTGGAATTCCATGGCCAGGAGAAACGGTGTTGGGCCGACCGCCCGCTTGACCAGCTCCACCTCGATCGGCGGGGCGGTGGCCCGGAACTGGCGGTTCAGGTCGAGCCCGTCGGCGTTAGTTCGCGTGTTATGCTCATAACCGAACGGGTTCGTGCAGGGGAGTATCAGGTATTCGATACGGCGATACGGCTCGGGAAGCGTCGGGAAGCGATTCAGAAACTCTAGCACGGCCCAGACGCCTCCCGGTTCATCGCCGTGGATTCCTCCGGAAAGATAGACCCGGGGGACCCCGGCCGCTGATCCGGCTTGGGCGGGGAGGGTCAGCCGGTAAAATGGATATCGCTCGGAGGCCGCGGAAACGACCCCCAACTCAACGACCTCGAGGGAGGGGAGGGCTCGGGCGGCCCGGTCTACGGCTCGAACGATTTCTTCGTAACGGCGGACTTTTTCGGGCATCTTCACGAGGGCGATCTTGAGGTCCTAGGCGTCACCCCATTTCAGCTTCTCCCGGAGGACCTCGAAATAGTTCCGCTGGGGCGATCGGATCAGACGCGTTTTGGTTTCGGCCGCCCAGATCTCGACCACGTCCTCGTGTCTTAGGGAGAACCCGACCTGGCCGTCGAACGTCACGGCCGTTCCCTCGTCCTTTGTCCTCAGAATAACCTCCACGCGAACATGATTGGGCAGGACGATCGGCCGGTTGGTCAACATGTGGGGGCTGATCGGGGTCAGGGCCACGGCCTCCGCGGAGGGGTAGATGATGGGCCCCCCCGCCGACAACGAGTAGGCCGTGGAACCGGTCGGGGTGGACACGATCAATCCGTCGCCACGGAGCGAGGTGACGAACTGCTTGTTCACGTGAATCTCCAGATTGATCATCCGGGCCAGCGTGCCCTTGCTGATGACCACGTCGTTTAAGACCACCGATTGAGCCACCCGTTCTCCCTTCCGATGAATGAGGGACTTGAGCATCAGCCGTTCGTCCATGACGCAGTCCCCTTTGAAAATCTTCTCAAGGGCCGGAAGGAGTTCAACCGTTGTGACCTCTGTCAGGAAGCCCAGCCCGCCCAGGTTCACCCCGAGGATGGGAATGCCTTTTCCCTCGACCAGCCTCGCCACGCTCAGAAGAGTTCCATCGCCTCCCAGAACAATGATCATCTCGGCCAAGTCCGGGATTTTCGATTTCTGGTGGGCGGAGGTCATCCCGGCCGCCTTGGCGGTGTCCGCGTCAAGCACGGCCTCTTTCCCCCGGTCGGCCAACCAGGGCAGGAGTTCGGCCAAGACTTTTTGGGCGACCGGCCCGCTCTGGGGTTTGGCGATAATACCGATTTTCTTCATGGGACTCCGTGTCTCCGGGGCCCCCGTTTTACCGGATCTGCGGCGCCGTAAAACGGTCGGGGAAACATTGGCTTAGGAGGCATTCTAAACGGGCCGAGCCGCTTTGTCAACGAGGGCCCCGCGAGGGATAGAAAATATTTGACAACCGTTTTGTTTTGTGTTAACAATACGGCCCTCAAGTCCGGAAATCACACCGAATTTAGACGGCGGCTTGTCTTACGAAATAATAATGAGCGCGCCTGGAAAAGCGTATCGCATCGATGGTCACGGTACGAGAGATTATGGCCAGCAATGTGTTTACGGTTTTCAAATCCACTACGATACAGGCCGCCGCCGATGCCATGAAGCGGGACGGCATCGGCAGCCTTCTTGTTAAAGAGAACAACGAGATCATCGGTATTGTTACCGAGACGGATATTGTTCACAAAGTTGTGGCTGCAGGGATGAGTGCCCAGACTACCCGCGTGGATCAGGTGATGAGCTACCCCCTCATGACGGTCGAGGCCGGCTGCGAGATTGGGAAGGCCGGAGAGCAGATGATCGAGAACGGAATCCGACACCTGGCGGTGACGGACGCCGGTCACGTGATCGGATTAGTCTCGATGCGCGATCTGCTCACCCCGCTGATTAACCGTCCGAAAGAGACGGGGCCGTAGGGGGATGACGGGTCTTTTTCACGCGGGAGGGGCGCTAGGGGTCACCATCGCTCTTCTCCTGATCGTGCCTCCGGTGTTTGCCACGCACGAGGTGGACCACCGTTTTATCGTCTTCGGCACGGTCCGCGATGCCCAGGGTAGCCCGATTCCGGACGCCAAGGTCATCGTGGTGGATCCCAGGCTCAATGAGGGGATGACGGCCTTCACCGACCGCCGCGGTGATTACGAGGCGCTCCTGCACCTCCACAGCACGGATGTCGGTGATGAAATCATCGTGACGGCCCTGGATCAGCGGAAATCGATCCGGGCCGAGTTTGATCCGAACGACGTTCGGACCGATCGAAAAGTCCGGGTTGATTTCGGCCCGGCGGAGGCCGCCCCTCCCCCGCAGAGCCGGACGAGAACCGGTCTGGTGATGGGCTTGATTCTGGCGGTGGGGGCGGTTGCCGGTTTCGTTCTATTTCGGCGGTACCAACGGAAGGGGTCGGTATCGCCGAAGGGGCGCAAGAAGGGACGGTAGGGTCCGGCATTGAGGGCACACGTCAGGAAGCGATGGAAAAGTTTTGATTGATGACAACGCTTTCACCTCGCGTAGTTCGGCGGGGGATGAAAGCGTTTTTTTATCCGGGTTATTCTAAATGAACGGGAAGGGGAATAGGATGAAGAAATCGGACTGGGTTTCGGAAAATCGGATTTTCATGTGGGTCAGTCTCGTGGCCGTCGGGATGGGGCTAACGGCCTGCGGGGGCGAAGCCTCGACGGGCCCGCCGCCGACGGTGCCGGCCGCGTACGCCGATAAGCATATGCCGGAGGGATGGTGGACCGATCCCAAGATTATCGAAGAAGGCAAGGAGATCTACGAGGGGAAGAAAGACATTGACGTGAACTGTGCCAGCTGTCACGGGACGGAAGGTAAACCCAAGAAACGCGGTGCGCGAGACTTCCGCGTGGCCGAGCGAATTGCAGAATATTCGGACAGCTTTATGTTCTGGCGCGTCTCGGAGGGTGTTCCGAGGACGAAGATGAAGTCCTGGAAATCCAAACTGACCGAAGAGGAACGATGGAAGGCGATCGCCTATTTGCATACCTTCAGCCATAACCGACAGCCGGCGGTCCACGACGATTTTAAGCCCTTTACGCCGAAGGCGGAAAAATGATGCGAAGGTTCCTTGTCTGGACAACCCTTGTGGCCGGGACCCTCTTGACGGCGACGGCCGCATCGGCCCAGATCCCCGCGACCGAGCCGATCGTTTTTCCTCTCATCGGTAACCGGACGGCGGTCTGGGTGGCCGCGCAGATTCATATTTTGTTCGCGGCCTTCATTCTTGGGGCCCCACTTTTCGTTTTGGTCTCGGAGTGGATTGGGTATCGTTCGGGGGATGCGCGGTACGACCGACTGGCCAAGGACATCACCAA
This sequence comes from uncultured Nitrospirota bacterium, assembly GCA_964372835.1. Lineage (GTDB taxonomy): Bacteria > Nitrospirota > Nitrospiria > JACQBZ01 > JACQBZ01 > CAYJTJ01. The sequence continues at coordinate 7,284 of CAYJTJ010000014.1, forward strand.
GGTTTGCATGGTCATGTACAGCATGGCCGCCGTCACGGGCGGATTCTTTCTGTTCACGATGGTCACGCTTTACCCCGAACTCTCCTCTTGGTTCTTTAATCACATGTTCGGCCTCGTGGCGATTGCCTATCCGCTCTTGTTTATCACGGAGACCTTGGTCCTTTACGTCTACTGGTACACCTGGGACCTGCTCAAGGGTGAAAAGAAGGGCCGTCATCTGGCTCTCGGGGTCGTTCTCAATACCCTGGGGATCGGAATCCTGGTCGTGGGTAACGCGCTCACCTCGTTTATGAACACGCCGGTCAAGGCGCCGGAGGGCCTCGAGATGGGGATCCGGGAATATGTCGAGAATGTCGCCACGCTGTGGGATAAGACCAACAACTACAGTTGGATCACGATGAATTTTCACCGGCTGATCGGGAACGCGGTCTTCGGGGGTTTCGTGGTCGGACTGATCGGGGCCTATAAATACATCTGGGCCCGGAACGAGGAGGAGCGGGCGCACTATGACTGGATGGGATTCGTGGGTAATTTCTTCGGCGTGGGCAGTATGATGTTTTTCCCGCTGATCGGTTATATCCATACCTCCTCGTTTTACGAGTATGACGCGGCGCTCGGCCCTTACATGATGGCCGACCAGCTTTCGATGTTCTGGGAAATGCAGGGGCTGATGATCGGAACGATTTTTCTGGGCAGCGCCTTCTATATGTGGCTCAGCATCCAGAGAATGACGATTCCCGAACAGAAGAGTCGCACCGTCAACCGGCCGGTGATTTCGGCCGTCCTCTCGGCCATCATTCCCGGACTGGGACATCTCTACAATCGCAAGGTCGGGGGGGCGATTCTGTGGATGTTGCTGGTGATCGGTTCGATCCTCGGGGTCCATTTCTATCTCTTATCCATGGAACCGCTGGAAGGGACGACCCACTTCCTGATCCTGCTCTGGGGCATCCCCATCATCCTTTTTATCAGGAGTGTCGCCCGAGCGTATCGTTCGGCTGAGCCCGGCCGACCGGTAAAAGGGGGCGTATTCATATCGCCTTTTTGGCTGATCGCGCGGGGGATCGTGTGGCTGGATCAATTCACCCTCAGAAACATCCGCGGTGTGATGAAGTCCGCCTTCCTGGTGCTGGTGATAGGGAACGCTATTTGGATGACGCCGCATGCATTCGTGGGTTCAGTCTCGGAATTGACCGATGAAAATTATGCGCTGCTGGCCCTTCCCGACCAGTGGGACTTTCTCGCCTTAATGCCCGCGAAGAACACGGCGGCGGCCCTGATGGTCCTCATGATCCTGATCGCCTACATTCTATACATGCGCGCGATCACGGTCGGGACGATCAAGTGGGGAAAGATCGGGTTCACGGCCCAGCTGCTCCTCGTGCTCTTGGCCTTCTGCGCCACCTGGACGATGGGCCTGATGGGCGTGGTTCGTTCGGGGATTCGGAAGTACTGGCATATCTACAACGTCATACCGGATCTCACCTCCGAGAATTACACCCCCTCCCTGGCGCATACCTCGGTCGTGACCACGATTCTGACCGTCGTCTTTTATATCATCGTAAGCCTGGCGATCTGGCTGACGCTGAAGGCCGGGGAGGACAAATCCAAGGGATGAGTTCGATGGAGGCTAAGCCGAACTGGCGGAAAATTCTTCAGTGGAAGCTGACGGTCCTGGTCATCCTGGCCCCGATGGCCTGGGTCATGACCGGCGTGCTAGGGTTTCCGGACGTCTTCCGGATGATGTTCGTCTTTTATGTCTTCCTTGGAACCGCCATTTTTATTCTCTTGGACGTTCCTCTCCCGAAAGAAGTAACCGGTCCCAAGGCCGGGATATACTTCGGAATTTTCTTCCTGGCCGTGGTCGCCCTGGTTTATACGGTGGGGCATTTGTGGCCGCAGTTCAGCCGCGCAAATGAAGAGGCCGGGATCGGCAGAAAGACGAAGATGTTCCGGGACGAGATCGCAGCCGCGCCCTCGCTGGAAAAGAGGGCGAAGGATCTCTCGGCCAAGGCGGATGAAATCCTGGCCCGGTTAAACCAGCTCCAGGCGGCAGGCCGGGGCCTTGATCTCGGAGAATTCCAGATTGATAACGTGAAGCTCTCGAGGGGTCCCGATCTGTCTTCTTTAGATCCGGCCGACGTCGTGGGTCGGGGGAAGCTCGTCTACCAGGACCATGAATGCTACAACTGTCACAAGATTGGGGGTCAGGGCGGGAAAAAGCGGGGTCCGAAGCTGGATAATATGGGGAACCTGGTGACCGCGGCCCAGCTCAAGGATAAGATCTTTAACCCAAAGGCCTGGTACGCCGATGGGTACGAGGAGCGGAAGAAGGACAAGATGCCGGATAATTATCCGGATGTAATGAGCGAGCCGGAACTTGAGGCGCTGGTTTCCTATCTCATGACTCTGAAAGATGCATCCGTCGATACCCCCAAACCCGTCTTTCCGCCCGGATACGCGGTTAAATAACAGGACAGGGGATATGCAGCCTAAGATCAAAGCGAAGGTCAGTTGCACGGACCGCGTGGTGGGGGAGATCTCGCGGGTGATCGTGGACCCCGTGACGAAGGAGATCAGCCACCTGGTCGTCCGCGCCGATGGGAAGGAGCGGTTGGTCGCGACGGACGAGCACCTGGAATCCGTGACCGAGGACGGTGCCCGGCTGAGATGCCCGTCCGAGGCGTTTTACAGCTTCGAGCTCTTTCGGAGGGACGATTTTGTGGAGGTCAAGGAGGTCGAGATCGCCCAGCTCGAACGCCGTCTCGATGTGGTCCCCGGCGAGACATTGGTCCCCATTCCGGAGATCGAGAAGGACATCGAACGACGGACCTTCCTTCAGCGCTTCACCCATGTAATCGGGGCCGCCATCGCGCTCCCGATGGTCTACCCCATCCTCCGTTACATCCTCCACCCCATGTATCGGCCGCTCGACAACTCCTGGCTGAAATTTGGAAAAGCCGACCAGGTTCGTGAGATCGACTTCCCGAAACTGGTCAAATTTGAAAAGGATGTTCAGGAGGGATTCCTTGAACGAACCTTTACGAAATCACACTGGGCGATGAAGGCCTCACCGGAAGCGCTCGAAAAGATCTACAACAACAAGGATCTGGATTTCAAAGACAAACAGGGCAATCTGCTCTGGGTCAATAAGCACGACGAGCCCATCGTGGTTTTCTCCGGAAAGTGCCCCCACCTAGGCTGCGCCTACCGGTTGAGGAAGCACCGCCGGTTCGGACAGGCCTTCATCTGCCCATGCCACCTGACGGCCTTTGCACTCACGGGAGCGGTGTTGGACGGACCCTCCCCGCGGCCCCTGGATATCCTCCCGTCTCGAGTCAACGGTCGCGGCGAGATCGAGATCATCGACATGGAGTTTAAGGCGGGAAAAGAGGATCAAATCCGAATCGCGTAGTATGCTCGATAAAATATACAACTGGATCGACGAGAGAATCGATCTTAAAGGCCTGCAGGCCAAGCTGTTGAACGAGCCGGTCCCGGGCGGCTCGCGGTTTGCCTACGCGTTCGGATTCGGCCTGCTTTTTACCTTCAGCATGCAACTGATCACCGGCATCCTTTTGATGTTCTATTATGCCCCGACCGTGGATCACGCCTACGCGAGCACGAAATACATCCTCGAGAATGTGGAATACGGCTGGTTTATCCTGAGCTATCACCTCTGGGGAGCGTCCGCCATGGTCGTGATCATGGCGATTCATATGTCCCAGGTCTTCCTCTGGGGGGCCTATAAGAAGCCGAGGGAGATGGTCTGGCTGGCCGGGTTGGTTCTCTTCCTGATCGTTCTTGGGTTCGGCTTTACGGGTTATCTGCTTCCGTGGGATCAGCGATCCTACTGGGGGACGACCGTCGGGGTGGAAATCATGGACAAGGCCCCGATCATCGGCGACGTACTGGGCCGATTCATGAGAGGCGGCGCGGTGCCGGGAGCGCAAACGCTGAGCCGATTTTTCGTGATTCACGTGATGATTCTTCCCTTGGCCCTGATGGCGATGGCCGGGATTCATATCTTCTTCTTCCGCAAGGCCGGCCCGGCCGGTCCGTTTAAGGGAACGAAGGAAGAGCTTCGGAAGAAGATGGACTATTTCTTCCCCGGCACCGTATTCAAAGATATCGTGTTTGCCGCCGTGATCTTCTTGGCCGTGAGCGCGCTGGCGATTTATTCCCCCCACGAGCTTTTGGAGGAGGCGAACCCTGCCGCATCGGATCTGGATCCCGAGCCCGAGTGGTACTTCCTATTTCTGTTTCAGCTCTTGAGGGATCCGGCCCTCTCTTTTCTCTTTAAGGGCGAGTTTGGGGAGTTTCTCGGTGCGATTGTGCTTCCCACCCTTTTCCTGCTTCTCCTGGCGGCGCTGCCGTTCATCGATCGCAACCCCGAACGGAATCCATTCAAGCGCCCGTTCGCCCTTTCGGCATGGGTCGTGGTCATAATCTCCATTGTGGTTCTGACGATCCGAGCCATCCAGTTCCGCGAATAGAGGAAGCATGAACGTGCCGAAAGATCAGGGCCTGTTCTTCGCAGGTTTTTCCGCCATCTGTCTCCTGTCCGCCTTGACCTTCTGGGTTTTTCTGCCCGTCCATCATCGGGAGGAGGAGGAAAAGAATTCCAAGCTTGAGATGCTTTCATCCGAGGAACGGATCTTGAAATCCGAGATGATATTGAAAAAGGCGACCGAGGCCCTGGACGCTCTTGAGGAAACGGATAAACAGGGGAAGACCAAAGGTACGGCCAAGTCCAAGAGCGGCAGTCCGGCCGGGAAGAAGGGCGACCCCGGAGGGGAACCGACCGAGGCAAAAAAAATCCCTCCCGAAGAACCCAAGGCGAACCCGAAGTAGTAATCTTGTCACCCGGATAGCCGATCAGCCGGGCGGAGCAGATCTTAACAAATGTCGGGGTGTTGGAGATTCTGGTTTGAACCTTATTGTTCAAATAGACGATGATGAGGCTCCTGGATTTCCGGGAATCCGATGACAACCATGGAAATTGAATCGGTCAAACCCTTGATAGCCGTGGCCGTTTCTTTACTGGGGGCTGCGCTGATCATTGCGACCCGCAAGGCTCCGAATATTCGAGAGGGATGTTCTCTGGGAACGGCAATCTTAAAGTTTCTCGTCGTCGCCACGATGATACCCGAAGTCCTTGCCGGAAAGACATATCACTATACCCTCCTTTCTTTTATGCCCGGGGTTTCCATTGAGTTACGGGTGGATGCCTTGGGGCTTTTGTTTGCAACCACCGCCTCTTTTTTGTGGATCCTGACCACCGTTTACTCGATCGGTTACATGCGTTCCCTCAAGATGCATGCCCAGACCCGCTACTATACCTGTTTTGCGCTCACCCTATCGGCCACCGTCGGGGTGGCCTTTTCGGCCAATTTGGTAACTCTTTTCCTCTTTTACGAGATGATCACCTTCGTCACCTATCCCTTAGTGGCCCATAATGAGACCGAAGAGGCGTATGCGGCCGGGAACAAGTATCTCTTTTATCTCTTGGCCACGACGAAAGCCTTCTTTCTTACCGCGATGTTTTTGACCTACAATCTTTCCAATACTTTGGATTTCAAACCCGACGGCGTCTTCCCCCTGGATGCAAACCGAACCGTTATGGTCATCGCCTATTTTCTATTTTTAGCCGGAATTGCCAAGGTGGCAATGATGCCTTTCCATTCCTGGCTGCCCGCCGCCATGGTCGCTCCCACGCCGGTGAGCGCGCTGCTTCACGCGGTTGCGGTCGTGAATGCCGGAGCATTCTGTGTTCTCCGGGTCATTTTTAATATTTATGGCGTGGAGTTGATGAAGTCGTTGAACCTGAGTTTTGTGACGGCCCTCATCGTTTCCTTCACCATTATCACGGCCTCGCTCTATGCCTTGACGAGGGATAACCTTAAAGCGCGGTTGGCCTACTCTACGATCAGTCAGCTCTCTTACATGGTTTTAGGGGGGGCCCTCTTGACTCCCAGCGGCATGGCCGGCGGGATGATGCACTTGGCAAATCATGCTTTTTCAAAGATCGTCCTCTTTTTCTGCGCCGGGTCGATTTATGTGGCGTCGCATAAGACCCATATCTCTCAGATGAGCGGAATCGGACGAAAGATGCCGTGGACCATGGCGGCATTTTCGATCGGTGCGCTGAGCATCATCGGCATCCCGCCCACGGCCGGATATGTGACCAAGCATTATCTGACGACCGGGGCCACGGAGGCGAATCAGAGCCCGATTTTTTATATGTTGTGGGTCAGCACCCTATTAAGTGCCGGCTATTTACTGCCCATAGTCTACAAGGCCTTTTTCCAGGTCCCAAGAGAGGCAGAGGTTTATCGCGAAAGGGGTCAACATGAGGAAGGCGGACACAATCAAGAGGAGGCCGGGGGCCGAACACACGGCGAGGGGAGCCGACAAGAGGGACCGCAACCCGTCCGGGAACCCACCTATTTTATTGTTATTCCCTTGTTCTTATGCGCCGTGATCTCTGTGATCCTGGGGATTTATCCCGACTTATTATTGAAACTGATTGAACAGGTCGTTCATTAATAGAAACGGTCATGTTCTGTAAAGCGGATCTTTGGCCTTATTAAGGTCTAAACGGGGCTTTGCGTGACCTTGAGAAATTCGATCCGACAACCCTTCATAGGAGCAGGGCTCCTTTTCATAACCCTCCTCTTGATGCCTTCGGTCTCCCTTCTTGCCCAGACCGCTCCCCCTGTGGATTACCGTGATACGACCTGGATCAGCAGCCGTAATCTCATCTGGGTGATCGCTCAGGTCCACCTATTGTTTGGCGGATTCGTGTTGGGAGTGCCGATCTTTGCCTGGATGTGTGAGCTGATCGGCGTCAGGACGGGGGATCTCCGATACGACCACCTGGCAAAGGAGTTTACGAAACTGATCGTGGCCTGTTTTGAAATGACCGCCACTCTAGGGATCATCCTGCTTTTTTCCCTCCGCGTCCTCTATCCGAACGTCTGGAATTACCTGACGGATATTTTTCTTCCCACCTACTATCTCTATCTGCTGCTTTTCGTTGGAGAGGCCGCCGCACTTTACCTGTACTGGTCTAAGTGGGAGACCATGCGGAGGCGCAAGGTTCTCCACCTGTTCGTGGGCTTTCTACTCAACATCTTCGGGTTTCTCATCATGATCGTGCCGAACACCTGGGCCACTTTCCAGGCCAGCCCGGTGGTCTTGACGGAAACGATGGGAACCTGGGAGCGGGTCTGGGCCGCGGTGAACAACCCGACATGGTGGCCGGTAAATATCCACCGACTCATCGCGAATGTGGTCTTAGGGGGATTCGTCTGCGGGGCTTACGCCGCGATCCGGTATCTCGGGGCACAAACACAGGAAGAAAAGGGCCACTATGACTGGATGGGTTACGTGGGGAACTTCATCGGCATCTTTGGGCTGCTCCCGTTGCCCTTTGCCGGTTACTGGCTGATGATGGAGATTTACCGGTACAATCAGCAGATGGGGATTACCTTAATGGGAGGATTTCTCTCCTGGCTGTTTATTCTCCAAGCGGCTCTGATCGGGGTCCTTTTCCTAGGCGCCAATTACTATTTCTGGCTGGGCCTGGCTTACCGAACGGCCGGCTCGGAGCGGTACAAAAAATACATCGTGACCATGCTGGTTACCCTCCTGGTGGGCTTTGGGATCTGGATGACTCCTCACAGCCTCGTGGCAAGCCTTCAGGAAGCCCGCGAGATGGGAGGTGCCCACCACCCGCTTCTGGGCGTCTTTGGGGTGATGTCGGCGAAGATGACCGTGGTGAACCTCATGATCCTCACCACCTTTATCAGTTTCCTTTTGTACTGGCGCGCCGATAAACAGGAAACGGTGAAATGGGCGAAGGGAGCCCGCGCGGCTCAGTTGGCGATCTTTACCGCGGCCGCGGTGTATGTCATCTGGGCGGGGATCTACGGCTACTTTGTTCCGGCGGTGGTCCGGATCTACACCCTCTCGGTTTCACAGGTCCTGGCCGTCCTGGCCGTTTTAGTGTTGGTGACAACCCTGACCTTCCTGTCCTTCCGAAGCGCCAAGAGGGTGGGGGTCATGACCTGGGGCCGGATGCCGGTACGGGCCCAGTATGCCCTGATCCTCAATGCCGTAATTGTGGTCCTCACCATGACCCTGATGGGCTACGCCCGTTCCGCCTCGCGGGTTCACTGGCATATCTATGGGGTTTTGCAGGACACCTCCCCCTATGCTTATACGCCTGCCCTGGGACCGGCTGCCGTACTCATGTCGCTGTGCACCTTTCTGTTCTTCTGTATGGTGGCCTTTATCTTCTGGTCCACCAACACGGTACGTTACAAAGGATTCTCCACACAGTACTTCTTCATTGCGCCCTTTATCTTATGGCTAGTCTCCCTTCCCGAAAGACTCAGTACGCCGACGGCGCAGGTTTCGGAGCGGCCGCGATATTTCCGAAAGGTCTTGGCTGCCGTCTGTGGCTTCCTGCTGGCTTTCGCTTATCTTTCGTATCAGATCCCGCAACAGCCCTCCCTACCTCCTGAGAAAGAGTCTGTCAATTTCGACCGGATCCCTTCCCAGCGGGAACTGGTCCGGGTCGGCCAGAAGATCTTTTTTGGAAAGGGTCAGTGCGCCCTGTGCCATTCCATCGGACCCAGTCACTCACCCCGCTGCCCTGATCTTCAGGGTATCGGTGGGAAGCTGACGCGCGAATTCATCTATGAATCGCTTACGCAGCCGGAGCGATATATATATATTGATTATACGACGAGTCCGCCGAAGAAGTTTCCGGCGACGATGCCGCACATCAATAAGCCGCCCATCGGGCTTTCTGAGCCGGAACTGCTTTCGGTCATTGCGTTTGTTCAGTCCCTCGGGGGCGAGGTAACGGTTAGCCCCGAAGAGGTCCGGGCGCTGGTGGCCGACACCGATGACTCGGGGGCTTCTCAGACGGCTCGTCAAAGCATTGCCGGAGCTGATCAAAGTGGAAGCTGACATCACGCGCAAAAGGATCGAGGGTAAATGGAAACGCCTTCCCGTATTAGGGCAGGTGGCGATCGTCTGGGCGGCGGTCTATCTGTTGCTGAAATTCGCCATTACACCGCCGCTGCCCTCGAGCCTCATCACCATGTACATGTCGTTGACCGTGATCGGGTTATCGATTTATGTCTCGGTTTATGAGGATGTTCTTAAGGAGTTTAAGGGCCCCATCGTTGATTTTCTGCGAGGGGACGCGCATCGTGCGGGGGCCTGGCGGCTGGTCCGATGGCTGCTGCTGGTCATGGTTCCGATTTATGTCGGCCATCTGGTCTATCAGCGCGTGGCGCCTCGGTTCGAACCGCCGATCGGCTCGCGCGTGATCCACCCCGCGCCCCCGCCCGAAGTCATGGGATTGGTGAATCCGCTGCGCCGTCAGCCGAATAAACTGCCCGAGTACATCGAAGAAGGGAGAAGGATTTATTTTTCCAACTGTGTGTTCTGTCATGGCGATCTCCTGGATGGGAAGGGGATATTTTCCCTGGGGCTGAACCCCCAGCCGGCGAATTTTGTGGATCCGGGTACGATCGCCCAGCTTCAAGAATCCTATGTCTTCTGGCGCGTCAGCGAGGGGGGGCCTGGTCTGCCTTCAGAATCGACGCCGTGGGACTCGGCGATGCCCCGATGGGCCGCCATGTTGAACGAACAGGATCGGTGGAAGGTGGTTCTGTTTCTGTATGATTACACGGGTTATACGCCACGAACCTGGGAGGCGAGCACCCTGCCGGCCAAGCCGGAAAAGGGCCGGCAGAAAAATGAGGCGGCGGGCGATGACTCCGAGCCGGGAAAGAGGATCTATAACAAGCGGTGCGCGCATTGTCATGGTATCGAGGGTGACGGTCAGGGGGCGGCGGCTAAGTTTTTTAATCCACCCCCGCTCGCGTTTACGGAGGCCAAGTACCGCTATGCTTCGACCGCTGAGGAGGAACTCCCCACGGATGAAGACCTGATCCGCACCGTTACTCAAGGACTGCCCGGCACCGGCATGCCGGCGTGGCAAGGAACGCTCAGCGAGAAAGAAATCAAACAGGTGGTCCACTACATCAAGGCCTTTTCATCAAGGTTTGCCGACAAGTCGGAAAGTTATCGGAAGATGAAGATGGGAAACCCCATCCCTCCATCGAAGGAAAGCGTTGAAAAAGGCAGAAAGCTCTTCTTTGAGCATGAATGCAATAAGTGCCACGGCGATGAGGGCCGCGGCGACGGGCCGGACGCCTTGGAGATCAAGCGCAGAGTTCGGAATCTTACTCGAGGATGGGAATTCCGGCGGGGTACCGCTCCGGAGGAGATTTTCACGCGAATCAGTCGGGGTCTCTGGGTGATGCCCGCCTTCGAGGAGCAGATTTCCGAGGAAAATCGGTGGCATATCGTCAATTACGTGCGATCGATCGCCCGCGAGGAGCGTCCGCCGCTGAAGGACGCGCTGAAAGCGGCGCGTTGGGAGGGCGAAATTCCGATCGATCCCGATGATCCTCGTTGGGACACGGTCGTGGAAGCCTCCTATCCTTTAATCGGCCAGGTGATCGCCGAGCCGAGGCTGTTCACCCCCGCGATCAATATGATCAGCGCCCGGGTCGCCTTTAATGCCGATGAAATCGCCTTCCGCCTGGCCTGGGATGATCAGACTGAAAGTCATGAGGACCCGGACGAAGAGACCCATGACGATCGGGTCGCAATTCAGTTCCCGGTTAAGGACTCCGCCATTCGGAAGCCGTACTTCCTCAGGGGTGATGAGGACAATCCGGTCAACCTCTGGCAGTGGAAGACGAACGGAACGGCCATCGAGTACAACTACTCGGGGGCGGCTCAAGAAAAGGTGCAGCCCGAATCGAGCCAGCAACTGAAAGCCGGCGGCAAGTTTGAGCACGGACAGCATCGGGTCGTGATCAAAAGGGCTTTAGCGACCGCGGATGTTGAACATGATCTGCAGTTTAAGACCGGATTCATCCCGATGGCTTTTGCGGCGGGGGACGGAACAAAGGGCGAACACGGGCTCCAGACGGCGATCTCTCCCTGGTTCTTTTTATACCTTGAGCCTCCCCCCCAAAGGATGGTATATGTATATCCTGTCTTCGGGGCTCTGATCTTGGCGGCGTCTGAATGGTGGATCATCAGAAGACTGAGGAATACCAAAACGTCCATTTAAGGAGAGAGAAATGGTCTTTGGGTCACGTCCAATGATTGTCTTGATCGGTTCGCTTGTGCTGCTGGCGGGGCCACTCCATGCCGCCGGTCCATCGAAGGGAGACCCGGTGCGGGGCAAGGAAATTTTCGAAGGCCGGGCCAATCCGAAGGTGAAATGCATGCGGTGCCATGGAGAAAACGGCGATGGGAAGGGCCCGGCGGCTGACGAGCTGGATAAAAAGCCGCGCGATTTCACCGACACGGCCTCGGAAAAGTCCATTACCAAGAAAACCGATGAAGAGTTGTTTAAGGTTGTGAGTGACGGGATCAAAGGCACTCCCATGAAGGCGTGGAAGGACAAGTTAAGCGAACAGGATCGCTGGGATGTGATCGCCTACGAGCGGACTTTCGCTAAAAAGAAGTAGGGCCGGCGCCGGGCGCACGGGGGAGCATGCGGGATTCAAAATATATGAACGACTGGGCCGGGCCGCTCCTGTTCTTCGGATCCTTGATCCTGATCTTGATCTATTTCGGCTGGTTACTCCTTTAAAGGGATCTGTGCCGAGATAGCCTCGCAGAGTATGAGTCGATGCGACGTTTAGGCGTTTGGATCATCGCCTTAATCATCTGGGGTGTCTACTTCTACGCTCTGGACTTTGCGCTGATGCGCGCCCAGGGGTTGAAGGTGGGAACAAACCTTTTCCCCCTTCAGGAGACGAATGTCCCCGGGAGCGAGCCGGAGCCTCGGAAGGCCGAAGCCGCGAAAGAGACCGAGTCTGAAGCGGTTCGACTGAGCTCGCCGAAGACTGAAAAAAGCAGTGGCTCTTCTGGCGGTGAGGAAGGAACCGGTGTAATAGAGGGAGCGGCGGTAACGGAAGCCGCCGCGCCGGAGGAATCGGCCGCCAACCGATTTACCACCTTCAAGACGGTCTATGGAACGGTCAAGGTGGAGCTGTGGGGCAAGGCGAAGGAGGGGGACGCGGGTGGTGAGACCCCTTCTGCCGAGGCCAAAGTTGCCGCTCCGGAGACCAAGGACAAGGCCGCGCCGCGCACGAAGACCTCCCCCGCTCCCAAACTGAAGGCCGATGATTATCCCCGGTATCAGGGGTTCAATAACCGGGTGTCGGTCTGGATCATTGCTCAGTTGCACCTGTTTTTTGCCGCCTTCGTCCTGGCGGTGCCGATGTTCGTCCTCGTGATCGAGGGTATCGGCATGGCCACCCGGGACCCGCGGTACGACAAGATCGCGTACGAGTTCATCCGCATCAGCACCACGGCTTTCTCGCTCACCTCCCTTTCGGGAGGAGTGCTGGCCTTCTTCCTGCTCCTGTTCTACCCCGACTTCTTTAAGTATCTGTCGCAGGTCTTCGGGCCGAGCATGGTCGCGTATGCCATTCTGTTCGTGTGCGAGAGCGTCTCTTTTTATATCTATTACTACAGTTGGCATTCGCTCCACGACGGCTTCCAGAAGTGGGTCCATCTCACACTGGGCCTGCTGCTGAACGCATTCGGTGCCACTCTAATGGTGATTTCCAACTCCTGGACCTCCTTCATGATGTCTCCCGCCGGCGTGGACGAGGCCGGCGCCCTGGTCGGCACCGTCTGGGATGCACTGCGCAATCCGCTCTGGAATCCGCTGAACCTTCACCGTGTACTGGCCAATGTGGCTTACGGCGGCGCGATCGTCGCGGCATACGCCGCTTTTCGCTTCCTTTCCACCCGTGAGCCTAAAGAGCGGGCCCACTATGACTGGATGGGCTATACCAGCAACATCATCGCGATCTCCGCACTGATTCCGCTCCCGTTTGCGGGTTACTGGCTGATGGCCGAGGTGTACGCGTACAGTCAGCAGATGGGAATCACGGCCATGGGCGGGATCCTGGCTTGGTTGTTTATCATTCAGGCGGTTCTGATCGGGAGCCTATTTCTGGGCGCTAATTACTACTTGTGGTCGGGGATGAACCGCATCCCCGGCTCGGAGCGGTACACCCCCTACATTAAGTACATCGTCATCGTCATGGTTCTGTGCTTTCTGGTCTGGATTACGCCGCACACGATCGTGATGACGCCGGCGGAAGTGAAGGCGATCGGAGGGAGTCACCACCCGAAGCTGGGAGCGTTCGGGATCATGCCGGCCAAGAATACCGCCGCCAACTTGATGATCACGAGTACGTTCTTGAGCTTCCTTCTGTACCGGCGCAGCAGCAAGGTGGCGACCGCGGCCTGGGCCGAGACCGGGAATATTCTGCAGATCGCTCTGTTTGCGGTTGCGGGGATCAACATCATCTGTGCCGGCATCTATGGGTACTTGGTGCCGACCGTGTTTAAGGTTGGGGCCTCGGTGCCGCAGGTCGGCTCGACGCTTTCGGTGGTTGTTCTCTCCTTGATCATTCACGGCCTGATGTTCCGCAAGGCCCGGCTTACGGGGCCGATCGAATGGGGCCGGATGACCGCCCGCTCGCAGTATGCGTTGTTCCTTCTCGCGATCTCGTTCACCTGGCTCATGGGCTTGATGGGGTACATCCGATCGAGCCTGCGGCAGCATTGGCATGTTTATGCGGTCATGAAGGACGCCTCGCCGGATGCCTTTATCCCGACCATCGGATATGCCGCGACGGTCGTAACCGCCGTCACCCTGATTTTCATGGGCCTCGTGATTTTTATTTTCTGGCTCAGCCAGCTCGGCACGAAGCCGGCCGCGGCCGCCCCGACGGTGCAGTGGGGAGCCGGGCCGGCACCGACGTTCGCCAAGACCACACTTTTTAGTGTCGCGGTGATCCTGTTCTACACCTTCTTTGCGCGCAGTCTCCCGCAGCTCGTGAACAAGCCCCCGGAAACCGAGGTTGATGTGAGTTCCATGACCACGGAGGAGTTCATCGCTCTGGGCAAGACGATCTTTACGAACGAAGATCTCTGCTGGTTGTGCCATGGAACCGGTGGAAAGCGCGCGCCGATCATCGAGAATCTCCAAGTCAAATACAAGGAGCGGATCTCCGACCCGCGGTATAAGGGAAAAGCTAAAACGGCCGAGGAGTACATCCGGGAGTCAATGCTGACACCCTCGATGTATGTCGTGGAGGGCTACGGAAAAAAGGGAACCGACGACACCGTGAGCCCGATGCCCCCGGCGGATAAACCGCCCCTGAGCCTGGGCCCCGTTCAGTTCGAAGCCGTGATCGCGTTTCTCGAGACCAAGGACGGGGGACCGCTCACCGTCGGCATTCCGAAGGGCGACCTCGCCGGAGGCGAAAAGGGAAACGAAAAAGCCGCGGTAGCGAAAACGCCCGAGGAGGCGATCCGGAAATACGGTTGCGGAAAGTGCCATCGGGTCCTCGATTTTGAGGGCGAACCCGATGAGCCGGACCTCACGGATGTAGGCGCCCGGATGAATGAGGCCTATATCCGGCGCTCGATTCTGGATCCGAACGCTGAACTCGCGAAGGGTTTTGAGGATCAGGAAGACGTGATGCCTAAGTCCTTCGGTCGGCGGATGACCGTGACCGAGTACGAAATGATCGTGGAGTTCCTGAAGAACTCCAAGGGTGCACCGAAGCGGGCGATGAAGGAAAAATGATGCGCGTCCCCCGGCTGCTCCAGGCGGTATCCATTATGGTCGGCGCATTCTTGATTTTGAAGTTTGCGGTCCAGCCGCCTATCCCCGTGAGCGTTCTCCGGCTGTATATGTTCTTCATCGTGGTCGGGGTCCTGCTGTATTTCACGTACGATGAACGCTCGGCAAAGGAGCTCGCGGCCCCGCTTGTTGCCTTCGCGAGGGGGCCCCAGTGGCGGACCTTGCGGGGTGTCAGCTTAATCGTCATCCCGGCATTGGGAGGTTACTTAACGTACTCGCAAGTGAGTCCGACATTTGAAGCCCCGGCCGGTCTTCGGGTCGTCCATCCCGCGCCGCCTTCGTCCGTAACGGTGTATAAGAATAGTTACAACCTGTTGACGCTGGAAAACCCATTACGAAAAAAATCGACCGATGTCAAACAATTGGCGCGCGAGGGCGGTCAGATCTATTTTAGAAACTGTTTTTACTGCCATGGGGACCAACTCAACGGACAAGGCCATTTTGCGAAAGGTTTCAACCTGCGTCCGGCCAACTTCCAGGACGTCGGCACGATCGCTCAGCTCCAGGAGTCGTATGTGTTCTGGCGCGTGGCCACGGGCGGTCCGGGACTTCCCGATGAGTCTACACCCTGGGATTCGGCCATGCCCCGCTGGCAGGATATGTTGACCGAGGAAGAGGTTTGGAAGGTCATCCTTTTTCTCTATGATTACACCGGTTATGTGCCGAGAAAATGGGAGCAGTAACCCGATCTCTCAGGAGGGCGGAATGCATCGCTGGTTGAGCGCCGTTCTGGTATTTTTATGCGTTGGCGCCGCCGGTCCGGGGCTGGCCCAGGAGGGCGCGCTGACGGCTGATCAGGAGGGCGGAAAGAAGCTCTACCTGCAACTCTGTGTATGGTGTCACGGCGAACAGGGAGACGGCAATGGAGCGTCCGCCGAACGGCTTCGCCCTCGACCGCGAGACTTCACGCGCGGGCTGTTCAAAATCCGCTCCACGCCTTCGGGGAAGCTTCCGACCGATGAGGATCTCCTGCATGTGATTCAGACCGGGATGCCCGGCACGGCGATGCCGGCCTGGGGCGAGCGGCTCAACGACAAGGAAATCTTACAGTTGGTTCAGTACATCAAGACTTTTTCTCGGCGATTCGCCCGGGCCGCGGAGCCGGCCAAGCCGATCGCGATCGGAACACGGGTTGCGTCGAGCGCCGAAAGCATCGCCAAGGGCCGGCAGCTGTTTCGCGACCTGGAATGCTTTAAGTGCCATGGCGATGAGGGACGAGCCGACGGGCCGTCCGCCTCCGAGCTGACCGATGACTGGGGCAACCCGATTCGTCCGGCGAACCTGACAAAACCCTGGAACTTCCGGGGGGGGCACCGGCCCGAGGATCTCTATCTAAGGCTGCACAGCGGCCTGGCCGGATCGCCGATGCCGTCTTTTGCGGACAGCCTCGACAACGAGAAGACCTGGAATATTATAAATTTCGTCATGTCGATCTGGCCCGATAATAGCGGAAATTTTCCACCGATCAAGGAGGTGATCCGGGTGCGACGGACTGAGGGCGAAATTCCGTCCGCGCCCGATGATCCGTTCTGGAAGGATCGGCAAGAATGGTTTTTCCCGATGGTGGGACAGGTGATTCGCGAGCCGCGACAGTTCAATCCGACAGTGGATGCAATTAAACTCAAAGTGGTGTACAATGACCGCGAAATCGGTTTCTGGGTGTCGTGGGATGACTACACCGCGAGCCGACCCGATCCGGACGCAGGCGTTTATGAAGACGCGGTCGCGCTCCAGTTTCCCGTTAAGATCCCTACCGACGCCAAGCGGCCGTACTTCTTGATGGGGAGCCCGGACCAGGCGGTCCACCTGTTGCGCTGGGATTCGGCGAGCCAGAAGGTGACCGAGATCAACGCCAACGGCGTCGATAAGCTGACCCCTCAATCGGACAACAGCCAGGAAACGCACGGGGCTGGGCGCCATCAGCACGGGCAATACCAAGTCGTGATCAAGCGGCCGCTTAAGACCGAAGGCGCTCAAGACACGCCGTTTGAGCCCGGCCGTTATATCCCGATCTCCTTTTTTGCCTGGGACGGATCCAACGGCGAGAACGGCGCTCAAATGGCGATCTCTCACTGGTACTCTGTATTGCTGGAGCCCCCGGTTCCGATCACCGTGTACATCTATCCCGTGGTCGCCGTCGTCGCGACGGGGGTGGTTCAGGCTTGGGTATTCCGGCGTTTGCAACGTCGAGCGTCTGTTGCGGAAGAACCAAGGAGGAAAAGATGAAAAAATTATATGGCCTCTTAGCCCTTATCTGGGTCGCCTCTGCATATGGAACGACCCAGGCCTACGAGGGCGGAGCGGTTACGGGCGGCGGGAGCATCAGCGGTGCGGTCAAGTTTACCGGGGCGGCGCCGGCGACAAAGCCGATCGAGGTGAACAAGGACCAGAACGTATGCGGCAACACCAAGCCGAACGAGACTCTCATCGTCGGGCCGGACCAGGGTGTGAAGAACGCCGTCATCCGGCTGATCGACATTAAGAAGGGAAAGAAGCTCGAGACCGGAAAGGTCGTGTTGGATCAGAAAGGCTGCCAATTTCACCCGCACGTCCTCGTTGTTCCGGTCGGCGGCACGCTGGACATCAAGAACAGCGACCCGCTCACGCACAATATCCACACCTTCGGTTTCGAAAACGATCCGATCAATAAGGCCCAGCCCGCGTCTCTGCCCCTGATCCAGGTGAAGTTCGAAGTGGCCGAGACGATCAAGACGCAGTGCGACATCCACAAATGGATGAACGGCTGGATCATCGCGACGGACCATCCCTACATTGCGGTTACGGATGATAAGGGGCAATTTAAGCTGACGGACGTGCCGCCGGGGACGTATAAAATGGAGGTCTGGCACGAGACGCTGGCTCTCGTGACAAAAGAGGTGACGGTCAAAGGCGGCGCCGACTCGGCCGTGAGGGTGGATCTGAAGGCCAAGTAATCAGGCGGGGCGGACCCCCGCAGGAGGCGGTCATGAAAGTTTCAAAAGCGATCATCGGGCTGCTCGTGATGGCGGGGTTGGCCGTCGCGTGGCCCGCGATGGCCGCTGAGGAAGCCTATCGCACCTTTTTCGGTTTTGATTCACGCCTTTCCATTTGGGTGATCGCCGAGATCCACTTGATGTTCGGCGCCTTTGTCCTCGGGGTGCCGATCTTCGCCGTGACGATCGAGATCATCGCCTGGAAAACGAAAGACCCCCGGTATGACAAGCTGGCGTACGAATTCACCAAGCTTCTGGGCGGGGCCTTTGGGTTTACGGCGATTCTGGGAGGGCTGCTCGCCTTCGCTCTCTTCGGACTCTACCCGAAATTCATGGCCTATCTGACCGGCATCTTTCATGAGACGATGTATGTCTATGCCCTGCTCTTCTTCATGGAATCGATCACCTTCTATATCTACTACTACTTTTGGCACGCCATGGCCGATCGTAAAGGATTGCACGTGCTCCTGGGTATTCTGCTTAACGTGTGGGGCACCGTCATCTTGCTGGTGGCGAATTCCTGGGCCTCGTTTATGGCAAGCCCCGTGGGGATCAATCCCGAAACCGGGGAGTTTGCGGGCACCATCTGGCAGGCCGTCAGCAATCCCCTCTGGCTGCCGCTGGTCCTGCACCGGCTCCTGGGCAATATTGCCTTCGGCGGCTTCATCTGCGGGGCCTATGCGGCGATCAAATACCTTGGGGCCGCCACGCCGCAGGAACGGGCGCATTACGACTGGATGGGCTATGTCGGAAATTTCTCGGCCGTCTGCGGCTTAATCCCGCTCCCGTTTGCCGGCTACTACCTCGGCCGCGAAGTCTACGCCACCAGCGCGGTCATGGGCAATAACATGATGGGGGGCGCGTTCTCCTGGACCTTCATCATCCAGGCGATCCTGATCGGCGGCCTGTTCATCGGTTCGAATTACTACCTCTGGATCGGGATGCACCGGATTCCGGGTTCGGAACGCTACACAAAATACATCAAGTATATCGACGTCATCATCCTTCTCTGTTTTGCGGTCTGGCTGACGCCCCATAACCTCCCGCTTTCCGCCGAGGAGCAGATCGTCGTGGGCG
>CAYJTJ010000015.1:0-2003 GCA_964372835.1 uncultured Nitrospirota bacterium
GCTGCAACGACGCATGCAGCCGGCCGATCTCGGTCATCACGGCCTCGACGATTTGACGGGAGGTTTCAACACCCGGGGGGAGCGAGTAGAAGCGGTCCATCTCCATCGGCGGGCCGTATCGGATCTTGGCCCGGCGGCCCATCCTCGGAACCCACGCCCCGCGTGGAAGGATTTCATCCGTCCCGCGGACGGCGACCGGGATGATTTTTCGCGGTCGGGCATCATGGATCACCTTCCCCACGCCGACTCGTCCCGGCAGCAGTTCACCGGTCGTCGACCAGGTCCCTTCCGGAAAAGCCACCAGTACGTCGGTTTTCAGGACTTCGGCCATCCGGTCCATGGACTCGAAGTCCTGCCGGCCCCGTTTCACGGGAAAGGCTCCGATCAGATGCACGATCGCATGCGAAAACGGTCTTTCAAAAAGCTCCTCTTTCGCCGCGGCGCGCCACCGAACCGCGGAGAAAAACGGCATCGCCGTCACACCGATGAGAAGCGGATCCAGCGCCGAGATATGATTACAAAGAATCAGGATTCCCCGTTCGCCCCGCAACGGAATATTTTCGCGCCCGTGTACCTCAACCCGATTTAAAATACGAAATAGAACGTGGAGGGCGGAGAGGATGGCCCCGTGCAGTAGATTGATCAGGACTCCCGGCCCCGCGCGGCTCATGTTTGCATTATCTAGGCAATACAGAATAAAATGTCAAGGCGTCCACGGAGGAAGGGGGTTCATCCAATGGCCGAACAGTTATCTGAAAGTGAGATTGACCGGAGGGTCAAGGAAATCCGCGGCTGGCAGCATTCGGGAAATGCCATAAAGAAACAGTTCGTCTTTGAATCGTTCATGCCGGCCGTCCGGTTCGTGAACCGCGTCGCCGAGGCGGCCGAGCGGGCGGATCACCATCCCGACATCACGATTAATTACCGGAAGGTTACGATGGTTCTTTCAACGCACTCGGCGGGGGGTCTGACGGAGAAGGACTTTTCCTTGGCCCGGCAGATCGACGAAGTCGCGCAGGCGGATCCCGCCGGCCCCTAAGGCCTCAGGCCGACGTTTTCTCCAAGATCATCAGGCAGCGAGCCACCTCGTGCATGGCCCGCATGGGATCCGAGAGGTCCAGGTGTTTCTCAAAGGTGATTGAATAGTAATCGGGCGTGGCGTCCACCGTTTCTTCCAGCCCTTCTCTCACAAGGGGCAGACGGTATCGGTCCACGATCGGCTTGAGATGGTAGCGGGCGACGCGCACCAATTCGTCGTCGGCCATGTCCTCCGTTTGATCGCCCGTGAGCAGACTCCTCATCTCCTCCATATCCACACCGAACTGGAAGGCCAATCGGCCGTCTAAAAAGAGTTCGACAAGACAGTCCGGCTCCGAGGTCTCCAGGATGAACGATCCGTCGGTCGCTTCCCCCGAATCCAGACGCTCATAGGACCACCCCGACTTTTTCAGAAACTCTTCGATGCGGTCGAAGGATGCGGCGGATTCCGAATCATTCAAGGCATTGGACATGGGACTATTTTACGCGAATCCGCCCGTCTCTTCAATCCCTGCCGCTCAGGCGGTGTTTACCGATTCGGCGAGTAGGCGCTCCAAGGCGGCCCGGCCGCCGATGGGGATCGAGGCGCCGTCCCCAAGCAGAAGCGACTCGAAGGGATGACGAAGAAGGGCCTTCAGGCCTTCTTTCGCCCGACGGATGTCCTTGAATTTGTCCGGCGGAAGGAGAGAGAGCTTTCCCGGCGGCCTCCCGATCACGGCATCCCCGATAAAGACGATTCCCCGGGATTGTTCGAGGTAAAGCGCGGTTTCCCCCGGGGATTTGTGATCGGGGATTCCGATGGCTCGAAAGCCTCCCGGAAGGACATCGTCATCATTGAAGGTCCGATCCATTCGAATTTCCATCAGGCCGGCATCCTGTTCCGGAGCCCAAATCTCGATCCGGTATTCCTCCCGAATCGCGCCGGCCTCGCGGACATGGTCCCGGTTGGTCAGGTAGACCCGCCC
>CAYJTJ010000015.1:2103-19633 GCA_964372835.1 uncultured Nitrospirota bacterium
AGGTCAAGTCGAGGATATCATCTTCCGAGATCGTAATCATTTTGCGGGCATTTCCCTTGGTAAGGGAAATGAGGAAAAGACCGTTGCTGGACGAGGTCGGGATCACCACCGCCACCTGCGGATCCAGCCCCTTCACCATCTCGATTAATTTCTCCCTGCCCTCCTCGATTTCCGACATGATGCCCCCTCGGTTTGATCTAAATCATGTGGAAGTCTATCGTCAGGGGACGGCCCCTGTCAAGCCGGCATGGGATCGGGAGGACTCTTTCCTTCTGGAACCGTCAGGGGGAGTCCGATTGACGGCCTCCAAAGATCGGTCTACAATGTCTCCACGGACTGAGGCGGGATTATCATGAACGGCACGCGCGTCCACCGTCTTCTCAAAGAACACGGTGTATTACTCTTCCCCGGAATCTATGACGCCCTCGGTGCCCGAATCGCGACCCAGGTCGGGTTCGAACTCCTGTTCATCTCCGGTTACAGCGTCTCGGCCAGCCAGCTGGGCCTTCCCGATTTTGGATACCTCACACAGACCGAAATGATCGAGACGGTCCGGCGGATCGTGCGGTCGGTCGATCGTCCGATCATCGTGGACGCCGACACCGGTTACGGAAACGCCTTGAACGTCATAAGGACGGTGAACGGGCTGATCGAGGCGGGGGCGGCCGGGATGTTTCTCGAGGATCAGCAGTGGCCGAAGCGGTGCGGCCACATGCGGGGCAAGCGCCTCATCCCGATGGAGGAACACGCGCAGAAGCTTAAGGCCGCCGCGGACGCCCGCGGGGACCGCGACTTCTTCATCGTGGCCCGCACCGACGCGCGCCAAGTCTCAGGTCTCAAGGAGGCGATCCGCCGATGCCAAGCTTATAAGAAGGCCGGGGCGGACGCACTCTTCATTGAGGCGCCGCATTCGCTGGACGAGCTTAAAACGATGGCCCAGGAATTGGAGCCGCCGCTCGTGGCCAATATGCTGGAGGGAGGCGTGACCCCCTTGCTGACCCGAGAGGAGCTCGGGGAATTGGGAATCCAGCTGATCGTCTGCCCCCTCACGGCGCTCTACAGCGCCTCACGGGCCATCCGGGAGATCCTGACCCATCTTCGGAAATCCGGCACGACCCGGGACCAGTTGGAGCAGCTCCTCTCGTTCGAGCAGTTCCATAAGATCATCGATCTTGATTCGCATTACCGTTTGGACGATGAGTATCGCCTGCCGGACCCCTCATAAAAACCACCCTCGAATCCCACCATCATGAGTTCCCTGTCGGACCGAAAAATCGATACCGGTTTCGGGCCAGCCATTCGTAAAACCGGACCGCAAGCCACGGAAACCCCGGCAGATAGAAAAGGGCCGCCACGAGTCTCCCACCCGGCAGGTAGGGGAGCAGGGATCGAAAGGCCGCCACTCCCTGACTGATCTCTCCCCGTGAGTTCAAGAAGAGCATGGCCCGAGGAGGCTCACCGGCGGGCCAGGGACCCTCGGGATCCCCGCGATCGAGGTCGGGAAGTGCGTCCTTAAATTCTTCATCCTGAAAGGCCAAATACCGGATCGCTTTTCCCCGGTCCCATCGCACCAAAAGGCTCTGCGCCCATCGGCAAAGCTCACAGTCCCGGTCGTAAATCAACATCTTGGAAGCCCGGCCGTTCATGTTGCCCTTTCCCCCGGAAGGATATGGTCCATGAGTCGAACCGCAAACAATCGGAAAAACACCCTCCCTGAACATACACAGCAGCCCCACCCATAGGCCCAATGGCCCATTCCGCCCGGGGGTTTAGGTCTTCTGCCTTGAGCAATCGGGGCTTCCGGCCGATTGTCTTTTCGGGAGCTTACGGCTAAAGTTAAAACGATACGGGATCCCTCTGCGGTCCCGGGGGCCCTAAAAACCAGGAGATTCCCCAATGACTTGTCCGCGTTGCGAAGGATTGATGGTGGAGGAAAGGCTTCAGGACCTGTATGATGATACCGGGCAGATCTTTTTCCACGGATGGCACTGCATCGCGTGCGGTGAAATACTGGATCCCGTGATTCTTTCCAACCGCCAGTCCAAGCCCAGGCCGATACGACACGGGAACCGAAACCTCTTGGTCTACAACTAAGCCCGATCCCCTCACGACGAGATCTTCAGCGGATGCGTCCGTTGGGTCCATTCCACGGCCTCGCCCTTGGTCTTCACCCTTCCTTCCAGTTGGGCATCCTCAAGACCCGATAAAATCTTGGAGAAGATCGGGCCGGGGGGATATCCCATATGAATCAGATCATCCCCCGTTAATAGTCGTTCCGGCTTTAGCGCCTCCTGCCCCAGTTCGTCCATTTTCTGACGGCAAAAATCCCAATGGCTCAGATTTCCATGGCTCGCCAAGCAGTCCACGCGGTGCAGCTCCAGGTGGTCCGGGAAGTCCGGTCGTCGGAGAAATCGTTTGAGCGTGCTCTCCCTCATCTGGGGAACATCCTTGAATCGAAGATGATCGGCAACCAGGTCCACGACGCGTTCCGTTTGTTCATTGGAGAGGCGAAGTCGCCGGCAGATTTCCCCGGTCATCCCGGCCCCGACCTCGCAGTGATTATCAAACCGGATCCGCTCCCGGACGGAAAACGTGGGGGGTTTCCCGATATCGTGGAGCAGCGCCGCCAGGGCAAGCTCAAACGAGGGCCGATCCAGATGCCTGAGGAGGAGGAGCGTATGCGTAAAGACAT
Organism: uncultured Nitrospirota bacterium; assembly: GCA_964372835.1. GTDB lineage: Bacteria > Nitrospirota > Nitrospiria > JACQBZ01 > JACQBZ01 > CAYJTJ01. The sequence continues at coordinate 4,796 of CAYJTJ010000015.1, forward strand.
CCCCTTCGGGATGAAACTCTTTCGGCTGTTCCACGCCGATAGTGGCGACCACCTCGGGCAGGATCGTCTTGAGCAGTCCGGATTCATGGAGGAGCCCCACGCTCTCGGCGGGACGCGGTCCGGTCAGCATCTTCTTCAGCTCGTCCCGGATTCGTTCCGCACTGACCCGGTGGAGGCTCGCCGTCATGCTCCGGATCGCTTCCTCCGTCCGAGGTTCGATCGCGTATCCGAATCGGCCCGCAAAGCGGACGGCGCGAAGCAATCGCAGGTGGTCCTCCTCGAACCGTTCCCTCGGATCCCCGATGGCGCGGATCTGGCCCGCCTGGATGTCCTGTTGCCCGCCCACATAATCGATGACCTTTCCATCGATCGGATCGAAGAACATTCCGTTGATGGTGAAGTCCCTTCGCAGGGCATCCTCACGATCGCTTGAGAAATGCACCTCGATCGGGTGTCGCCCGTCCAGGTAATTTCCGTCTGAACGGAATGTCGCCACCTCAAACGAGTCCTCTCCGATCAGAACCTTTATCACCCCGAACTGAATCCCCACCGGAATGGTCTTCGGAAACAGCCGGACCACCTGTTCCGGGGACGCATTCGTGGCCACGTCGTAATCGATCGGCTCGAGTCCCATCACCATATCCCGGACGCACCCCCCGGCCCAGTAGGCGGTATGACCCGCCCGCCGGAGCGTCCGGACGATCTCTTCGGCCTCGCGACGCAAACGATCCATGAACCCATTTTATCGGATTCGGATTGATTTTGTCCATTCACCGGCGTAATCTAGCGGCATATCGATACCCCGATGAGCCCGCTGGATCAATTTTACGAAGAGATTAAGGACTGCCGGAATTGTGGCCTCTGTCGGACGAGGACCCACGTGGTCTTCGGTGAGGGGAATCCCAAGGCCGAGATCCTGTTCGTGGGGGAGGCCCCCGGACAGCAGGAGGACCTCCAGAACCGGCCCTTCGTCGGCGCGGCCGGAAAACTTCTCACGGCTCTGCTCGAACAGATCGGGCTTAGGCGCGATCAGGTCTATATCGCGAACGTGATTAAATGCCGGCCGCCGGACAATCGGAATCCCCGCCCGGAAGAAATCGAGTCCTGCCTACCCTACCTGTGGAAGCAGATCGAGATGATTCGACCTCGGGTGGTTTGCACCCTTGGAAACTTCGCGGCCCAGGCCCTCCTCGATAAGAAAGTGGCCATCACCAAGATTCGGGGCCAACATTTTCAAGTGAGGAACTTCTGGGTCTATCCAATGCTCCATCCCGCGTCGGTCCTCCACCAGGGAAATCTCCGACCGGCCTTGGAGGAGGATTTTCAAATGCTGAAGAAGTTTCTGGCCAAGGATGTCCCGATCACTTCCCAGCCCGAGCAACTGGGTTTTTTTTAAGGAATGCCTTTGCGCCCGCTTCATTCATGGGACCTCGCTCCGGCGGCCGCTGCCGTGCTTCAGAGAGAACTCTCAAGCCGGATCGTCCGGAGGGGCCGTCTGACCCGCATCCGGCTCGTGGCCGGAGCGGATGTGGCGTTCCTGAAGCATCCCCCGCGGGCCGTCGCCGCCGTCCTCGTTTTGAGTTATCCTAAGCTGGAGGTGGTCGAGACACAGTGGGCCATTTCAACTCTTCGATTTCCTTACATTCCGGGGCTGCTCGCCTTCCGAGAGGCCCCTGCGCTCTTGAGGGCGTTTGGAAAGCTCCGGTGCGAACCGGATCTGGTCCTGATCGATGGGCAGGGCCTAGCCCACCCCCGGGGATTTGGGATCGCAAGCCACATCGGACTTTGGCTCGATAAGCCGACCATCGGCTGCGCTAAATCGCCTCTCTACGGCCGCTTCGAGACTCCTGCCGTGCCGCGAGGCTCTTGGTCTGCGATCCTTGATGGTCGGTCTCATCGAATCGGATCGGTACTCCGAACCCGGGAAGGTGCGAAGCCGATTTTCATCTCGGTCGGCCATCGGATCGGCCTGGCGCAGGCCCGGCGTTATGTCCTGGATTGCACCCGGGGCTTTCGAATCCCGGAGCCCACTCGGCTGGCAGATCAGATCGTCGGTCGAATAAAGCGGTCCCAAACTCTTCCTCAAAGAATCGTACAGCTCGATTGAACTAAAAATAATTACTGTTTTTTCAATCGGGTATCGCTTTCTTCGAAAAGAAGGATTGATTTTGTATTGACAAACTGGTTCAATTCCCATAGTATCCGGCTATGGGAAGAACGCCCGCTATACTGATCTTGGCTGGACTCGCTTTGGGGGTTGGTCCATTCTCTCTGGCCGCTGAAGAGGCTCCGAAACGGATCAGCAACCCGAATATTAACGTCGAGATCCTCGACTACTCTTGGAAGGGCGGTTTCGTCTGGGAACACTTCAATAAAACGGAGTGTTCTTGGACCGCTCGGGTCAAGAACAATAATCCGGAACCCCGCCATATCTGCCTTAACTACGAATTCCTCGACGAAGACAATCTGCCGGTCTTCCAAAACGGAAAATGCGAGGTGGTGCTTGGAAAATCGGAGGGAATTATCGCCGGAAGCATCCTCGTTCAATCCCGTCTAATCAACGATGTGAAGAAGAGCAACGTGGTCGCGCTCGAAGCCCATCGCCTCCACTCGTTTGTTCCCAGTCCCCCCATCGCCCCACCGACATCTCAATAATCCCGGTCCTCGGAGTCTCGGCCCCGGTCGGTCACCGCACCCCCCTTCTGGATCTATTATGCCGTCGGCCCGAACCTTTAAGAACAGACCCTATTGGGGTTTGGAGTGAAAGGATTGCAGGGGGTCTTCCGAGGAGGGGAGATGCAGGGCGGGTTTCAGATCTAGCGAAAATTCCTGATCTTTCTTTTTAAGCGGAATCTGGGAAGAAAGGCGGACCTGGATTGTTTTCGAATCGATCAGCCGCACCTCTTCGATACGAATCGCCGGAGCCTCGAAATCGCCGTCCTGCGGCACGAGCTCGACGGACTCACGGACGGTTGTCGTATCGATTTTTTTCTTCTGAATCAAGGGAGCCGAAAGCCCTTTCGAGATGTCTACCACGATCAGAAAGCTTTGACCGCCCATTTGGTCGCCGAAGATCAGCTTTCGGTCGTTGTCCAACCAGAAGAAACCGCCGGGGAGGACCGAGTGCCTGTCCTGCTCTTCCCGGACCCAAACCCGGTAATGATTTTTTCCGACGCTGTCCTCCGGATAAACGGGATGGCCCACTTCCGTCAAGCGACCGACCGGATCATTCCGATACGCCTCGATGGATTGGAGGCGATTCCCGCCGGAGGAATCCGCCAGATCGTAAATGAGAACGAGATCGCTCATCTTGGCGGGTTCGGCCGTCTGAGGAGGATAAAACTTCCGATAACTCACGTACCGGCCCGTACTCGAGACTTTATTCCAGAACCCCATGATCAAATCAATCTCGCGACGATCCTCCAGCCCGATTAGGGTCACCACGCCGGATTGGAGCGTGGCCTCTTCGCCGAGCACAACCAATTTGCCTCCGAATATCCGAATCTGTTGGATCCGGGATGTAATATTGTCCATAACGATCGGATACTGCCGACCTGTCGCTTTCTCGGTTACCAGAAACGTGAACATGACACGCCCTCCGGTCACCGGATCGAAACGGGGTTCCCCTTCTCCGGAAAGGACAACGCGATACCGCTCGGTCTCCGCCAGGATCCCCTGTTCCTGAGCCGCAGAAATCTCTTTGGGGGCCCATAGACCGAGCGCGAACACCATAAATATTATCTTTAAAATCAATGACATCCTATTTAATACCCGATTAACCAACCCACCCGCTTAAAGATTATACCATGGATCAGACTAGAATTCTTAGCGTCCTTTGCCGGCCCCACGCACTCACGGAATTTTCCTAATTATACCAGTTCCTTGGACCCCTGCGAAAAGCCGCGCCGACACGGGATTCCGGGTCCCCTCAGGCCTAACCTCCCCCCGAAAGCAGCCGATGGATCCGTTTTAACCGCCTTCGAATAATCCAGTCGGCCAATCGCGGGGTGAAGCTGTTGACCCTGATCAACCACCGGGTGGCCGCCGGAAGGATTTCCTCCGGTCGATTTCTCAGGACCATCCCTAGAACTCGGCGGGCAATCTCGTCTGAGGTAAGCGGCTTCACATGGTCTCGGATCCTCGGTTGACCCAGAAAGGATTCGGCCAGCGCCGTGTCCACTATTCCAGGACTCAGAACAGAAATTCGAACACCCGTTTGGTCCAGTTCCAAACGAAGCGCCTCAGAGAAACCCACGACCGCAAACTTTGAGGCACAGTACCCGGTCTCCATCGGAAAACCTCTCCGGCCGGCGGTCGATGCGATATTGACAATATGACCTTGTCCCTGTCGAATCATAGTCGGAAGAACCGACCGAGTGGTGGCGACCGTTCCGAAATAGTTTACGGCCATCATTCGGGACTCTTCCTCTTCGGTCAGCGACAGAAATGGCTTGTAGGTGATGATACCGGCGCCGTTGATGAGGTAATCGATCCGACCGAAGCGTTTAATCACCTGCCCCACCGTTCGGTCGATCTGGGCCTTTGAGCAGACATCCGTGGGAAGAACCAGAGCCTCCCGGCCGTACCGCTTCTTGATTTCCTGCGCCAGAGATTCCAGCCGGTTCCCCGAACGGGAAACCAGGCCCACATAGGCCCCTTTCCCCGCCAAGGCCATCACGGTAGCGCGTCCGATTCCACCGGAAGCGCCGGTCACAATCGCCACGGAATCCTGAAATATCGCCCCAGCCCACACGGCCTACCTATTCCGTGATTAGGCCGATGTGGATCTGTTCGCCCTCGATCTTGACCGGATAGGTTTGAACTTTAACGGAGGGATTGAGCGGGGAACGACCGGTCTTGAGGTGAAACTGCCATCGATGCCAAGGACAGGTTAGAACCATCCCGCTGACGCTTCCGGCCACGAGGGGTCCTCCCTCGTGTGGACACAGATTATCCACCGCATAGAAGAATCCATTGATGTTAAATAGCGCGATCTCAGAACCCCGGAGGTACACGACCCGCCCCCTTCCCGGATCGACCTCGCTGGTCTTTGCGACGGGAAAGAATTGGGGCTCACGGGCCTTTCCGGAATCAGACACAACCGCACCCGCCCTTCCCGCAACCGCTCGAACTCGTCCCGCGGGGGGGCGGGGATTTTCCATCCGCTTTGGAGGCCAACGTCGAAAAAAGCCGTTTATTCTTGCTCATCCCGCAACGGGGACAGATCGTTTCTTCCGGTCTGGCCTGAGCGGATCGGATCAGAGCGAAAGACTGACCGAACGGCTCGCACCGGTATTCGACCATCGGCATGGGAACGAATTCCTCCAGAAAATCCGGAATTATTCTAATACGCGCAGGCACAAAATACAATACCCATCACTCGAGAATGAACGAACCGCATTTTATTGGGAGGCGCGATTTCCGGAGGGTGATCCCTCGAAGAACTGTCTTTCCGAATCCGTGAGCTCGACCGATGGAGGGAGGTCACGAGGGGGCGGAAACTCGGCGGCGTTCGCCGCGGTAGGATTTGCGACGGGTGAAGGCTTCGATTCGGGAACCGCTACCGGGTCCAGCAGTATCCCTCGCTCCTGGCGGAATTCAACGACACGGTATTGATAGAGCTCGATCTCCGTCTTTAAGGCCGAGGCCGCTTCCCGGGAAGCTTTCGAGTAGGAGGGGGCCAATAGAATGATCCGTGGGGGCTTCGAGAAATCCAGCTCCCGGGGGCGGAACAGGCGGGAGACGAGCGAATGATATCGGACGATCCAACCCGCCTGAGCGGTGGCTTTTACGATCAGGCCCTCGTCTTCCGAAAGGCTCGTCACAAACAGTACGGGCCGTCCCCACCGATCGATCCCCAGGCTGAGCGGCCCGTATTCGGTGCTCAAACCCTGTTCTATCAGTTCCACGCTTCCCGAAAAAGTTTCGAGCTGCTCGAGAACCAGTTTTTCAAGGAGACCGATATCCTGAATCGAAACCGGATGAATTTTCATGGGTTCACCAATCCATTGGATATTTGATGCAGATGGTTAAAAAAAGACGGAATGGGCCGGGATCGGTCCTGCGCCCCCTTCACGGAGTCTTGAAGCTTCATCGCGATCTCGGCAAGGGCGGAAGCGGCGGGAGATTCCGGTTCCAGAAGCCCCAACGGAATCTTCGCCTCCAGCGATTTCCGGATGGACGCATCTTCGGGCACGCTCCCCAACCACTGAACCCGCTTTCCTAGAAATTCGGTGACCCCGCGATCGACTTTCTCCCGCCAGGTCGAGTCGGCCTCTCCACCCGGACCTCCGTAGAGGATGATCCCTACCTGAAGACGGGGTCGAACATGAAAAAGGCGCTTTAAGATCCGATAAATTTCCTGCGGCGTGTTGGTGCCCGGACAGGCGGCCAGAATCAATCCCTGCGAAGTTTTCAGGACGCTCATAAACGAAAGGTCTTCGCTGTAGTCGGCATGGATAAGAATCAGATCCGCCGCCGCTTCCTCCTTGCGTAGGACCTCGGCCAGAATCTCCCTCTCATCCGTAGGGAAACCTTGGAGCTCACCCGGAGAAAGTCGGAAACTTAAAATATTAAGGCCCGCCGGCCCCTCAATCACGAGTTGCTTATCGGAACGGTCCAAGAGTTGATTCAGTGAAGGCTGAAGGGGGTCGGTTCCAAAGATTTCATCAAGCGACGGCAGCGGGGTCGTCTCGATGGCCAACACCCGCTGTCCAAGGCGAGCCAGTTCAACCCCCAAATTTCCGGGGAAGAAGGCCGATAGAATTTCGCGTGCCTGACTTATGACCATCCAGATCCGTGCCCCTTCACGACCCGGGGATTCCGAGACCGTTTCCGGAGAGTGTTTTATATCCGAGGGGCCGCCGGTCCCTCCGGGGGAGAGAAACAGGTGAGAAATATCTTCGAGGGTTTTTCCGAGGCGCTTCCGGGACTTCATCCGCGGGCTCCCGACTCCATTGCGGACCCCGGCTGATCCGGAAGAACGTCTTCCACGACAATCGGCCCGAGGAACTTCTCGGGCCGGACCGCGGGAAGCTGCGATTCCTTCCTCGGAACGGTGATCCCCCCCAAGACCACGAGTTCCATGCCCAGCGTCTCCCTCGCCAGAGCCATGTAGTCTTGCGACCCGTTGGCGGTGGGGTCATACTCATGAATGGGCTGGCCGTGGCTGGCCGCCTCTCTCAACCGCACATTGTTGCGAATGACCGTCTTGAAAGCCCGCTCCCCGAAGTGGTCTTGAATTTCGGCCATAATTTCCTGCGCGAACCGAGTTCGAAGATTGGCCATCGTGGCCAAAGCGCGCACCTTAATCTTGTGCCCGGTGTGCCGGGCGAGGACGTCCACGATCTCGGTCAGCTTTGCAAGACCGTGCATTGAGAAAAAACTCATTTCCAACGGAACAATCGCCTCATTGCCGGCTTGTAATGCGTTAAAGGTCAGTATGCCCAGGCTCGGGGGCGAATCGATGATGATGAAGTCGTATTTCCTGCTCAACCCTTCAATCGCGCCTTGGAGACGTTTTTCCTTCTGATGGGCCGTGGAGAGAAGGGGCTCGGTCGCGCTAAGGGTAATATTGGCCGGTGCGACGTCGAGGCCTGGATTGACGGAGACGCAGATGACATCATCCAAGCAGGCTCCCTGAATTAATACCTCCGTCATCCCCTTCGAGAGCTTCTCGGGGCTTAAGTTAAGACCCAGCGAGGCATGCCCTTGCGGATCCAGATCAATGACCAAAACCCTCTTCTGAAGACGGGCGAGGCCGGACGCCAGATTGATCGCCGTGGTCGTTTTCCCGCATCCCCCCTTTTGGTTGATGATCGAAATAACACGCATACGTCCCTCCTTTCGAAGGCGGTTATATCTCCTCCCTGCGCCCAAGGCAGATGAGGCTCAAGATGCGTGAATCTCGGATCAACCCATCGATATAAAAAAATACAAGGACTATGAAGCCTGATCTAGCTTTCGGTCCGATCGACCCGTCTTTGGATTTTTCCGGTAATTCTTCAACTCCTCCACACGTTTACTCCACTTGTCAACGGCCTGCTTAACCTCGGCTACCTCGACAATCCATTCCTGCCCCGAAATCGCCTCAAATACCGTTCCCTCGTAGAAGACTAGGACCATATCCCCCGTCGCCACGAGGGTTAACTCGGCCAAGGGCCGCTTGATGGTCGGGAGAATTCTACGGAGCTCGCCGATGCTGCGGCGAATACGCTGGAGTGAGACACCTGCGTCGAGCAACTTTTTCGCCGTTCGAAAGGCGATAAGGTCCTGGAAGGTATAGCGGGAATGGCCCCCCTGGGTCTGGAGGGTCGGTTCGATAAGGCCCGTCTGCTTCCAATGCTGAATCTGACGACGGGTCAGCCCGATAATTTCACAAACTTCATGCGAAGTAAACTGGACCTTTTCTTCAGCACCCATTCGCATTTCGTTATTTTATAATCCATTGGGGACGGAATGTCAATAAAAAAACACAAATTGTTGATAAAATGTTCATATTTTAAATAATAATAGTTCAACATATTGATATTACACGCATATTAAAATTACAGAATATACACAGACTCAACCAAACATGATCGAATGGGGATTTAGATGGGCTTAACGCGGGTCCATAATTCGACCAAACTTTTAATCACGACGACGCCTTCGGAAAGAGGGCTCTTGCCTTCTCGGTTAAGATATATTGGGATCATGCCGGCGCCGCGGGCCCCTTCGACATCATCCTTAAATTCATCTCCCACATAGACGCATTGATCCGGTCGGAGTCCGTGATGAGAAATCGCCTTCCGGAAGATCATCGGATCGGGCTTCGCCGCCCCGATCCGGCTTGAAATATGAATCGAGTCAAAATATTGATAGATCTGAAGATCGGTGCAGACCGTAAGAATTCTTGAGTCGAAATTAGAGATGATTCCCAGCAGGAAACCCTGTTTTTTAAGGTCCTTGAGAACTTGACGCGTTTCCGGATAGAGCTCCCAGCCCCTGATCCCGGCGAAGATCCGGAATACCTCCTCAAAGTAGGCCTTGAAATTTCGAATCATTCCGACTCGCTCGAAAACTTCCCGCACGATCCGATACCACCACTCTTTCTCGGATCGGCGAAGGAGATGCGACTGGACGCGAGAAAAGGCCAGCGGAGGGGCTAATGGGAAAACCTTCTGAAAGGCGGCTTCAATTTGCAGCGGGGTCGCCCGCACACCGTAAGGCCGGGCCGCCTCCCAGTAGATCTGTCCAACTCCTCCCCGGATACGAAACAGCGTCCCCACCGCGTCGAAAAAGATGGCCCTCGCCAAGATTAAGGGGTGCACGGCCTACAGTCGCGCCATGACGCTACGGTTGATCTCCTCCATTTTCCCGCGCCCTTCGAGTATCTCGACAAGTTTCATCGCGAATTCCATGGCTGTGCCCGGGGATCGGCTGGTCACGACATGATCATCCACCACGACCCGATCCTTCCGGTATGAAACCCCGGCCGAGCCCTCTTGGAGGTCGCTCTGCACGCTCGGATGGCTGGTAACGCTTTTCCCGGATAGCAGTCCTGCGGCCGAAAGGACGGTCGGCGCCGCACAGATCGCGGCCGTATACTTTCCTTGTTCGGCCGTCTCCCGGAGGAGCCTGATGATCCGCGGATCCTGCTTCAAATGCGTTGCGCCGGCGGCTCCTCCCGGAAGAACAATCATATCAAAATCCTTTTCCATAACGGATTCGATCAGTGTATCGGGCTTGATCCGGATCCGAACCCGCCCTTCAATATCACCGGGGACGACTCCGGCCACCGTTACCTCGATGCCGGCACGGCGCAGAATATCAATCACGGTGATCGCCTCGATTTCTTCAAATCCGTGGGCTAAAGGAACAAGGACCTTTTTCATCGTTCGCCTCCGCTGAATCTGGTATGATGATAGGGGTTCGGACGGGCGACACGGTCACTCCGGACCGACCCCGATTCGTCCATCCCGGACATTGTAGGAATCAAACGGAGGGCCTGTCAATAAAACGAAAGGCCCAAGTCCTCCGAAGAGAACCTGGACCTTTACGTTGGGCACGCAAGGGCCACGCGGGGTCTACGCGTGAGAGATCCTGCCGGATCTCTAACTCTAAAGATAGCATAGATTCGCGGGCTGTCAATGCATTTAACATGCTGATATTATTTATTTAAATCATATTTATCCCGACCGCCGACTTAGGCTCTGCAGGGATATTTCTAATGCGCCAACGACTCACACCCGGCGAATTAACAGCGGCACGGAATACTCGCATCTTTAAAACCAAGGCCACTGTGATCAAGAAGATCTGGGGCCTATTTGACGAGCTGCGTCAACTCATTCGAAAGGAGCTTACGGCCCGTAAGCTCCTGGTCCCCCAGGGAACCGATACCACCCGAGGGCAGATTGCCAAGGGGGAAAATCACCACGAGCTTCCCTATGTCTTTATGGACATTCCACAATACTTCACGCGGGAGGAGATGTGCACCTACCGAAGTTTTTTCTGGTGGGGAAACGGTCTCGTGTTTGCCTTGATCTTGAGCGGGCTTCACCATAATGAATACAAGCACCGTTTGCTCGAGAATTACTCATTATTCAGCGATAAGGGGCTTCAGCTCGCCATCCGCGATACCCCCTGGGAGTGGGATCAAGGTCGTAACTTTGCGATTCCCATACTCGAATCGAATCGCAAGATTATAAGACGGGCCCTTGCCCATTCTTTTTTCATGAAAGTGGAACGCTTCTTCCCTCTTTCGGATGCCGTATTTAAAGGAAACCGAATTCCACAGGCCGGACTCGATACCTTCAGGTCCATTCTTCCTTTAATCCTTCGCGATCCGGGATAAATCGCGACTAAGGCGCGCGACGGGTTCTCTCAGGAGGAGAATATTCTTCCGGATAGACTGTCGGCACAGTGAACGCAGAAATGCTGGGGCCGAATCCGCTCGAGCCTCTCTATGCCGGTTTGGGACAGATGCTCCGGGCAGACCGGTCTGTGACAGTAATTGCAAAGGAGGAAACCTTTATTCGCCTCCCGTTTCCGCTTCAGATCATCCGGATGGAATAGCCGCTGACCCTTCCGGCCGCAGATATGGCATGAAATGACCAAGGTCTCATCACTCATAACGGATCGAGGGTCGTGGAGAGAAAGAAACTGCCGCATGATTTGATTCGGAGACAACCGGGGGAATGGTCTGATCCCTTCGGGAATATCGGATCGCCCTTACCGGGAATGCGGCCGTAAGACTTGTCTACCGGTAACGTGGAACTTTGGGGTCGATCTGGAGGGACCACGCCTCAATCCCGCCCGCTAGGTTCTTGACCTTGCTGAACTGCTTTTCCTTGAGGAAACGGGCCGCCTTCAGACTCCGGACTCCCATATGGCAATACGTCACGATCTCATCTTCCGCGTTGAGTTCCTGAATCCTCTGCCCGAGCTGGCCCAGCGGAATATGGATCGCCCCGTCGATCCGACAGATCGCCACCTCCCAAGGCTCACGAACATCCAGGAATATAACCTTTCCCCCCCGATCCACCTTATCCTTCACCGCCTGGGGTACGATATCGATCGAAGAATCCGTCTGAAATAAGTTAAAAAACATGATCAAATCCTACTACGACCTGCCGTCTTGGTCAAGTCCAATTTAATCAAGATGGGACACCCCCTTCCTCTCCCTCCCATGGACATAAGAAAACCGAGGGCCCGCCCCCAATCAAGGGCGAGCCCTCGGAAAGATTATCGCACGGGGACGATGCGATGGTTACGGCTTGAGTCTTACGATATGGGCCTGATTCAGCCCGTCGTTGACCGCGTACTTCACGGCCACATTGGACCCTGGCTTCAGATCGTTCCAGACCGAACGGGAACGCCCCTTTCGGATTTCGGTATCCGGCGTGATGGAAAATTGGCGTTCTGCCCGCTGATTTTTGACACGGAAAGTCTTCTCCAGATGATTAATGGCGCTGATCCGCCCCACCATTTGGCGGGACGAAGCTATCTGGGATTTCGATTCGATCTCGGGCCTGATCGCGATGGATGAATCCGCCAACTGATTGGCCACAACCGATCCGACCAGGATAAAAGTCACCAGTCCCGAGATGAGAAAAGCCGTCATTCGAATCATGGGTTACCTCCTTTTTTTAGCGATGCCTGCGGTTCGCGTCCCCGTGCTAGGCCCTTGCGATCTGCACGCTTTGTGCCAGCGCGAATTCGCCACGGATCCGGAGAGTCTCGTTCCCGTCTCTTCGGGAGGGCGGATCAACCGGCTTCGGATAGACCGCGGAATGCGCCGGATGCTGTCCGTTCATTCAGGTTCAAAAAAAATACAGTGCGGTCTGTTCATGCCGATCCCCTCGCACATGTCCCCTCCGAAGGGGTATATACAGAATCTGGAGTGAGCGTGGATAGTAACGGCGGGAACCCCGGACATAGCCGTCAAGTTCCGGGGGGTGGGTCTTCGTAAACGAGATCATAAGGGCTTCCTAACAAGAGGAACGGTTCCCCCCACTGGTGAGGACTATCAAGACTCCATTCTTCATCCGTCCCAATGGGCCTTAGGCGGATCCCCCAGCTCCCCCCGAAAATCAGATAGGCGAGCCCCGACCCGGACTCTTCTACCTTTTGGGCATAGGCCGGGCAGCAGGGTCGGCCGGGATCATCGGACCATCCGGTCACGCAAAAAAGCTGCGCCCCCCCGGGCCGATCGCTGATCCGGACCTGGTGGACCGGTCGGGCCGGGCCCAACTCCTTGAAGCGCATCGAGACCGCCTCGGGGCAGTTCGGGTTTTCCTCCACCTCAAAATACACGGCTCATCTCCCGTGACTTTTGCCGTTTATTTTATTCGGCAAAGGATGCGATATGCAACCCACCCCTCGCCGTTCCCGGCCTGAATCCGGGCACATTTTACGGTACGCCGAAATAACTTGACATGCGTTCCGGGGATATGCTACATTCCGATCGCTTTGTGAGCAGGTTTTTGTAGGGATTGATCGAACCGCAGAGGCTGTAGCAGAGCCCTGCGGTTTTTGTTTATGGCCCCTCGACGGCTCCGGGCGGGGTTTTAATCGAAACTCCAGAACGATACTCCATCTAGGAACGGAAAGGGGGGATTTTTGAAATGGCAAAAGGCACGGTTAAGTGGTTTAATGCCAGCAAGGGTTATGGATTCTTGTCGCAGGAAGGCGGGAAAGATGTTTTCGTACATTTTTCAGCCATCCAGGGCGATGGGTACAAATCGCTGGACGAAGGGGAATCGGTTGAGTTTGATGTAACCGACGGTCCGAAAGGCCCTCAGGCGTCGAATGTGGTTCGCCTCACGGCTCAGTCAAGTTAAGCCGCCCACGAAAAGCCCCCCGGATAGTACCGGGGGGCTTTTTTTTCTAAAAACGCCTAAGTCAACTCCTTAAACACCAGATCATGTTCTCGAACATGATCCGATACCTTAAGCCCGAATTCTTCCCCGGGCCCGGCCTTCTGAATCGGTTGATGTTCGGTCTGCATCGACTGGATCCTCTGGTGAAGATCGGTCGTGTGCCCTTTGATATGAATCGGATCGCCCATCTGGAGGGAACCTTGATCCAGCTTGATCACGGCCACGCTGAGGTTGCTGTAATAATGGGTTACAACCCCCACCCGTTTTTCCGTGAGCATTGGAGGGGCGGCCGGTTTCATCTTCAAGGGAGGCGAAGCCGGTTTCACCAAAGCCGGAAGCCGGATTGACGGGCTCGCGGGAGATTTTATGGAGGGTTTCGGAGCCGATCGCTTTGTGGATAGCGGCTTTTTCCGGGCCTTCTTTTTTGAGGAGACCTTTTCCCCTGCCTTTCGTGCAACCTTCCGTACGACCTTTTTGCCCCTCTTCTGGACGGGTTTCTTTCGGGACTTTCTCGGCATGGTACTCCTCCTTCCTCACGAATGGTTGGGTCAGGTTCGCTCATCGATCGGAATGTAGGGCCGATCCAGATCTCCTTGATAGATCTCAGTGGGACGAAAGATATGATTATCCTTCAACTGTTCGATCCAATGCGCGAGCCATCCCACCACGCGGGCCATAGCAAATACCGGGGTAAACAGATCTTTCTCGATACCCATTTTCTCATACACAATTCCGGAATAGAAGTCAACATTCGCATGAATTCCTTTATCGCGAAGCAGTTTCGTTCCAATCCGTTCGGTTTCGACCGCGACGTCGTAGTGTTCCGACCGTCCAAACCGTTCAAACACCTTTTGAAAGAGTGTCTGAAGAATGATCGCCCTCGGATCCTTGACCTTATACTCACGGTGGCCCAATCCCATGATTTTCTTCTTGGCCTGAAGCTGCTTCTTAAGATACGCCTCCACATTCGCCACCGTCCCTATTTCTCTAAACATATCAACAACCTTTTCGCTTGCCCCGCCGTGAAGAGGGCCGGAGAGCGTCCCGATGGCCGAGGAAACAACGGTGTAGGCGTCGGCCAGTGTGGAGGCCGTCACAAGACCGCTGAATGTGGAGGCGTTCATGGTGTGCTCGGCGTGAAGGATGAGTGTCGTGTCCAATACCTGGGCCAGCATAGGATCCGGCTTTTTCCCGGTCAGCATGTAAAGAAAATTGGAGGCGTGGTTGAAGTCATCGTTGGGCGCGATCGGCTCGTTCCCGTACCGCATCCGGGCATGCGCCGCCACAAGGGTCGGGAGCTTGGCGATCAGACGCACGGCCGAATCGTACTGGACCTGGGGATCCTTCACCTCTTTGGCCGGATAAAACATCCCCAGGGCCGCAACGCCCGCCTGCAGCGCGTCCATGGGATGGCCGTGTTCGGGTAGACACTTGATCAGATCCGTAATCCGGTACTTGATCCTCCGGTGGGACGCCA
>CAYJTJ010000015.1:19733-25996 GCA_964372835.1 uncultured Nitrospirota bacterium
CTAGGGCATGAAAACCTTCAGACGGTCCATCAGGCCCAGCGGCCTCACCTCCAATCCGGATATGGTTTTCATGACGCTGACCCGGACCGAGGGATGCCGCTCCATCCCACGGAAGACGAGATCGCGGAGCCAGGCCAACGGAGGAAAGGAGGCGTTCCAGAGGAGCGTCAATTCGTCCCCCATCCGTTGGAGGCATTCCACCGGTGGGCGGCGTCTTTCCTCGTACCGGCGGAGGCGAACCGCGTTGAAATCACCCGATTTGAAACCGTCCTCGATGACCTCGGCCAGAGCGACGGCGTCCTCCATCGCTTGGTTGCGCCCCTGGGCGACGTGCGGATTCATGGCATGGGCCGCGTCCCCGATCAGCGCGGCCCCATCGGCCGTCCAGGACGCCGCCTTCAGCCGGAAGCACGGCATGTATCCCACCCTCTCCCATCCATCGATCGTTTCGAGGGGCTTTCCCAGCCGGGAGTCGATGGCCGCCACGGCCCGAGAGAGCTCGCTGACGGGACGCCGCCGGATTTCGTCCAGCTCGGACCCCGGGATCATATAGAACAGATAGATCTGGTCATCGGAAACCGGAAAAACACCGAGGATCTGGCCCCGACCCACGTAATAACGCGCGTCCTCGGTCATGCCGGGCGGACGAGGCAAAATCATCGTGAGATAGCCCTCGCGGTAGACATGCAGCCTGGAGGGGATCCCGAGCCGGCTCCGGACCTCGGACCGCGCGCCGTCCGAGCCGACGACCATGGGCGCCTTTAGGACAAGCCTCTCTTCGCCCCGGCGGGCCTGAATTCCGACGATCCGACCGCGATCCGACTGTAGCCCTTTAAACTCCGTTCCCATGAAAATTTCCACCCGGTCCGAATGGCCCAGTTCTCGAAGGAGGAGTTGAAGAAGGTGATGGGGAAGCGTAATGAGAGTGTAATTCCAGGGAGGCGGCAGGTCCCGATAGTCGACACAGCACAGATCCCCTCCCCCGATTCGTGTAAAATGAAATCGCTGTGCGCGATGGGCCGGAATCCCTTGGATCGACTTCATCAGCCCGAGATGATCTAGGATTCGGAGTCCGTTGGGCTGAAGCAGCTCCCCCCGGGCCGGTGGACGAAGCGCCGCTTGACGTTCCAACAGGGCCACCCTTCGACCCCGACGAGCCAGGGACAAGGCCAAAAGGAGGCCCCCCATTCCCCCGCCCACGATCACGACGTCGAAATCATTCGGCATCAAACCGTAACCCCCGCGAGTCCACTTTGGCGGGGTCACTATAAGGCCTTCCGGGGCGAAAATCAATCCGTCCCGGACGGACGATCGGAAGGAGGGAAAGGGAACGTGATCTTTTGAGGTGAACGGGTGCCGGCCCGGCTTATCCCCGCGGTCATCGATCTGAGGATGATCTCGGGGGGCCGGGCCGACGCGACGTGATGGAGAACTATTTTTAGAAACGGATGGATCACTTCAATAAATAAGGGTCGGGCGCTTTCCGCCGTATCGGCCCCTCCGGGCTCTTGCCCTCACGAGACCCCGGCCGGACTGAGCCGACGCCTCCGACGGCCCGGAATTCCTTCCGGCCCCGCCCGACGGTTGCTCAAGATGACGGGATCAAGAACTTCCCCGCAGATCAGGCATCTCATACCTTCGAAGTGGATCTTTCCCGTATCATCCTGGATATCCTGGAACCAGTCCTCCACCATGAAGCCGTTGCAACGAGGGCACCGCATCATTTCACCTCCTTTCCTGATGAGTCCCTTTATAACCGACCGGTCGGTCTATTTATAATCAATCCGGTTATTTCCGGCTCGCCCGGATGATGCCCTTTAAACTGGACAGACAGTCCCTCAGGACCTTCGGGTTCTTCTGGGTCTTGACCAGCATCACCCCCCCCTCCCAGATGGCCACCATGAAATGGGAGAAGGCCCGGGTATTAATCGAGGAAGGAATTTCTCCGGCCCGCTTGGCCTCACGCAGAAGCCTCTCCAGCCGATCCGCCCAGGCCGTAAACACCTGGTTCACCTTCCTTCTAAAGCCCGGATGGATATCCGACATCTCCAGGGCGAAATTTCCGATGGGGCAGCCTCCCCGGCATCCGACTTTCATCAATTGTCTTTTGGACGAGTCCAGGAGGCGATAGATGCGATCCATCGCGCTGCCCGCCCCGTTGAAGATTCGGTCGATTTCTTCCATTTCATCCGTCCGGTAACTGTCGATCACGGCGAAGCCCAGGACCTCCTTGCTCTGGTAATGGAAATAGAGATTTCCCTTCTTGACCTTGCTGGCCCGGACGATATCGTCCATGCTCGTATTGTTATACCCGTTCAGGTAGAACAACTCGCGGGCCGTTTTAAGAACTCTTTGTTTGGTAAGCTCGCCTTTGATCGACATCCAACCCCCTATACTGACCGGTTGGTCTATTTAGACATAGACTAAGTCCTCCCCCTTGTCCTTGTCAAGGACATTCGTGGGCCGCTTCGGCCGAATCCCGTCCCCCTCCAAACTGCTCGGAAATCTCCTTCGATTCCGCAGCGAAGGCCGCCTCCCCGATGACCGGAGCGGCGCGGGCCGTGGACAGATCGCACCCCAGATCGACCCAGGATCGGCAGCCGGCATAGCGGGGGAGGATGGGGAGGCGATGCGGCGCCGGGAGGCGGTAGAGACGGAGCACCACGAGAGTCAGGCCGGGTGTCCCCCCGAAATGGAAACGCTTTTCCACCTCTTCTCGGTTAAGCCAATGTCGCCCCTCCAATCGGCGGAGGATCGCCGGGTCTCTCACCGGATAAACCGCCGTGGCCGCCGCATAGTGGGTCAGAACGATCCGGTCGGGGATCGCGGCCATCTGATCAAGGCGTTCAAGATGCGGCAGGGCCTCGGGCACCACGCCCCGACGCTGCTGATGAAGTCTTGTCGGGTAGATGAAAAATTCGCGGTGTTCCATGGCGAACCTTCCCCTCCCCTCGATCAGGCCGCCCTTGCGGAGGATGAAGATCTGCCGTCCCCGGGACAGGGCCTCGGCAATCACGGCCCATTCCTTGAGAGCGAAGCGATTTTGATCCTGCATGAGGCACCCGGGACGGGTTGGGTCAGGACGGAGGCGGGGGATCCTTCTCCAGAGCGGATTTTTTGTATTCGGTCCGCATTTCGGACTGGAGACGGCCGAGGCGGTATTCATCATGATCGACGAACTTCGCGTATCGGAACAGGGCGGGGTGAACCGCCTCAACCCGACGGGACATCCGCTGGACCAGGGTCCGGTAGTCGGGATGCCCCTGCGGCATCGTCCGGAGTTCGGCGATGTGGACCAGCTCGCGAAGATTCATTTTCATATACCACCGGACCCGATAGGCAAACGGGACGACGTACTGGGCTTCGTCCGGCAGATCCCGGCGGATCGTCTCGTACAGCTCGGCGGCGCGTTCCATCGAGTCCGCGAAGGCCCCTCCGAAGCCGATTTCCTTCAGTTCATGGGGGATTTCATAACCCAGCCGGACGGTGAAATCCTGGCGTTCCTGCGAGAGGATTCGGTGGCGATGCAGATCCCGGTACATTCCGATATTGCCCACGAGATCGAAGGTGTAGTTCACCTGTTCCAGGGCGCGTCCCGGCTTGTCCCGGCGATGCCTCCGCCGTTTTAGGTACTCGTCCAGGACCCGCGTTCGGCGTGCGGGGTCCCACGACCGGACCTCGGCTCGAAGCCGATCCATCGGGAGCGACCCGTGCGGGTAGAGAATCGTCGCCAGGATTTTTTCCTCGGCCCCGTCCTCGTAATCGACCAGGGTGACGGCCTCGAAAGATCCATCCGTCGGCTCGGCCACCTCCCGTTGGGCGAGCCGGCGCGTTTCCCGGTAGGTCTCTTCAAGATAGGCGTTCGGACGCGCGCGCTTAACGAAGGAAGGGATAAGGGCATTGAGCTCCCCGTGCATCTGTTCGGCCATTTTCTTAAGTTCCGACAGCGGATGAGAGTAGAGCTTGGTCAGGAGATATTCGAAGGCCTGCCCCACGCCAAACAGTCCGATGTTGGTCTTCGTCGCCGCCGGGAGATAGCCCCGCAGCAGATCGCAGGCGTGGGCCCGGAGGGTCGACCGGTACGCCGTCTCGGCCCAGCGGCCCAACGTCTCGTCCCGCCGGATCTCGTCAACCGACAAGGCCTCGCCGGTCTGCGGATGCCTAAACGGCATCTGATCGATCGGAAGCCGCCGTGTGATGAATTCGATCACCGGCTCCATCTGATCCGAGTAGGTTTTAAATAAATGATCCATCACCTCGATGTACCGGTCCGAGTGGCGCGAGGCCAGGATCCGAGGCTCCCGATGGTAGAGATAGTCTCCCCCCGAATCTCTTTTATCGAACCGGACGTACCGGGTCGATTTCTCCAGCGGTGCGATCCCGATCCGCGCGTCCTCGATGACGTTGGCCGCGACGTTTGAGACTTCCTCGCAGGCGATGTGCGCTCCCCCCAACTGAGCGACCGAATCATCCCCATAGCCGACCAAGACCCGATCGTAGAACTCCCGGGCCCGCTTCAGCGCGGCGGCATCGGCCGGACGCGCGACGCCGAAGCCGGCGCCGACCTCCCCCAAGAATTCATCCCGAAAGACCCGGCGGAGATCTTTGGATGACCGGCTGTACCTCGAGAAAAGCGCGCCGGCCACCTCTTGGGGCAGCATCAGGCCGAAAATGTTTCGATCCAGGTTGGTGAAGTAAGGCCGGAGACGTTCCTGGTCCTCGGGCGTAAGGGAGCTGTCCGACACGGGAGGGATCTCCACGGAAAAGATCACGTTACCGATCGAGCGAACGGACTCGGAAATTTAGGATCCGCCGCACTACTTTATTCCGGCCTGGCGTTGCAGCCACCGAATATACCCGATGATCTGACGGAGATCCGTCTCCGAAACCCCGTCGATCTTCGGCATGTCGCCAAACTGCCAGTGATGAGCGCGCACGCCCATCTGGGAGGCCCGCATGAAGGCCTCATCCCCGTGGTGATTCGGCTCATAGATCCGGTGGATGAAGGTGGGGCCGCGGGCGGTTCCCGAGGCGGACGGCCCGTGACACGGCAGGCAGAACTTGTTAAACGCCGCCTCGCCTCCCTGATGCTCGGCCGGAACGCCGGCTCCGGCCAGGGCGACCGGGCCTCGATCGGCATCCCCTTTCGACCCGCCGCAGCCCAAGAGCGACGCGGCGATCAAAGCCGTGGCGGCGAGCCGGATGAGGCGTCGCGGGACCCTTCGGATCGGAGCCCTCTCCACGAAAATCCATGGGCGTTTTGAACGATCGATCATCGCGTCCCCATGATACGGCGCCCGCGGACGGCTGTCAAGTAGCCGAACGTCGGCCTCGGGGCCCTAGATTCCGTCGCGTCCCGTTCCGGACTCTCATCACGGCCGAACGAAACCCGTTTGACCGGATGGGCTCCTTTTAGTATGATGGGGGTCCTCCTCGGGGAGGCGGAACGCCGTTCAATTCCAAAGACAGGGGGAGTTCACCGCATGTTTAAGATCACCAAGTCCCTTCAATTCTGCTACGGCCACCGATTGATGAACTACGCGGGGAAATGCCGCCATCTCCACGGCCACAACGGAAAAATCGAGATCGATCTTCAGGCCGACCGCCTGGACTCCATCGGAATGGTGAAAGATTTCACCGAGGTAAAAAACGTGGTCGGCGTCTGGTTGGATCAGGAACTGGACCACAAAATGTTTCTTCGAAAAGACGATCCGCTGCTCCCGGTTCTTCAGAGAATGAATGAGCCGGTCTATGTCTTCGACACCAATCCGACGGCCGAGGCGATCGCCAAGCTGATTTTCGAGTTCGTGCGGTCCAAGGGCTTTCCGGTCTCGGAGGTTCGGATGTGGGAATCGGAGGGGTCCTTCGCAACCTACCGCCAGTCCAACCCCGGGTCATGAACTCGATTCCGGAGGAGGACCGGAGGTCCCGCTACCGGCCGGATGTGATCGTGATCACCAGGGCCACTTTCTGGCTGCCCCGTTCCCGGTAGACCGCCCGGACCTGATCCCCCACGCGGATGTCCTTGGGAGCCTTAAGCTCCGAGCCGAGAATAATCTGGGTGTCGTCCGTCAGCCCCAGCGTCAGATCTTCGGTGGTCTGCTTAATCGTGATGGAATTTCCCTTCTGCGACGAAACCTCGCCGACGACCGATTTGGCGTTGATGAGTTGCGCCCATGCGGCTCCTTGAATGAAGAGCCCCAAGGCGATCGCGATCATCCATTTTTTCATGGCATCCTCCGTTCTCGCAACGTGCGTTCGCC
>CAYJTJ010000016.1:0-25883 GCA_964372835.1 uncultured Nitrospirota bacterium
TAAAAAGCCGAACCGCCCAAATCCCGGAACGGCTCCGTGAAACACGGAAATCTCTTGAAGGGATTCTTGACCGATTGAATCGTTGCCAGGCGGAGAAGGAGGCCGCGAGCCGCCAGAAGAGGGAGCGGGAGGGGGAACTGGAGCTCTGCGAGAGCCAGCTTTCAAAAGCCCGAGACCGGATGACGGCCATTAAGACGAACAAGGAATACCAGGCCCACCTTCAGGAGATGGAAACGATTCGAGTCGAGAAAGGACGGGTGGAAGAGGAACTGATCATCTTAATGGAGAAGATGGACGATCATCTGAAGAGGGAAGGGGAGTTGGCCCAGGCGGTCAGTGTGGCCGAAAAGGAGTTTGCTGAGACCGAGAAGAGGCTCAACCAGGAAGGCCAAAAGCTTCAGCAAGAGCTGGAGGGTTTCGAAAAAGAGCGGGAAGGACTGCTCCCACAGATCGATCGTGACCTCCTCAAATCCTATCAGCACATAAAAGGCCTTCGCCGGGATTACGCCGTTGTCCCCATCCAGAATGGAATTTGCGGGGGCTGCCACATGAACGTCCCTCCCCAGCGGATCGCCGAGGTGAAGACCGGGGGACAAATCCTTTCCTGCACGGAGTGCCAGCGAATTCTTTATTGGCCGGGCACCGTCGAACGGGCCCCGGTGGCTAGTCCGGGCGGCTCTTCTTAAGAACCTCCCGGGTCGTTCGGAAATGCCATTTGGCCACCTTCCTCAGGTTTTCCGGACCCTGTTCCCGAACCAGCCGCACCGCGGCCGCCCCGACCGCATCCGAGGCCCCTTTGGGAAGATTCATCCCCTGAGAATCGGAAAGTTTCTTTAATCGTTTGAGGAATTCAGCCCTTGCCAAAACCGAGGCCGCCGCGACAGCGGGGTCCTCTTCTGCGCGTGGACGCTGTTCCAGCTGGATCCGCCGGCCTCGCGACAACAGGGCGTCTCGGATGAATCGCTCATCCCCGAATTGATCCGCGATCGCCCGAGGGCATTCCCCGCCCTCGAGCAGGTTCTCCAAGGCCCTTGCGTGAGCCCAGGCCAGAAGCCGGTTGAGATTGCGCATTTTCTCGTACAGCTCGTTGTAGCGCTCCGGTCCGATCGCGACCACCGCATGACGGCAGGAGGCCCGGATCTTCGATTCAAGATCCAACACCCGTTGATCCGTCAGTCGCTTGCTGTCCTTAACGCCCCATCGGGTTAGCTCGAGGGATAGAGAGGTATCGACTTGAACACCCGCCACGACCAGGGGGCCGAAGTAGTCACCCTTTCCGGACTCGTCCAGACCGATCCAGGTTTCTTGGCGTATGCCGGGTTTCACAATCCCCGAGGGGCCGGCTGGGCCGAGGAACGATTCGAGAGGGACGACCGCCAAACGTACAGAGTCGGTGTAAGGATAAAGAGGAAAATACTGAAGACTTGGGGAACAGGAAAGCGGTCGGCCACAAGGAGGGAGTCGCCGCGGAAAAATTCAAGGATAAAGCGAGCGATGGCGTAGGTAAAGGCATAGAGAAGAAACAGCTGGCCGTCAAAGCGCGTCTTCTTCCGGAGAGTCCACATGGCCAAGAAGATCACGACATCGGTTCCCATTTCGTAGAACTGCGTCGGGTGGAGGGGAATATTGTGCGGGGCCTGGGAGGCCGGGTCGGTGAAGGTGATGGCCCACGGAAGGTCGGTCGGCTTTCCGAAACTGCAGCCGTTCAGGGTGCAGGCACCCCGGCCTACGGCCTGTCCCAAAACGATGGATGGGGTAAGCAGATCCGCGAAACTCCAGAAGGCCAGCCTTCGCCTCCTACAAAACCAGAGGCCGGCGAGAATGCCCCCGATCAATCCGCCGTGAAGAGAAAGTCCGCCACGCCAAATAAAAAGAATGTCCCACGGGTGAGTCGCAAAATAGGACGGGTTGGAGACCAGGACGTAATAAATTCGAGCCCCGGCGATCCCGGCAAACATGACGTAAACCAGGAGATCATAGATCAGTTCCGGATCGTGGCTTTTCCGCCGGGCCTCGCGCGCGCCAAGGAGCGCGGCGGCCAGAAAGGCCAGGGCGATCATGACGCCATACCACCGAATCTGGAACTCGCCGATCTTCAGGAAAATGGGGTGCATCTACTTTTCTGTTTCCTCCATGCGCCCGATCGTTACCGTGGCGCGCCACTCGGTGCCGTTCCGTAGGCCCCTGAGCGTGACCTCTTTGCCGATGGGTGTTTCGGCCACGGCGAGCGGTAACACGCGCATCCGATTGATCCGTTTTCCGTCAAATTCCGTGATCACGTCACCGCGCTTGAGCCCGGCCCGGCCGGCCGGGCTGTTCTCAAACACCTCCGAAACCAACGCGCCCTCCTGAATCTCCAGATGGAAGGACTCCGCCAGATCGCCGTTTAACTCCTGAATCATGACACCCAGCCAACCGCGCGTGATTTTCCCTTCCTTTTCCAGCTGGGGCAGGAGCGGCTTGACTTGGTTGATCGGGATCGCGAATCCGATTCCCTGGGCGGAGGGGTTAATCGCGGTATTGATGCCGATCACCTCCCCGCGGATATTAAAGAGAGGCCCGCCGCTATTCCCGGGGTTGATCGAGGCGTCGGTCTGGATGTAATTGTCGTAAGGTCCCGTTCCGATGACCCGCCCTTTGGCGCTGATGATGCCCGCGGTGACCGTCTGCTCCAGTCCGAACGGATTTCCGATCGCCACAGCCCAGTCGCCGACGTCCAGCGAATCGGAGTCGCCCAGTTCGACGAAGGGAAACTCCCTCGGGCCGCGGATACGAAGAAGCGCGACATCCGTTTTCGGATCGCGCCCGATCACCTCGGCCTCGAACTCCCGATGGTCCGATAATCGGACGATGACCTGGACCGCTTCCTCGATGACGTGATGATTCGTCAGGATGAGACCGTCTTTCCGGATGAGAAATCCCGTGCCCAGGCTTCGGCCGTCAAACCCCTCGGGCGGACCGCCGAAGAACTCGTCCAGAGGCGGATGGGTCTCCGGCAGAAGGCTTCCCCGCCCGCTCTTTTTCTGCTTGGTGCTGATATTGACAACGGTCGGTTTCTGTTTCCTGACCAGGTCGGCAAATGAAAAAACCTTGGAGCGCAGTTTCAGGGAGGCCGCCGGCTCGGAAGTTTCGGCACGGCTCCCGGGGGTTCCGATCAGGAGGATCAACCCGATCAAGCCGCTAGAAAGAAGTTTCGATGTTGCCCGCGTTTCCATGATCGCGCCGGGTCTCCTATTGTCCGATGGTCCAACCGATACCGTGCCGCGTCAACCAGGAGGCGATCCAGGTGAAGGAATTGCTAAAGACCATGATGCCGATGACGATGAGGAAAAGACCGCTCACCCAAGAGACGATCCAGAGAAAGTTTTGGATTCGTTTATAGGAGGTCAAGAACGCATTGACGCCCAAAACGGTGGCCAGGAGGGGCAGACCCAGACCGATGGAGTAGACGATGAGCAGTTGGATGCCGTCCATGACGGATTGGCCCGTGCTGGCATAAAGAAGAATCGTGCCCAGAATGGGCCCGACGCAAGGGGTCCATGCCGCCGCGAAGGCGAATCCGATCAGGACGGAGCCGAGGGCCCCGGTCGGCCGGTTCTGGAACTGGAATTGTTTATAGGTCATCAAGAAGGGAATCTTGAGGATTCCCAGCAAGTATAATCCGAAGACAATGATGAGCAGGCCGCCGATTTTTCGCAGGATTTCCTGATAGGTCAGGAAGAGCTGGCCGACCAGGGTGGCGGATGCCCCGAACGCCGTGAAAACCAGCGAGAATCCAAGGATGAACAGGAGTGAGTTCTTAACGGCGACCCATCGCGCCTGTCCGGGATGGGTGGGATTCCTGAGTTCTTCCACCGATAGGCCCGTGATGAACGAGACATAGGCCGGAACCAGCGGCAGAACACACGGGGAAATAAATGAAAGAAATCCTGCCGTGAAGGCGAGGGTGTATGAAACGGTGGCGGGGGCTTCCAGCATGGTCAGCTCGACCGTAATAGTTTCCCCATGAGATCGCGCGACTCGGGCGTGTTCCAGTTGCGGGATCCCACGATCCGGTGGGTAATGACGCCGTTCCGGTCGACCAGGATGGTGGTCGGAACGGAGCGTATCAGATATTTGTCGTGGATCCGCAAGTCGGGATCCAGGGGGATGGGGTAGGTGAGGCCTAGTTCCATTGCGAACGGACGGACGACCGGTTCCCCCTCGATATCGCCCGAGATCGCGAGGATCTCCAGGCCCTGCGATCTAAAGTCCTTATAAAGGTTTTCCATGGAAGGCATCTCGTCACGGCAAGGGGCACACCACGTGGCCCAAAAATTTAGGAAGACGACCTTTCCCTTCTGGCTCGCCATGCTGATTTCTCCCCCGCCCAGCCGCGGCAAACGGAAATTCGGCGCATAATACCCGATCTTGGGAGACTCTTCATCCGATACCGCGGTGCCGCCGCTGCGGGACTTTTGGGAGGGGTCACAGCCGGCGATGAGGAAAAACCCGGCGAGGGAAATCGCTGTAATGGCTCGGTATGGCATTCCACATCTTCTGAAACCCGCCGGGCCGGCCGGCATCGGACCCGCGCAGTTTGTATGGCCGGGTCATAACGGCATCTAACCCGAGCATCCGGAGTATAGGAAATCTATCCTCTTATTATACAACAGATTTTACTGACGGACAAGCGTGATTCTTTGAGGCCGTCCGGCATTCCTAGTAGAGCGGGGGTGTTCCGGCCCGGAGGCTCTGCAGGGCCTGCTTTACGAACTCGGCATCCTCGCCCCCCGGCGCGAGGTTCTGAAAGGCGGTGGTCCAACTCTCATCCGCAAGGCTGTACTGCTTCAGGTGTACGAGAACGACTCCCCGATACCAGAGAATCGCGGGCTCCCGGGGAACTTTTACCAGCGCGATATCGAACTGCTTGAGCGCCTCTTCGAGGGCCTGCTGGTTGTCGCGCGAGGTGGTCTGAAGAAGGATCAGGCCGAGCGAGAAGTGGGCCTCATAGTTTCCGAAGTTTAGCTCGACAACCTTTTGCCACGCCTTTTGGGCGTCCTCGTACCGCTGCAGGGCCATGTAGGATCGGCCGATCATGAGCTGGCTTTCGAGGTCGTTCGGG
The DNA here is from genome assembly GCA_964372835.1 of uncultured Nitrospirota bacterium. GTDB lineage: Bacteria > Nitrospirota > Nitrospiria > JACQBZ01 > JACQBZ01 > CAYJTJ01. The sequence continues at coordinate 5,105 of CAYJTJ010000016.1, forward strand.
TTGGCCTTCAGACGGGACTCTAGTCTCGCAACCATCTCGAGGGGATTGGGCATCCCCGCATTGGGAGACGCGGCCCTTCGCTGCGCCGCGTCTCGCTGAGCCGCCAGGCCGATCCGGCCGGAGACATGCCCGTAGATGGCGGCCGCGCTGACCATGACCAAGAGCCCCAGGACGGCCGATCCGGCGTACCGTAGGAGTCCGGAGCGGGATGATCCAGCGGCCTGTGCGGGGACGAACCGGGGCGGCTCCTTCTGCCCGAGCGCGTCCATCTTCTCAAAGATCCGGGCGAGTCGATGTTCATCAATCGCTCGGAGCCGCTGATAATCCGCGGGGGTCAGCCTCCGCTGCGCCAGATCAAGATCCAGATCCGCCAGGGAATTCAGCAGCGTCTGTTTTTCGATCTCGAGATCGATCCGATCCTGATCCCCGGAGGCCTCCATGCACAACGGAACGGAATCCGCCGTTGTCTTCAGAAGGGGGTAGGCCAGCGCGATGATGACGGTGATGAGGGTTACGGCTGCGGCGATAAGGAACATGACTCGATCGGGTCTCTAATCCTCCCGGCGATGCATTTCTTCCTCGATCCTCCTCCGTAGGGAATCCTCGATCGGGGGCGGGGTCTCCACGGCTGCCTCGCCTTCTTGATGGACCCAGCGCGACAGGCTGCGATACAGGAGGAGGCCTCCCGTGGCCAGGAGGACAAAAGGACCGGCCCACAAGATCCAGTTCAGACCGCTTCGACGGGGCACCAGAAGGATGTAGTCCCCGTAGCGGCTGTGGAAATAAGCCCGGATTTCATCCGGCGATTCCCCCCGTAAAAGCCGCTCACGAATCAAATCGCGCATCTGACGGGCGAGCTCGGAGTTGGATTCCCAGATCGATTCATTCTGGCAGACGGCGCAGCGGAGCGTCTTGGCGATCTCGCGCATCTTCAACTCGAGCTGCTCCTCTTCGAGGGTGGTTGAAAGTCCCAAACTGGGCAGAAGGGCACCGACCAGAACGACGGCCCCAAAAGTGATGATCCATCGGGGGGTCATAGGGCCGGAATGGGTTTCCCCTGAAGCAGAGACGGGAGGAGGTTTTCGGTAAGGTGGGTGTAGATCGGCCCAATCAAGGGGCCGATGTACTTGAATCGGATCGTCCCCTGGCGATCGATCACGAACGTCTCGGGGACGCCGTACACCCCATAATCGATCGAGATGGCGCCCTTTAAATCTCGGATATGCTGGAAATTATTTCCGTGGACCTCAAGATACTTTTTGGCGTCCGGCTCGCGGTCCTGGTAGTTGACGCCCAGCATCACGAAGTCGGGATGCTCTCCGAACCGCCTCTGTATCGCCAGCAGGTTCGGATGCTCGTCCCGGCATTCCAGACACCAGGAGGCCCAGAAGTTCAATAGAATTACCTTATTCGGATAGCCGGCGATGGATAATATCTCCCCCGTCTCAAGTTTTGGGGCTGAAAAGGCGGGGGCCTGGGTTCCGATCAGGACGGTCGGTATGGCCCGTGGATTGCCCCAGAGGCCCTGATAAAACAGGGTCACGAGTCCGATCAAACCGACAACGAGAACGACATGCCAGGTCTTCATTAGGACTCCTTCCGGAGCGGCCGGAAGATATTCAGGATGACGCCTATTCCCATGATCCCGCCCCCAAGCCAGACCAGCAGGACGAGCGGATTGATGAGGGCCCGGACGGTCACCCCGTCCGGATTTACCTCGGGAATCGTCAGAAAGATGTGACCCAGATTCACGGTGTAAATAGCGGTCTCCGTGGTGGGCGTTTGAGACTCGGTGTAGATCCGCTTCTGCGGTCTAAGTTGCGTCACGAACCGGCCGTCCCGATAGATGTCGAAGGTGCCCTCCTGAGCGATCCAGTTGACCCCGGTGGCCTCCCGGAGGCCGGTCAGGCGGACAAAATAGGGACCGAGTTGAAAATCATCGCCGATCCGCATCGGAAGGACCTTCTCGGTCTGATAGATCGTCGAGGCGATCATCCCGATGACCATGACCAGGACGCCGATATGGGTCACGAGCCCCGAATACCGCCTCTGGTTGTTCGTGAAGGCGCCGTAGAAGCCGGACAGGGGATTCATCCCGTGGCGCTTTCCCCAGATCACGGAAATCTTCCCAAAATCGAGCAGTATGGTCGAGCCGGCGAAGCTGACGGCGAAGGCCCCGCCCAGCGCGTAGACGCTGTGAAGTCCGAACGCCGCGGCCGCGGCCGTCGCGCCGGCCGCGACCAGGACCGGAACCAGAAAGTTCTTCTTCAGGTTTTCGGGTGAGGCCTTCCGCCACGGGATGGAAGGGGCGATTCCCATCATGAGAAGCAGCCCCAAGGCGACGGGCATGAAGACGGCGTTGTAGTAGGGGGGGCCCACGCTCACCTTCGCCACCTTGAAGGTCTCGACGAAGAGCGGGTAGAGCGTCCCGAGAAAGACCGTGGCGGTGGCCACGAGGAAGAAGAGGTTGTTGAAGAGGAAGGTGGATTCCTTTGAGATGAGGGAGTCCATCTCGATCTGGCTTCGAAGCCGGGGGGAGCGGACGATCAGCGTGCCAAAGCCGAGGATGAGCATCACGGCCAGAAAGATCAGAATATAAAGACCCCGCCCCGGATCCGTGGCGAAGGTGTGCACCGACGAAAGTACCCCGCTTCGCACCAGAAATGTTCCGATCAGGCAGAGCGAAAAGGTGGTAATGATGAGGAAGATGTTCCAGACCTTGAGCATTTTCCGCTTTTCCTGGACCATGACGGAGTGGAGGTAGGCCGTCCCGACCAGCCACGGCATGAAAGAGGCATTCTCGACGGGGTCCCAGCCCCAGTAGCCGCCCCACCCCAATTCATAATAGGCCCAGTAGCCGCCCATGAGGATGCCGGTTGTCAGGGCCATCCAGGCAAAAAGCGTCCAGCGCTGGGTCACCTTCAGCCACTCCTCGCCGAGTCTCCCCGAGAAGAGGGCCGACATGGCGAAGGCGAACGGGATCGAAAATCCGACATAGCCCAAGTAGAGCATGGGGGGATGGACGACCATGGCCGGATCCTGCAACAGAGGATTGAGGTCTTTTCCATCGGCCGGTATCGGAAAAAGTCGCTCGAAGGGGCTGGAGAGAAAAACGATCATCGCCAGGAAGCCCACCATGACGAGCGACTGGATCGAAATAAGATAGGGCATCATCGTCGGCTGGGTCCGCCAGTGCAGCCAGACCGCGATGCTGCAGAATGCGGAGAGGATCCAGACCCAGAGCAGCAACGATCCCTCGTGTCCGCCCCAGAGGGCGGCCACCTTGTAAAAGAGGGGGAGCTTGCTGTTGGAGGTGGACATGACGTAGGTGACCGAGAAATCGTCGGTGAGATAGGAATAGATCATGGAGGCCATCCCGATCGTGAGCAGCAGAAAGATCAGGGTCACGGCCTGGCGGCCCACGATAACCCAATGAGGCCGCCCGGTCTTGAGTCCAAAAATGGGGCTGGCGACGCCAATCAACGAGAGGACAAAGGCGACTGTTACGGCAAAATGACCTATCTCGATAAACATTCAGGAACCTCGGCTGGATTTACTGTTGCAAGCTCTTGAGAAAATCCTTTCGGGGGAGTTCGACACCGGCGTTCTTCATTTCGATCGGCATGTAATCCTCGGAGTGTTTGGCCAAAATCATATTCGAGATGAACTGGTGATCGGAATCCCAGTATCCCTCCACGACGGCGCCCTGGCCTTCCTTGAAAAGATCCGGCGGAACGCCCGCAAACTTGACGGGGATCGTGGCGAGCCCGTCGGTCAGCGTAAAGGTCATCTTGAGCGAATTGGGAATCACTTGAAGGCTCCCCTTGACCACCATCCCTCCCACGCGGACTTTTTTTCCGTAATGATCGGGGGTGAAGGCGATCACCTCGGAGGGGGTAAAGAAATAGACGAGATTCTCCCCGAACCGTCCCATGGCCAGGTAAAGCAGTCCGCCCGCGACGATCAGGATGCTGATGATCAAACCGATTCGCTTACCCTTCGTCAAGTTCGTGGATCTCCGATTCGTAGGGACGGGCCCCTTTGATCTTAGTATACAACAACCTAACTTTGCGTTGCATTAAAAAAAGGAAAAGGGCCGTGGGGATCAGCACGAAATAGGCGCCGATAATAAAACCGGTGTTGGGAATCAGGTCGATCTCGCGGGCCTCAAATTCATGGGGGGAGGCATTCCAACGACCCACAACGACCAGTGTCTTCAATTCGCGGAGATTGTCAGGCCATTCCCCTTGATAATGAACACGAATCTGAGATCTGTCTCCCGCCAAAATGAAGTCGGCTTCGCGGGAGTCCGGATCGGCCGCCAGTGTCCCGGCCTCCACCCGGCCGGTGACCCGTACGGTGCCTTCGGGCTGATCGCCCAGCACCGCCTCGGGCGTCAGGCTGTGGACCTCCTGATAATAACGCTTCGTGCCCAGAACAATGATCACCAGCCCGATCAGGATCAGTCCGATCCAGCGGGCATAAAATCCTTTCATAGGGCGCCGCTCACAAGTGGACCTGTCCGAGCAGGCGGCCCTTCTTGGCCTCCAGCAGTTGAAGAAGATACAACATCTGGGTTCGGATCATGACCATATAGACAAACAGAAGATTAAACCCGATGATCATCATGAACAGCGGGATCAGCATGTCCCGAGAAATGCTCAGCCCCCGGGGCGAAATCGAAAGCGGCTGGTGCAGAGTGCGCCACCACTCCACCGAAAAGTAGACGATGGGAAGGTCCACAAAGCCGACGATCGCGAGGACCGCCGCGTACCGAGCTTCTTTTTCCTTATCTTCAATGAAGGTGCGAAGCATGACATAGGCGATCAGGATGAGCATAAGGATCGTAAACGAAACCAGTCGGGGATCCCACGTCCACCAGGTATTCCACGTGGGCTTTCCCCAGATCGATCCCGTGATGAGCGCCCCCGCCGTGAAGGCGATTCCGACGCCCGCGCTCGCGTGCGCCATGTTGTCGACCAGAGGGTCCCGTTTCCACAGATACCATAGGCTGGCGCCGGTCAGAACCAGGTAGGAGACGAGCGACGATTTGGCCAGGGGGACATGAATATACATGATCCGGACCACCTCTCCCTGGTAATAGTCGGGGGGCGAGGCAACCAGCCCAAGATAAAGGCCGGCCATCATAAAGATCGCGGCGCCGGCCCCAAACCACCCTTCGAGTTGCCGAATTTTTCTTAAAATCATTTCGCAAGTCCTCCTGTGAAAACCGGGCTAGAAATCCAGTATGAAATCGAATACCCAGAACGAGACGATGACGAAAATGAGGTCAAAGACCACCAGGAGATCGATCCAGGGGCGATAGACCATCAGAGGCTGTCCGCCCAGGACGCCCGCCGTCGCCTCGACCGAGCCGATCACGACCGGAACGATCAGCGGGAGGAGGAGAATCGGAAGCATCACCTCGCGCGCCCGAATCTGGACGGTCATGGCCGAAAAGAGCGTTCCCACGGCCGAGACTCCCAGGGTTCCCGATACTAATATTAGCATAAACAGCCCAATTCGATCAAAGAGCTCGAAATTAAAAAAAATCACGAACAGCGGGACCAGGATCACCTCGACGATCATCATAAACAGGAGGTTGCCGGCCAGCTTTCCCACATAGATGGTCCCCCGGGGGATGGGATTGATCTGGAGGTTTTCCAGACAATCGTTTTGGAGCTCGACCGTGAACGACTTTCCCAGCCCGATGATGCCGGTGAAGATGAAAGCGACCCACATGATCCCGGGGAGCAAAGTCCGCGCGGTCGCCTGATCCGTCGAGAAGCTGAAGCTGAAGATGAGGATGACGATGAGCGCGAAGAAGAACATGGAGGAGACGGTTTCTCGACTCCTCAATTCACTGATCAGGTCCTTCCAGACGATCCACCGGATCACCCTAAAAAAGTTCATGGGCCGCGACCAATTCCGAAAGGGGGAGGTCCCGAAGGCGGCCCTGTTTCATGATCCCGGCGCGGGTAGCCACTTCGGCCGATTTCACGCGATTGTGGGAGGACATCATGACGGCGGCCCCGCGCTTGAGGCTCTCCCGAAGGAAGTCATTGACGATCCCCATGCCCTTCTCATCGAGAGAAGAATAGGGCTCGTCCATCAACAGAACGGCCGGCCGAATCAAGATGGCCCTGGCGATCGCGAGGCGTTTCTTCATCCCCTCCGAGAAATACCGGACCTTGAAATCCGAGAAGGCTCCGATCCCGACCCGGTCCAGGACGAGCTTCATCTCCCGGTCGGAGACCTGAAGTCCGCGCAGGCCGAGGGCAAAACGAATATTTTCGATCGCGTCCATATCATTGTAAAGGTACGAGCCGTGGGCCAGAAAGAGCAGCACCTCTCGAATTTGTTGGCGCTGTCGGACTCCGTCAAAGCCCATGACCTCAAAGCGCCCCCCCGTCGGACGCTCCAGCGTGGATAGGATTTTAAGGAGTGTCGTCTTGCCCGCTCCGTTGGCCCCAAAAAGAGCAAAACAGTCCCCCGGTGCGATTTCAAACGTGACCTGTTCAAGCACCGGGTAATGCCGGAACGACTTGCTCAATTCCATGCCCAAGATGGCGGCCATATTCGATTGCGAGTGCGTAGGAGGAAGGGTCCCCGGACCCTTAACGGGACCGAAGCGTTCCGCTTCCGATCAGATATTTCAGATCGTCGTCCTCGAACCGGACCCCGCCGCCGAGGAAGCCGGTATCGATTTTCCGGTTGAGGAAATTATCGTATCCTCCCTGGATGAAGAGGTACTTGAAAAACGTGTAGCTCGCGGTTGTTTTGAGATGGACTCGCGTGCTTTCCGGGTCCTCGCTGTTAAAATCCCAGGCGTCGAGGCTCAGACGAAGGGCGTCGTCGAAGCCGTAGAGATCCGTCCCCAGGCCGAAGGTGTTCTCGATCAGCCCGATGCGCAGCGCCAGGTCGGAAAATCGCCGCCCGAAAAGGGCGTTGAATTTGAGGCGCCGTTCCGCTTCCAGGGTGTCGCTCAAGACGACGCCGGTGTTGGGATCCGAGATCGTGGTCCGGTGCACATTTCCCCGGGGATCATCGACGAGCTCGAGCAGGTAGAATTTATCCGGTCGGGGCTGCAGCTGGACTGAAAAATAGCCCTTGTTCGATTCGGAATCGAACTGATACTCGTTTCGAAAGCCGATCGTCGTTTTGAAGCGTTCGATCCGCGATACGGCCCCGCTCAAGCCTTCCAGCGCCGTCGTAATTTGGTCGTACGCCTTGTCGTCGGTAAAGAGCTTGCCGATGGTTCCCTCCCCCCTCTCGACCTTTTTCGTGATCGATTCCAGCCCGGCCAGCGCCGAATCGAGTTTCTGATAGACGCCTTCCTCCTGGATCAATTTTCCCAGAGTGCCCTCCCCCTTTTCCACCTTGGTGGCGATGGCCTCCAGCTTTTCGGAGGTCCGGTTCAGGCTGGCGAGAAGCTTGGGCAGCTCTTCCTTGAGCGTCTGGCTCGACTCCCGAATATTCGCGACGGCATGGGTGAAGTTCTCCCGGTTCTCCTTCACGGTCAGATTGAGGTTTCGGCTGAGTTCCCGGATGTTGGCGACGATCTCCTTCATCGAGACTTCGCCCTCGGGCGTCCCCAGGGCCTCGCGGAGGGAGGCCGTGACCTTTTTGATATCCGCCGCGACCTCGCTGAACTGGTTGATGAGGCGGTCCAGATCCGCGACGCGCTCGCTCTGGGCCAGGGTGTCGCCTTCCACGAGATAGGCCTCCCCCTGCCCGGGAATCAGCTCGATGTATTTTTCCCCGAGCAGCCCGGTCGCCCGAACGGCCGCCTGCGTTCCGTGCCGGAGTTTTATATCGGCGCGAATCCACAAGGTGACTTTGGCCTGCCCGTTTTCCAGCACAATCCCGTCGACCTTTCCGACCTCGACCCCCGCAACGCGGATCGTGGACTTATTGTCCAGACCGGCCACCGTGTCGAAGAGGGCGTAGAGGGCGTAGCCCGTCTCCCGTCCCCAGCGGTATCCTCCGACGGTAAAGGTCATATAGGTGAGGATCAGGGCCCCGATCAGCACGACCAGCCCGACTTTGGCCTCTGTGGTCAAACGCATCAAGGATCCCCTTCGGTTAAACCGTCTGGATCGGACCGACCGAACTGCCGGTCACGAACTGGTGGACGATCGGATTTCGGCTGTTCTTAATCTCCTCGGGCGTTCCGACCTCCAGGATCCCGCCCTGGAAGAGCATCGCGATCCGGTCCGAGATTTTATACGCGCTGGTCATGTCGTGCGTGATGGCCACGCCCGTCACCTGGAGGCGGTTCTTCATCTCCAGAATTAATTCGTTGATCGCGTCGGCCATAATCGGATCCAGGCCCGTGGTCGGCTCATCGTAGAGAAGAATTTCCGGTTCCATGGCGAGCGCGCGGGCCAAGCCGACCCGCTTTTTCATGCCGCCGGAGAGATCGGCCGGCATGCGATCCTCGACGCCGGGAAGGCCCACGAGGGCCAGCTTTTCGGCGGCGGCCCGCCGGATATCGGACGCGGTTTGTCCCGTCTGCTGAGAGAGGGCGAACCCGACGTTCTCCCAGACCGAGAGCGAGTCAAACAGCGCGGCCGCCTGGAACAGCATTCCGAATTTCTTTCGGACCTCGTCGAGGGCGTGTTCCGATAATTGGGCGAGGTCCCTTCCCTCGACGAGGACCCTCCCGCGGTCGGGCCGCATGAGCCCGATGATATGTTTGAGAATGACACTCTTCCCGCTTCCGCTTCCCCCGATGATGACCATGGTTTCCCCGCGCCGCACCTCCAGTTGGACGCCGCGGAGGACATGGTTCTCCCCGAAGGATTTATGGACATCGATCAGCTGAATCACCGGCTCGTTCACCGCCCCAAATCCTCCTCAGAACAGCATGGCGGTCAAAAAATAATCCGAGATGAGGATCAACATGGACGACAGAACCACCGCGCCCGTCGTGGCCTTCCCCACCCCCTCGGCGCCGCCCCGGGTGTTAAATCCTTTGTAACAACTGATCGTGGCGATAATCATCCCGAAGACCAGGGCCTTCAGGAGACCGCCGTAGAGGTCTTCAAACTCAAGGAAATCGGTCGTCCTCCGGAGGTAAACCACCGGATTGACGCCGAGCACCTTCACGGAAACGAAATAACCCCCGGCGATCCCGATGGCGTCCGAAAAGATCGTCAGAATCGGCATCATGATCATCCCGGCCAAGAATCTCGGGACGATCAGGTACTTGATCGGGTTCACGGCCATGGTGCTCAAGGCGTCGATCTGTTCCGTGACGCGCATCGTGCCCAGCTCGGCCGCCATCGCGGCCCCGGCCCGGCCGGCGACGATCAGCCCGGTGAGCACCGGACCTAATTCGCGTGTCATCGAGAGGGCCACCACCGTGCCCACGAGGCTTTCGGCGTTGAATCGTTTAAACCCGGTGTGGCTCTGCAGGGCCAGGACCATCCCGGTCGAGATCGCCGTGATCAGAACCACGGGGACCGATCGAACGCCCACTTCCTCCATCTGTTTAAAAATGTTCCGCAGCCCCATCGGGCGACGAGCGGACCACCGGAGGGTCTGAAAAAACAGCGTCACGATCCGACCCATCTCCTCGATGAACCGGACGGTTTGCGTCCCGATGGCTTCGAGGAATTTCACGAGGGGGTGTCTCCTCCGATGTAAACGCGGGGGACCCGCGGGTGGATGGAGCAGAGGATCTCATACGCGATGGTCCCGAGTTCCCGGGCGAGCTCGTCCGCTCCCAGGAATTCGGACCCCTGCGTTCCGATCAAGATCGCCTCGTCGCCTATCGCGATGGAGGGGAGATCGGTCACGTCCACGAGCGTCATGTCCATGCAGACACGCCCGACGACCGGCACCCGGCGTCCGCCGATCAGGACCCGCCCCCGGTTGGACCATGAACGGCTGTATCCATCGGCGTAACCGATCGGGAGGACGGCGATCCGGCTCGCCCGGCGGGTGGTAAAGGTACGGCCGTAGCTTAAGCTCGTTCCGGTCGGGACCTGCTTCAAGTGAATGATGCGGCTTTTCAGGCTCATGACCGGCCGGAGCGGGACGGGCGGCGAGCCGTTGGAATGTGAGGAATACCCGTACAGCATGATGCCCGGACGGACCGCATCAAACCAGGCCGAATCGAGATGGAGAATCGCGGCGCTGTTGGCCATGTGAAGCGTCGGAATTTTAAGGCCCATCGACCCAACGGCCCGCTGGGCATTCTCGAACCGGCGGATCTGATCCATTGCCATCCGCGGTTCGGCCAACCCCTCGTCCGCGAAATGAGACATCAACCCCTCGATTTCGATTCCCGGAATGGACCGGGCCTCGGTGAGCACGGAAGCCAGCTCATGCTCCGAGATCCCCAGGCGACCCATTCCGGTGTCCAGCTTGATGTGAACCCGAAGGGATCGATCCCGCCCTTCCGAGAGTCGGCGCAGGGATTCCAACTGGGAGGAATGGGAGATGACCGGGGTGAGGTGATGTTCGATCAACCCCCGGGCCTCGTCGGGAAGAAAGCCGGCCATCACCAGGATCGGAAGAGACAGACCGGCCTTCCGGAGGAAGACTCCCTCTTCGACAAAGGCCACGCCCAGGCCCTGGACCCCCTCGGACGCGGCCGCCTTTGCGATGGAGACAATGCCATGGCCGTAGGCGTTGGCTTTCACCACGGCCAGGATTCCGCGGTGGGGCCCGATCCGCCGCCGGACCTGGCCGAGGTTGTGGCGGAAGGCGTTCAGATCGATTTCGGCGATGGTCGGATGCCGAGCCGTCATGGATGCCCTGTCGGGTTCGGGATTTCCGAGCGGTGCGCCTCTTCCATTTGGGTCAGTGTGAGGGAGTGCTGCTCCCGGAACTCCGGCCGGTCCGCCCCGGCGGCCCGCTCGGCCTCGATCGCAACAAGTCGTGCCTGATCCAGGAGCCCCTGCCGAAGGAGAAGCCGGGCGCGGGTGTCCAGATAAAAAGCCCGATGTTCCGGATCCCGGTCGAGGGCCCGGTTGATCATTTCGTCGGCCTCGTTGAGGCGGATTCCTTGGTGGATATAGATCCAGGCCAGATTATTGTTGACCATCGGATGGTCGGGTTCCCGCCGGAGCGCCCGCCGGTAGTATTCCTCGGCCGGCCGATACTCGCCCCGCTGGGCGAGAAGATTTCCAAGACCGGCCAGTGCGGGAACATATCCGGGTTCCTTATCGAGTGCGGCGCGATAGGCCTTTTCGGCCTCGATCGGATCACCCCGCGCCTCGTAGATCATCCCCAGGTTCGCGTGCTCCGGGGCCGTCAGAGGATCGTTCAGCACGACGATCCGGGGGACCGAACCGCATCCGGCGATCGCCAGCAGAAGGCCCAGCCCTATCCCTTTCCGGAGCATCGGGGTCAGCCGTCTCTTTCGGGATGGATCCTTAAGGTCCAGAAACCTGTTCTGGCCCACGCCTGAAGGAACCGATCCGCCGGTATCTTTTCATTCGGGCGGAGTCCGGAATGGACGATGACGGCCGGCCCGGATCGATCGAATCCCGTCACCACGACGAAATGGCCCTGGGGAAACTGGCGCCACCTCAAGTTGAGGAAGGCGATCAGGGGTTGTCGGGATTCCAGCTGGATTCGAAGATCCTCCAGACTCCCGGCATACGCGGTTGCTTTCAGGCCGCGCCGCTGGGCGGCCAGCATGAGATCCAGCGGCAGACTGCCCTTCATCCGATCGAGATAAACCTCCTCGGTGATCTCCTCCAGGGAGACCGGGAGGCCCCAAAAAGCCAGGACGCTGGCCAGTGCGGCGGGGCCGCAGCCCATCTCTTCTTGCGGGAAGAAGGGCACGCCGGAAAGCCGTATCGCGGAATCGGTCTCGGACCCCGCCGCCCTCTCGGATCCCAGCGCGGATAGGAGCAGCATCCCCCCGAGGAGACAGGCTGCCCACGGGTGCATCCGAATCGGAGGCCGTCCCGGCGGCCGAGGCCTATTTTGTGATGATGACCTTATGGCCGGATACCTGGAGCAGAATCACCACGAGGATCGCGATCACCAGGAGAACCACGATCAGCCCAAGGCCGTCTCCCCCGGGATGAAGGCTTTCTAACTGCGTCGCGACCTGGTGGATCTGTTCGTCCGACAACTGGCCCAGGCGGGCCAGTATATCGCTTTCCGAAAGCCCCAGGTCCTCGAGTCGCTGGCGGATGAGTTTCGATTCCAGGAGCGCCTGAATCTTATCCAGCGAGGAGGCCCGGTCCGACCCGATCCCTTGGGCCTCAAGAAGCACCGTCGAAGGAAGCAGCGCCGCTTCGGCGGGCTGCGGATAAAAACCGATGCTGAGGGTGGTGATGACCAGCAACACTATCAGAGAGATCTTGGCCGGTGCGATCCAGGTCTTCCTCATTAAGATGCCCTCCTTTGAGTCATGATGTCGTTAGGCCGACGCCTTAGTTTTTCTCCAGAATCTCGCTTTCCTTGTGTTGGATCAGTTCGTCTATTTTTTTTATGTATTGATCCGTCAGTTTCTGAATCTCATCCTGGGCCTTCCGGACCGCGTCCTCGCTGAGCGGGCCGGACGGCTGAGGTTTTTTGATCTCATCGTTTCCCTCCCGGCGGAGCGTCCGGATCGAGACCTTGCCATCCTCTCCCAACTTCTTGCAGTACTTCACGAGGTCTTTGCGCCTTTCTTCGGTGAGGGGGGGGATCGGGATTCGGATCAGCTTTCCATCGTTGGCGGGGGTCAGGCCGAGGTCCGAGGCCAGGAGGGCCTTCTCGATTTCGGGAATGAGGCCGGGTTCCCAGGGCTGGATCGTGATCGTACGGCTATCCGGTATCGAGAGGGTGGCGATCTGCCTCAGGGGGGAGGGGGTTCCGTAATAGTCCACCTTGATCGGGTCGAGGAGGGCCAGGGAGGCCCGGCCGGTTCGGACGTTGGCCAGTTCCTTCCGGAGATGGCCGATTGCGGCCTCCATATTCTCGGTCACCCGTTTCTTGATTTCCGCCGGCATATCCAATCGCGACTGTGTTAGTCCGTCTTGTGCACGGTCGTCCCGACCTTCTCTCCCAGGATGATCCGCTTGATGTTTCCTTTTTCTTTGAGATTAAACACAATCAGGGGGAGATGGTGGTCCATGCAGAGGGTGACGGCCGTGGAATCCATGACGCGGAGATCTTTTTCGATCACTTGAAAGTAGGTCAATTCGTCGTAGCGTTTTGCCTTGGGATTCTTCATCGGGTCGGAATCGTAGATCCCATCCACCTTGGTTCCTTTGAGAATGACCTGGGATCCCGTCTCCATCGCACGCAACGCCGCGGCCGTGTCGGTCGAAAAGTATGGGTTTCCCGTTCCCCCCGCGAAGATCACGACCCGCTTCTTCTCCAGATGCCGGATCGCCCGACGCCGGATGTAGCTCTCGGCCAACTGCCGCATCTCGATCGCCGACTGGACGCGCGTATAGACGCTCATACGCTCCAGGGAATTCTGGAGGGCGAGGGCGTTGAGGACGGTGGCCAGCATCCCCATATAATCGGCCGAGGATCGCTCCATGCCGCTGGCGCTGGCCGCCAGGCCTCGGAAGATATTTCCCCCTCCGATGACAACGGCGATCTCGACCCCGAGATCGTGAATGTCCTTGATTTCATTTGAAATAGACTGGATGACTTTGGAATCAATCCCATAGCCTTGGTCGCCGGCCAAGACCTCCCCGCTGATCTTCAGCAACACCCGTTGGTATTTAGGCGAATTCATTCCTCTCCCAGGCGGTATCGGACGAACCGTCGGACGGACAGATTCTCACCGAGCTTGGCGATTTTCTGATTTAAGAGGTCCATCACCGTGAGGGTCGTGTCCTTCACGAACGGCTGCTCGAGGAGGCAGACCTCTTTGTAATATTTTTCAAGCTGTTCCGCCACGATCCGGTCGATGACGGCCGGCGGCTTTCCGGACTCCTTCGCCTGGGCCCGATAGAGATCCTTTTCCTTTTCGATGACCGGAGGCGGGATGTCCTCGCGCCGGATATATTCCGGGCTGGCCGCCGCCACCTGCATCGCGACATCCCTCACGAGGTCCTGAAAATCGTCCGTTTTGGCCACAAAATCGGTCTCGCAGTTGATTTCCAGAAGGACGCCGAGCCGGCCCCCGGCATGGATGTAGGAGGTGATGAGACCGTCCTGGGTGGCCCGGCCCGTTTTCTTCTGAGCCATGGCCAGACCCTTTTGGCGGAGCAACTCGACGGCCCTTGGGAGATCTCCCCCGGACTGGGTCAGGGCCTTCTGGCAATCGAGGATTCCGGCACCGGTCTTCTCCCTCAGGTCCTTGACCGTCTGGGCGTCGATCGGCATCAATTCCCTCCGGGGATGTCTTCGGTCGATTCGCCTCCGAAAGACTCCACGCCCACGGCCGAGGGGTTCATCTCCGCGGATTCCGGTTCGGAGGACGGGACGGACGAAGCCGCCTCGCCCGTCGTCTTGGAGCGAACTTGGAGACCCTCGAGGACGGCGTCCGCGACGCGCGTCGTCACGAGCCGGATCGAGCGGAGGGCGTCGTCGTTTCCGGGGATGATGTAATCGGCGTCATCGGGGTTGCAGTTGGTGTCCAGGATCGCGATGATCGGGATCCCGAGCCGTTTGGCTTCTCGGACCGCGATGTAGTCCTTCTTGGTATCGACAATAAAAACCGCGCCCGGGAGCGCCGTCATCTCCTTGATTCCGTTAAGATACTTGGCCAGCTTCAGGCGGTCCTTTTCGAGAAGGGCGACCTCTTTCTTGGTGAGGCGGTCATGGGTGCCATCCGTCTGGGCCGCTTCCAGTTTCCTGAGCCGATCGATGTTTTTCCGGATCGTCTGAAAATTGGTCAGCATCCCCCCCAGCCAACGCTGATTAACGAAGTACATCTGGCAGCGACGGGCCTCCGTCTCGATGATCTCTTGGGCCTGGCGCTTGGTTCCCACAAACAGGACCGACTGTCCTCCGGCCACGATCTCCATCACAAACTGGGAAGCGGCCTTAAATCGCTTCAGGGTCTTTTGCAGATCGATCACGTAGATCCCGTTGCGCTCCCCAAAAATGAACTTCTTCATCTTGGGGTTCCAGCGTTTGGTCTGGTGGCCGAAGTGGACCCCGGCCTCCAGCAATTCCTTCATGGTCATTACGGACATCGCGCTCTCCCTTACCGTGGTTTATCCGCCGCCTGACGATTCGCCCGAACCACTCACCCCATTTGGGGGATGAGCACCACCTCGGGCCACGCTCCATGATTCGGAGGCGATCAGACGTGTGAGATATTGGGTTCCAAAGCCCTGGAAAAATAACACAGCAGGGAGGTTTTTGCAAGGGGAAAAAGGGCGATGGACGGCGGTTTTAGAGTCCTCCGACTGAAGCGGGAGGGCCGGATTAACCCCTTGACACGGGGTCATGACTACCGTATGATGAAAAATCTTTTCGGCCCGGATCGCGATGAGGTTTATCAATGGAAGTCAAAGTCTACCAGGAAGGCCTGGAAAAGGCGATAAAAATCCTCAAGCGCAAGATGGCCAAGGAGGGGATCTTTCGCGATCTTCGACGCCAGCAGGCCTATGAAAAGCCCAGCGTGAAACGACGGCGGAAGCGGCAGGATGCCCGGAAACGCCGTCTGAAAGCCGAGCGCCGTGGGCGGTAACCCCGAACTCGGCTCGGCCCATGCGCCGGTCCGCCTACTTAATTTCGCGAACATAAATCGGGTTTGAAAAAATCCAGGGCCTCCACCGGCCGTCGATTTTCAGAGCCACCTGCACGCGGTAGACGCCGGGCTCCTCCAGGGGAGCGATGAGGCGGAGCGCGGTCGCCCTTCGGATCACCGTCCCGTTTCGAACCAACTCGATGAGTCCTACCACCGGGGTCTGAATCACCAAACGGAGATCGGGGCGGAATAAGACCTCATCCCCCTGGAGACCCAGAATCTTATCCCCCTCGGCCCAAAAACCGAAACCCGTCGCATCCGAGAGAATGTCGAAGGCCACGTAGGCGTGTCCCCGCGCGAGGGCCGCGAGGACCTCGGTTTCGGTGAGGTTTTGGGCCAGAATATGCGTTCGGACGAAATTGAAACTCAACTCGTAGGGGTCGATCAGACGGCCCAGGATTCGGATGTTCTGGTGGGCGTCGTTGCCGGCCAGCGCGACCCAGCGTCGCTGCGCGTTCAGCGTATCCCACCGCTCGAGATTTTTGTCCGGCCGGTCCAGTATGGAGAGAAAGACCTGCTCGGGATAAGTCCGGAAGGAGTAGAGGACGTCAAAAAAATAGCGGGGAAACCGCCACCGTTCCTCGATCGCGTCATCCAGGATGTCGTAAATCTCCAGGCCGGCCACCCCCGGCGAATCCCAGGCGGTGAATCCCTTGGGGTGCGCGGCGAATGCCAGTCCCCCTCGTCGTCGAACCTCGTCGACGACCTCGTGCATCGAAAGGCCGTCGGGATCGAAGTAATCCTCTAGGCCGAGGACCAGGAGGCTGTTGCAGGTATCCGCGGTTCGGGCGTAGCATCCCCGGATGATCTCGGAGCCCCGGAGGATGAGGACGCCGTCCATCCACCCCTCGAAGCCCTGGGAATAGATCCGAGGATTGTGATGGTCGGTCATGATCACGAAGGCCGTTCCGACCTTCCGGGCGGCCTCCGCGATCTCGTCGATTGAACCGCGGCTGTCGCGGGAAAGGTCGGAGTGCACGTGAACCGCGCCGGGATAGTCGTGGTAGCCTTCGACCGGGGGGGCGGAAAGCCGGGTGGCCGCGAGGCCCTCCATGTCCTCCTTCTGCCGCTGCCACGTGGAATGAAACGTACAACCCCACCCGGCGGCGAACACCATCACGACGGTCAGGATCATTATCCCGTCCCGTTTCTTCACGCGTCCTTTCCAAACCGGGTGTTCGGGCAGATGCTTTGGAAGGCGCAGTATTGGCAGGCCATGTAGGAAGGCCGCGCCTTGAAATCGCCCGCGCGGATCCCGGCGGCGACCTTCTCGATCTGCGCGGCGGTTTTATCAAAATCCCTTTCGGTTCTGGTCGCGCGGCCGATCAGCCCGGAATCCAAAAAGTGGAGTTCCACCCGCTCCGGGATCTTCCCGCGCTGTTCCCGATAGGCCAGCGCGTAGAGGGACAGCTGGAGGCTCTTCCGGGCCTCTTCATCGGCCCTCTTCTGCGTCCGGATCTGGGAGGATTTGTAGTCGATGATTCGGACCTCGCCGTCCGATTCGTCGATCCGATCCCAACGCCCGGTCACCTTGGTTCCGCGGACAAAGAACTTAAAGGATTTTTCGACGGCGGACGGCCGGATCGTCGAGGCCGCCTCGGTCTCGTAGAAACGGCGGAGGGTCTCGCGCCCGGCCGCGCGCCTCATCTGTTCGTGTTCGCGGCTCAGAAAGCCGTCGTTCACCCAGGCCTTATCAAAGACCTGGAGCATCTCGTCCATGGGCAGCGCTTTTCCGGCCATTTTATGCCGAAGAAGAGCCTGCACCGCGGAATGCAATGCGCTGCCGTACATGACCGTCGGATGCCGCGGGATGGGGGGGCGGACGACATTCGCGAATTTGTACTTCAAGGGACAGGTGAGATAATCGTCGATCCGGTAATAGCTCAGGGAGGACGGTTCGGACGGATGATAGGCGGCGACGTTGGGGTCGGACGGCGGACCGGCCGAACGGCGGATCACCTCGAGCGGGAGCGAAGACCGCACCGGGATCGCCCCCTCGCGGAGATCCAGGGCCTCGAGCACGAACCGGCTCGTCCGGCGGGGCTTGCCCCCGCCATAATCCCTCGCGGCCGTGAAGAGAAGTTCCTCCCGCGCCCGCGTCATTCCCACGTAAAAGAGACGCCGTTCCTCCTGGAGGTGGAAGTCGCCGGCCGGCAGCTTATCCTTGATCAGGGCCTCGGGGAGCTCGATCGGGTCCCCCCGGTCCCGCGAAGGAAATTTTTGCTCGACGAGGCCCACAAGAAACACGACGCGAAACTCGAGTCCCTTGGCCTTATGGAGGGTCATCAGATGGACCGCGTCCTCATCCGTATCCAACTCGGCCGCGGCCGGATCATCGCCCGCCTCGATCAGAGCGTCCATGGTTCGGATGACGTGGAGGAGGCGATCGGACTCCACCACCGACTCGATCCGCCGGATTTTCTCAAAGAACGCCCCGATGTTCTTGATTTTAAGCTCGGCCTCCAGTGTCCCGGCCTCTGTCAACCGGGAGAGATACCCCGTCTCTTTCAGGAAACGGTAGAGCAGCATCGAGGCGGGAACGCCGCGGGCCGCCTCGCGAAATCGGCCGAGATCGGTCAGCAGCCGGCGGATCACGGAGATGGCCTGCGACGTGTCCGTGAAGAGATCCGGATGGTCGGGCCACGGCGCCAGGACCTCCGCCAGGGTCCGGTTTCGGCGGTCCGCCGACGCGGAGCAGGCGTTGAGAACCGTCATGTCCAACCCGTAAATTTCGGAGGAGGCGAGCTGGTAGAGACTCAAGCTGTCGGCCGGATCGGCGAGGACCCGCATAAAGGCCGAGAGCGTTCGGACCTCCTCGCGCCGATAGAGGCCGCGATGCCCGGTGAAGACGAACGGGATCCGACGGACATTCAGCGCCCGCATGAAGGGCTCGGCGTCTTGATTGGCACGGACGAGGATCGCGATCTCCCCGTGCCGGAGGGTTCCGGCGTCCACCTTCCGTTCGATGGTCTCGACGACCGCGTCGGCCTCCGCCGAAACGGTGTCATGGGCGAGAAGCCGGACGGGGGCCCCTCCGACGGTCCGGGAGGTGAGTCGCTTGTCGATTCGGTGGCGCACCTCCAGCCGATCGGGGTCGTTGTGACGGATGAGCCGGTAGGCCGCATCCAGGATCGTCTGGGTCGACCGGTGATTCTCGGTCAGGACGACCTGCCGGGCCTCGGGAAAGTATTCCAAAAAGTTCAGGATGTTGCTGATGGCCGCGCCCCTGAATTTATAAATACTCTGGTCGTCGTCTCCCACCACCGCCAGGTTTTTATCCCGTTCGGAAAGCAGTCGGACCAACTGGAACTGGGCGTAGTTCGTGTCCTGAAACTCGTCCACCAGGATGAACCGGAAACGGTCGTGGTACCGACCGAGTATCAGGGGATGGGATCGAAAGAGGATCAGCGGGAGAAATACCAGGTCGCCGAAATCCACCCGCCCTTCTTTCGTGAGGAGTCGTTGGTAGGTTTCGTAGGTTCGGGCCATCTCCTTCTGCTGCTGCGCGAACTCGGCCAGCGCCCGATCCTTGGGATGGCGCCGGGCCCGCTCGGCCAGTTCCCCCGCAAAGGACAGATACTCCTCCGGGCCGACGTCCTCGTCCTTGGCGCGGGAGATCAGCGTCAGGATCGCCTCGATATGTTTCGTGGGGTTGCCCAGGGGGCGGTAGTAATCCAGTTCAAACTCGAACAGATGGTCCTGGAAAAAAATCACCTGCTCGGGCCGGGTCAGAACCCGGAAGTCGGTCGAAAGCCCGAGTTCCAGGCCGTGCTCTCTTAGAATCCTTTCGCCGAAGGCGTGGAAGGTGCTGACCGAGTAGCCGAAGGCCCCCATCGGGACGAGGAGGTCGATCCTCTCTTCCATTTCGGAGGCGGCCCTCTCCGTAAACGTCAGGGCGAGGATTTCTTCCGGGCGGGAGCGGCCGGAGGCGATCAGGTGGGCGATTCGGTGCGTGAGGACGAGCGTCTTTCCGGTGCCGGCTCCGGCGATGATGAGGAGCGGTCCAAGCGGATGCTCGATCGCCTCGATCTGCTGCGGGGTTAGCTCCATAGCCCATTTTACTTGTGTCCCCCGGCCCAGTCAACGTTACCGGAAGACCTTTCGCAGAATCCCGACGGCCCGTTGGATCGCCCGGGGGCCGGCGTCCAAATGAGTCACGGCGCGTAGAAGCGTCCGGCCGAACGGGACGACGAGAAGGCCTTCTTTTTTGAGCGCCTCGGCGGCTTCCTCCGGGCGGGTTCCGGTCCGGGCGATGTCGAAGATCACGATGTTCGTTTCGACCTCCTCCGGGCGGATCGAGATTCCTTTTAATTCCGCCAGAGCCTCCGCCAGCCGTTTCGCGTGGGCATGATCCTCCGCCAGCCGTTTCACGTGGTGATCCAACGCGTACAGCCCGGCGGCCGCGAGCACCCCGGCCTGCCGCATTCCCCCGCCGAACATCCGGCGGAGCCGGCGCAGCAGCGGGATTCGGTCCGTCCGCGTGCAGAGCACCGAGCCGACCGGCGCCCCCAGGCCTTTGGATAGGCAGAACGAGACGGTATCGAAATGACGCGCGTACGCTTCGGCGGAAACGCCCGAGGCGATCGAGGCGTTGAAGAGACGGGCCCCGTCCAGGTGAAGCCCGATCTTCCGCGAGCGGGCCAGCCGGGCGATCGACCGGATGGTTTTAAGAGGATAGACCGTTCCGCCGCCGCGGTTGTGCGTGTTCTCAAGGCAGATCAGGCGGGTGGGGGGCAGGTAGTATTCCGCCGCCCGTATCGCGCCGGCGATCTGGTCCGTCGTGAGGATCCCCCGTTCGCCGGGAACGGCGTGAAACTGGATCCCGCTCAACGCCCCGCCCGCGCCGGCCTCGTAATGAAAAACGTGGGCCTGGGATTCGATGATCACCTCGTCGCCCGGTTGGGTCAGCGCCCGCAGTGCGAGCTGGTTGGCCATGATTCCGGAGGGCACGAAGAGCGCGGCCTCCTTCCCGACCAGCCGTGCGGCGCGTTCCTGGAGGCGATTGACCGTGGGATCTTCGCCGAAGACGTCGTCGCCGACCTCGGCCCGCGCCATGGCCCGGCGCATTCCCGCCGTCGGCCGCGTGACGGTGTCGCTCCGAAGATCAAT
>CAYJTJ010000017.1:0-12950 GCA_964372835.1 uncultured Nitrospirota bacterium
GGTCCGCCCCCTCGGGGAGGTTCTGGAGGGCGCCTCCCGCCCGGACCACTTCCGGGGCGTGGCCACGATCATCTGCAAGCTCTTTCAGCTCGTCCGACCGCAATCGGCCTTCTTTGGCCAGAAGGATTATCAACAGGCCGTTCTCATCAGGCGGCTCGTGGCCGATCTTCACTTCCCGATCCGGGTCGTCATCGGCCCGACGATCCGTGAGCCGGACGGGCTGGCGCTCAGTTCCAGAAACCGATATCTCTCCTCGAGGGAGCGGCCCGCGGCCCGTGTCCTTTTTGAGAGCCTGGTTTGGGCGGAGAAGCGAATTCGCTCGGGGGAGCGTTCGAGCGCCCGCATTCGCGACGGTATCATCCGCCTTATCGAGAGGAATCCCCGGGCCGAGGTGGATTACGCGGCGGTCGTCCGACCGGAGAGTCTTGAGCCGGTACGCCGGATCGATGGGCCGGTGGTCTTGCTGCTCGCGGCCTGGATCGGCCGGACGCGACTGATCGATAATCTTATCGCGAGGCCCGACTCGATTCGCCGGAATCGGGGGGGGGCTTCTCATTCACGCGCTCCCGGCAATAAGGACAGATAATCCATTCGGGCTGGAGGGGCTTCCCACAGGAGCTGCAGGTATGGCTGAGGGCCGAGGCACAGTACGGGCAGACCTGGAAATCGATGTGGACCAGTTTTCCGCACTTATGGCAGAAGGTTTGAAGATCCTCGCGTACCTCGATGACCCGGAGCACCTCTTCGATCGTCGTGATTCCCTCCATTACCTTCCGCAGGCCGTCTTCTCCGAGCGAGGTCATTTTTGAGGCCAGCGCGGTGGATCGGACATCCTGCTCTGACGCCCCGGCGACGATGAGTTCCCGGATTCGCGGAGTCAACTCGAGCACCTCGAACAGCCCTGTACGGCCCTGATAGCCCAGATAGCTGCAGTAGGTACACCCCTTGCCGTAGTAAAAGGACGTGGTCTTGACCGATTCAAGAGGAATCCTCAGGCTCATCAGGCTCTCGATGGGGGGAGGCATCACGGACTTGCACCGCGGGCAGACGCAGCGGACAAGCCTCTGGGCGAGGACGCCCATCACGAGCGAGGCCACGAGGTAGCGGGGAATCCCCAGATCGATCAGCCGCGTGATCGTGGAGGGGGCGTCATTGGTGTGTACGGTCGAAAGCACGAGATGGCCGGTCATCGCGGCCCGGAAGGCGATCTCGGCCGTCTCAAGGTCTCGGATTTCCCCGATCAGAATCACGTTGGGGTCCTGACGAAGGATCGATCTCAGACAGCTCGCGAAATTGAGGCCGATCGCGGAATTCACCTGAACCTGGTTAATTCCGGCCAGGCTGTATTCGATCGGGTCTTCGACCGTGACGATGTTCGTCACTTCGTCGCGCATCGAATTGATCATCGAGTAGAGGGTGGTCGTTTTCCCGCTCCCGGTCGGTCCGGTCACCAAAATGATTCCCTGCTTTCGATGCATCAAGGACCGGATCAGAGACAGGTTCCGGGTCGAGATGCCCATCGTATCCAGCGAAATCACCACGCGGCCCTGATCGAGAACGCGGATCACCATTTTCTCGCCGTACTGCGTCGGAAGGGTGGACAACCGAAGATCGATCTCCCGACTGTCCGACATCACCCGAACGGCCCCGTCCTGGGGCATTCGCCGCTCCGCAATGTCCAGCTTTCCGAGGATCTTCATACGGGAAACGAGAGGCCCTTGAATCCATTTGGGAAGACGAAGGTCATCCTTCAGAAGCCCGTCGATTCGATACCGGACGCGGAAATCCCGCTGCGACGGTTCGATGTGGATATCGCTGGCCCTGAGCTTGATCGCCTTCGTCATAATGAGGTTGGCCAGTCGAATCACGGGGGCCAGGCGGCTCCTTTCCTCCAGGGCGGCGGCATCGCCGGCGGTGGTGTTGATTTCCGGAATGATCTCGAGCAGCGCATCATCGTACTGGGCCGCCGTTTCCTGGACGATGCTCTCCACCGAGGTGTTCAAATTGTAGTAGCGTTCAATCGCCTCCAGAATTTCCTTGCGCGTGGCGATCACGGGCTCAATTCGGAATCCGCTCGAGAAACCCATGTCGCGAATCGACTCGTAATCCAGGGGATCCAGCATCGCCACCGTCAGGGATTTGTTCTCAAGCGCGATGGGCACGGCGGTATACTTTTTGGCCAGGGACTCCGGGATCGCCAGGACGATGTCGGGCTCAAGCGTCAGGGTGCCGAGATCCATGAACGGAAACCCGAGCTGGGAGGACAGGGCCTGCGCCAGGAGACTCTCCGAGGTCAAGCCGAGCGCGAGAAGAGTCTCTCCCAGTCTCTTCCCCAACCGGCGCTGTTCTTCCAGGGCCCGCTTCAGTTGATCGTGGGTGATCAGGCCGGCCTCGAATAGAAAATCCCCGAGGCGCTTGCGTTTTCGTCGGCCCGGAACCTCTTTTTGGGGTTCGTCCTCGCTCATTTTCGAATCCGCATCAATCCTATCGTAGCATAGATTTTCTGTTTGCTGGGGTTGGAAGTCCCACTATAGGAAAATACCCGCAATGTTGTCAAGCCAAACCGGCCCAGTACCGATCAATAATCTTTCTGAGATTATTTCTCTCGATCGCCCTCATTCCGCGTGCCCAGGACACGTTCTCCAGGGTCATCTCCCGGGCGGTTCTGATCCAATGCTTTTCCCCATCCGTCCGATACAAGACGGCGCCATCCCGATCGGTACGGTAGATCCGGCTCCCCAGGGCGAGGTAGGCCGCAAGCGCATCGGGCGCGGGATGCCCATACGGATTGTTCGCCCCGACGGAAATCACCGCGATCTCGGGAGCCGTCCCGGAGAGGAAGCCGGGATGGAGCGAGGAACGGCTCCCGTGGTGCGGGACCTTGAGGACGGTAGATTGGAGAAGCGATCCCCATCGGGCCAGCTCCCGCTGCGCCCCCCGTTCGATATCACCGGTCAAAAGGATCACCGCCTCTTTATACTGAATTCGAAGAACCAGCGACCTATCGTTCCCCCCGAGGGGCCGGCGCCCGTCCTTGGATTTAATCCCGGCCCCGGTCATCGATTCGGACGGGGGGAGTGGATGAAGAGCCCGGATCTGAAAATTTCCACGGACCAAGTTCGGCGGCCCGGTTTCGTTAACTCTTCTCTCCGGAATCCCCTTTTCCCGGACCACCCGGCGGAATTGATCATAAAAGCCGGCCTCGCTGTCGTCCCCGGCTGTCCAGATCTCCCCAACCTTGAACTTGCGCAGGACGTAAACCAACCCTCCCACGTGGTCCCGCTGGGGATGACTGACGACCACGACATCCACTTTTCTGTGTCCGGTATTCCAGAGGAAGGGACCCACGACGAGCCGTCCCATATCAAAGGATTCATAGGCGGTCCCGCCGTCGATCAACAGCGTTTGGCCTTCCGGCCCCTCAATCCAGATCGCATCCCCCTGGCCCACATCCAGAAAGCTCACGCGCAAAACATCCCTTGGGGCAGGGGCCAGAAGCCGGAATCCCCAGAAGGCTACGGGCAGAAGACAAAGTGTCACCCAGAGGGAACGCCAAAACCGGTCGTATCGACGTGTCCAGAGGATCCATCCGATAAGGTACAGTGCGATGATGACGAGAACGGGAGGCGACGGCGCATGGAGTTCCGCACCCGGAATCCGCGCGAATCCTTCAACGCTCTTCAACAACACTCCGGCTAAAGCCTCGTTGAGGCCCGATAAGGGTAGAGCTCCCGTACCGAGGATCAGTGATCCGATTCCGCAGACCAGGCCCAAAGGCACGATCACCCAGCCCACCAAGGGCACCACGATTGGATTGGAAAGAAAACCGACCCAGGCGATCTGGTTGAAGTAGTGGGCGGTGAAGGGAATCGTGGCTCCTCCCGCCATCACCGTCATGAAGAGGAGGGACTGGATCGGGTCCCGCAGGGGGCCTATCCAAGGCCACCGTGAATCGGCCCATCGCGATGTGCGGCTCGCCCGATCGGTTCGGAGGGAGGATCTCTCCGCGGCCAGCGCCAGGGCGAAGACCGCCGTGTAGGACATCTGGAAAGAAATCGAGAAGATCGCGAGCGGATCGGGAATGGTTACGATCAAAAAGGCGATCGCGAGCGAATTGAGGGGCTGGTGTTCTCTCTGAACACAGAGTGTCGCCAAATAGACCAGAATCATGATGAGTGAGCGAACGGTGGCCGCCTGGCTTCCCGAGAGGAGGGTGTAGAAAAGGACCGGCGGAAGTGTGAATAAGACCGCAAGCCGGTTGATTGTTATTTTTCGCGCGATTCGAAGAAGCCAGGGACCCGGAATCCGTCTTAAGAGGAGGCGGGCGAGGGCGAAGGTCAGCCCGGCCACAAAGGCCAGGTGCGAGCCTGATATCGAAAGGATATGAGCCGCCCCGGAGATCATGAAGGTCTCCCGGATCTCGGGACTCAGAGAACGCGTCTCCCCGATCAGCATGGCCCCGAGGATGGAGGCCGCGGCGGGAGAAAGCGAAGCCCCCAGGGTCTGGCGTATTTCTTCTCTCCAGACGTAAACACTTCGAAACAGCCCCGGGGCACCCGGCGAGATCCTGGAAATCGCATCCGGTCTGCGAATCGAGGCAACCGCCCCGATTCCCTCCCGCGCCAGATAGGTCCGGTAATCGAATCCTCCCGGGTTCTGAACCCCTTGAGGCGGGCGAAGCTTTGCGGTAACCCGAATTCGGTCCCCGTAGCCGAAGTCCGCATCCAATTCGCGAAGCCTGAGACGAAGCTTCCCCCTGGCCGGATGGATTTTTCCTCCCAGATCCACCCCAACGGCGGTTAAATCGAGCAAGGCCCCGTCCGGGCCGTGCTGGATCGGGTCCCATAAAATCCCAATGGTACTGACCGCCTCCCCGGTGGCATAACGAGACAGATCCTCCGAGGAAATGAATCGCGTGTCGACCTGCACACGAAGAACTCCGATTAAAGTCATTGCGGCGAGCAGAACAAGGGGAAAAACCGATCGATTTCGGCAAAAAACGGTGATCACCCCACCGGCCACGGCAACCGATCCGGCCAACACGGTCGAGAGCGGAAAGTAGGTGAAGGCTTCTCCCAGGACCAGTCCGATCAGATACGCCAGGGCGATCCCGACCAGCGGCCTCTCCATCGAATCCCCTCCCAACCGTGGCGATAATGCAAAGGCCGTGCCGTTAAAAAAATCGGCGGGAAAATCGAGATGGGGGAGATGGAAGGCCGCCTTCCCGCACCGCACCGGTGCACGGGGGCGGCTTTGATGGCAAGACCGTAACCGGCGGTTCAGGGTAAGCGAAGGGCGGGACTCACCGTCTGTTCAGGGGCCGTGGGGAGGCGGATCGAACCGGAGTTACCGCTGGTGACAGACCATGCAGAGCGTCTTGTGCGGGACACGGAGGAACGGCTGGATCGACCCGTTGTGGGGATTATGGCAGGTATCGCAGTGAATGACTCCCTTAAAAGTCCGGACCAGTTCGGAGACCGCCGCGGGGTCGGAGGGATCGAGATCCTGGAGGTTTAGGGAGGCCGATTTGGGGCCGGTCGGAAGGGTCACCCCGTTCTCATCGCGGTCCGGAATGGCCCAGTACCGGCCGAGTCGAGGATCCGCATTATCGCTCGCGAGGCGGCCATCCGGCTGCCGCGGATAGAGGATCGAATCGGGGTGATCGGGTGACCGGACCCTCATGCCCGACTCGGAAACGGGTCTTGGATTCATCCTCGCTTCCGGCCCCACAAAACCCAACAGGTGGACATTATTACCCAGGACGCCGTCGTGGCAGGCGAGGCATCTGAAGGAGGGTCCGAAGGGCTTCGTCTCGGCCATGCCCTTCCCCGTGGGCGGGGGAACCCGGTAATCCATCGGGAAGGAACGGGCCGGATTTGATTTGTCCCAGAGGGGGGGGGATGTGGCCTTCGAGTCTTCCATATGGCAGGATTCGCAGACCTGATTGGCCAGGCCTACGCCGCCGTTTCTTGCATTGGGGAGAATATTGTGTTTGCTGATCAGGACCTCGGCAAACCCCTGCGCCTGCGCCGACAAGGGAGTCAGGGTTCCGAGAATCAAAGCCGCCCCAAGGAAGAGACCCGCCTTCACGATTCACCCTCCAAAAGGTTCATACAATCGCGAAATATACCACACCAAGTTCCGAATGTCCAATCGCGATGATTCGTTCACGTTCCGATGGCCGACCGTACCGTTTGGGCGAGCTCCTCCGCCCAGGTACGAATTTCGATCTCGCGTTCGCCCTCGAGCATGATCCGGACGACGGGCTCCGTTCCGGAGAATCGCACCAGCAGGCGTCCCGATCCGTTCAGATGCTTCTCGAGTTTTTCGATATGGCTCCGGACCTTCGGGATGGATGACAGATCGCACCGTTTCCGGACGCGAACGTTGATCAGGACCTGCGGATAAATCGACATCACCTCGGTGAGTTCGGAGAGCTTCCGCCCCGACGTCTTCATCAGGGCCAGCATCTGTACCGCCGTGATCAGGCCGTCTCCCGTCGTGTTGTGGTCAAGAAAAATGATATGGCCCGACTGCTCGCCCCCGAAGTTATATCCTTTTTCCAACATCCGCTCCAGAACGTATCGGTCCCCCACCGCGGTCTTGACGACCTGGATCCCGGCCTTTTTCATGGCAAAATCCAGCCCCATATTGCTCATGACGGTGGTGACGAGCGTATTATTCTTAAGGTCACCGCGCTTCTTCAGCGAAATGGCCAGCGCGGCCATGATCTGGTCCCCGTTGACGGGCTCCCCCGTTTCCTTTGAAAAAATGGCCCGGTCGGCGTCGCCGTCGTGCGCGATTCCTACATCGGCCCGGTGTTCGAGCACCACCCTTTGAATCCGCTCGGGGTGCATGGCACCGCACTCTTGGTTGATATTCATTCCGTTCGGCTCCGCCCCCAACACGAACACGCGGGCGTCCAGCTCCCGGAGAATGGTGGGCGCCACCTTGTAGGCCGCGCCGTTGGCGCAATCCACCACGACCGTCAGCCCCTCGAGGGTCATCCCCTTGGGGAGCGAGTTCTTGACAAACTCGATGTACCGCCCCTCCGCGTCATCCACGCGAAAGGCCTTTCCGATCTCGGCCGCGGTCGGCCGTATGGAATCGATCCGGCCGGAGAAGATCAGGTCCTCGATCTCGTGCTCCATCCGATCCGGAAGTTTTAAACCGTCGCGTGAGAAGAACTTGATCCCGTTGTCCTCAAAGGGATTGTGGGAAGCCGAGAGAACCACGCCCGCATCGGCCCGGAGACTCCGGGTCAAGAAGGCGATGCCCGGCGTGGGAAACGGCCCCACGAGAAGCACATCCACGCCCATCGAGCAGATGCCGGCCGTCAAGGCGCTCTCCAGCATATAGCCGGAAAGCCGGGTGTCCTTCCCGATGACGATCCGGTGCCGTCCGGCCTTGTTTTTGAACAGATAGGCGGCCGCACGACCCAACTTCATCGCCATCTCGGTCGTCATCGGTTCTTGATTCGCGATGCCCCGGACGCCATCCGTCCCGAAGAGCTTCTTGATTCGACTGTCTTTTTGGGTCATTCGTTTAGGGCTTTCCCGTTATCCGCGCGCAGACCTAATCTTATCCGCTCACCCCACAAAGATCAAGAACGGAGGGGGAATCCCTGTCCCGGAATGAGCCGGTCACGCCCCGCCCGCCGCCCGAATCGCGTCCGCGGTACGGGCCACGCGGACCATGCTCCCCACATCATGGACACGGATGATCGAGGCACCGTTCAGGATTCCTACCGCCACGGCCGCCGCGGTCCCCTCCAGCCGTTCCTCCGCGGGCAGCCCCAGAATCTGTCCGATAAATGACTTGCGCGACGGCCCGATCAGAATGGGACGGCCCATCGATAGAAATTCCTTGAGCCGGGCCAGGATCTCAAGGTTATGGCCCGCCGTTTTTCCAAATCCGATGCCGGGATCGAGGATGATGCGTTCCTCCGGTATCCCCCCGGCCGCCGCAAACCGGATTCGCTCATGAAGAAAATCCTTGACCTCCTGAATCAAGCGGGAATAGTGGGGTTGGGTCTGCATATCTTTGGGTCTGCCCTTCATATGCATCAGGACGACGGGAACCCCCTCGTTCGCCGCAAGCCCTACCATGGCCGGATCAAAGCTTAGCGCACTAATATCATTGATGATTTTTGCGCCCGCGGCGATCGCTCGGCGGGCGACTTCGGCTTTGGTGGTATCGATGGATATCGGAACCGAAAGTCGGCTCGCGATCGTCTCGATCACCGGAATGACCCGACGGATCTCTTCGTCTTTCGAGATGGAATCCGATCCGGGCCGCGAAGATTCTCCCCCGATATCGAGGATGTCGGCTCCTTCCTCGACCAGGCACTCGGCACGGCGAACGGCCTCCTCAAGACCAAAGAACTTACCCCCGTCCGAGAAAGAGTCCGGGGTGACGTTTAAGATGCCCATCACCAGCGTTCGTCTCCCGAGCGAAAGATCGACGTTTGAGCCTCGCACCCGGAACTCGCCTCGGGTCATTGGGCTTATTTTATCGGGGGTTTGGGAACCCATGCCTTACACCTTTGTATCGAAATCCGGCGCTTGGGAGGATACGAAACGACGACCGGGTATGGGCCGGATCCGGGGGCGTTGGGGAAGGGGGTCTTCGGGAAGGCGTCTCCCCCGGTTAAGCGGCTCCCTCGATCAGCTTGTCGATCTCGGGAGAATCTAAAACCTCTTTTTCGCGGAGGGCCTTGGCAATGGCTCTCAAGGCCTTGATATTTTTCTTTAGGATGGTCTTGGCCCGCTCGTAATTATCCGTGACCAATTTTTTCACCTCGTTGTCGATCTCGATTGCGGTGCTCTCGCTGTAATCACGGCGCGTGGCGATCTCTCGTCCGAGGAAGATCTCTTCGTCCTTCTTCCCGAAGGTCAAAGGCCCCATCCGCTCACTCATGCCCCATTCGCAGATCATTTTTCGCGCCAGATCCGTGGCCCGCTCAATGTCGTTCCCCGCCCCGGTCGTGATTCGATTCAGGACGATCTCCTCCGCCGCCCGTCCCCCCATGAGAATGGCGATGTTGTTGCACAGGAACTCTTTGGGAAAGGTGTACCGGTCGTCCGTCGGGAGCTGCATCGTCAGCCCCAGGGCCCGTCCGCGGGGGATGATCGTGACCTTGTGGATCGGATCCGTCCCCGGGATCATCTTGGCCACCAGGGCGTGGCCTGCCTCGTGATAGGCGGTGGTCTGCTTTTCCTCTTCCGTCAGCACCATGCTCTTCCGCTCAACACCCATCAGGACCTTGTCCTTGGCCGCCTCAAAGTCGGACATCTCGACCACCTTCTTGTTCATTCGGGCCGCCAGAAGCGCCGCCTCGTTCCCCAGGTTTTCAAGGTCCGCCCCGGAAAATCCCGGCGTGCCGCGGGCGATCACCTCGAGATTCACATCCGGTCCCAAAGGTAATCGCTTCGTGTGGACCCGGAGAACATCAAACCGGCCCTTTACATCGGGCCGAGACACGACGATTTGGCGGTCGAACCGCCCCGGTCGGAGCAATGCGGGATCCAGAACATCCGGGCGGTTCGTCGCCGCGACCAGGATCACGCCTTCCGTCGTCTCGAACCCATCCATCTCGACGAGCAGTTGGTTTAGGGTCTGTTCCCGCTCGTCGTGACCCCCGCCCAGGCCGGCCCCGCGGAGACGACCCACGGCATCGATCTCGTCGATAAAAATGATGCAGGGCGCATTCTTCTTCCCCTGCTCGAACAGATCGCGAACCCGGGAGGCCCCGACCCCCACGAACATCTCCACAAAATCCGAACCGCTGATGCTGAAGAAGGGAACGCCGGCCTCCCCCGCGATGGCCTTGGCCAAAAGGGTCTTCCCGGTTCCGGGCGGGCCCAAGATGAGGACCCCTTTCGGAATCCGCCCGCCCAACTTCTGAAACTTGGGGGGATCCTTTAGAAATTCGATGATCTCGGTCACCTCGGCCTTGGCCTCATCGATCCCGGCCACATCCGCGAAAGTGACCTTTTTCCGGTCCTCCGTCAGCAGTCGGGCCCGGCTCTTCCCGAAGGAGAGCGCCTTGTTCCCGCCGATCTGCATCTGACGCATCAGGAAGAACCAGAGAACGAGGAACAGGATGAAGGGACCCCAGGTCACGAGGAAGGCGATATACCAAGGGCTCTCCTCCAGCGGCTTTACGAGGATCTTCACGCCCTTTTCGCGGAGGAGGGGAACAAGGTCCGGGTATTCCATGGTGAAGGTTTTAAAGCGGATTCCGTCCTTCATCACGCCGTTCACCAAACCCTGCCGGATCGCGACCTCGGCCACCTCGCCTCTTTCCAGACGGCTGATGAAGTCGCTGAAGATGATCTCTTCTTCCACGGACTGGGTCGGGGTCTGGAAAAGGTGGAATAGGAGGATCATGAATAGCCCTACCATGATCCAGAAAATTAGATTTTTGGTCCGCGGATTCATTAGATTCAAGCCCGTTCATCGGCCCAGCGGCCGCCGTTCCACCTGGAGCGGGTCACCCCTCTAAGCCGTGTTACCCATCTTATCACAGCCCTCTCATTCTTGCCAATAGAAAAGCTCCTCGGATTCGGAGACTTTATCCATGACCGCGATATAGGGAAGGTTTCGGTAGCGGTTCTGGTAATCGAGCCCGTAGCCGACCACGTATTTATCGGGAATCGCAAATCCCACATAATCAATCGAGACCCGGACCTTCCGGCGCTCCGGCTTGTTCAGGAGCGTGCAGACCCTCAACGACCGGGGCTTCCGGGCTAGCAGCTTTTTTTTAAGGAAACTCACCGTCATTCCCGAATCCACAATGTCCTCGACCAGAAGCACGTCCCGCCCGCTCACGTCCTCGCTCATGTCGGACAGGATTTTGACCTTTCCGGAGACGGATCGTCTCTGGGTCGGCCGGTTGGTCACGACGATGAAGTCCACACGGAGAAGGAGTCGAACGGCCCGGACCAGGTCGGCGTAGAACGCGAAGGCCCCTTTTAAAACCCCGACCATGAGGAGATCCTTGTCGGCATAGTCCTGGGTAATCTGGTTTCCAAGCTCGCGGATCCGTTTTTGCATCTCCTCCTGGGTAATGATCGGCCGTCCGAAGATTCGCTCCATGCCTTGATCCCTTCCCGTACGCGTGTGATTTGTTCGGGGTCGTCGCCGCCCCTTCAGCCGAAACTTTATGCCGGCGGCCTCTCCGATAAAACCGTTCTCGCCTTCTGAATATCCTCTTCAATCCGCTCGATGAGTTCGGTCCGACCCGTGAAGACCTCCTCCGGTCGCAGCCAGTCCAGGAACTGGACTCGGATCACGCGGTCGTACCGGTCGGGTTGGGGTTCGAAGAGATGCGTTTCCACCATCCGCTCCGCCGGCCCCAGCGTGGGCTGGGTTCCAATGTAGGTCACCCCCTCGATCTTCCGTCCTTCGATCTCGGCCCGGACCGCGTAAACGCCGTTTGAGGGAATCACGCGATCCTTCGGTGGCCTAAAATTGGCCGTCGGATACCCCAACGCCTTCCCTCTCCGCATGCCTTGAACGATCGGGCCTTCCAACGCGTACGGTCGGCCCAGGAGCTCGCGGGCTTCCCTCACCCGGCCCGAAAGAAGGCAGTCGCGGATTCGCGACGAGCTCACCGGTGTCCCGTCGATCAAGACCGGCTCGAGGGCATGGACAAGAAAACCGAAGGAGGCGCTCATCGCCTCCAGATCCGCGACGGTTCCCCTCCGATCCCGGCCGAAGGTAAAACGGGTTCCGACGACAACCTCCCTCGCGCCCAGATCGTCTCGGATGATTTTCCGCACAAACTCCGGCGGCGTGAGGTGAGAAAACTCGGGGGTGAAGGAGACGATCCGGGCCCGGTCGATCCCCATCTCCTCGATCCACTGTAACCGGTCTTCAAAACTCATCAGGAACTTCAGTTCCAGATGGGGCGCCAGGACCGAGAGCGGATGGGGCGTAAACGTCAGGGCGATGCCGGTGCCCCCTTTCGCCTTCGCCCTCTCAACCGTCCTTTGGAGGATCGCCTGGTGACCCCGATGCACCCCGTCGAAATTCCCGATCGCGACCACCGGATAGGCCGCCTTCTGTCCCTGGCCACTGTCGCCGCGAATGAGCTCCACGAATGAGTTTCCGATCGGTCCCCGCCCGGCCCTTGAGGGACGGCCCGTCGTCCTAGGGCGCCAGCCGCCGGGCCGCCTCTTTGGCAAAATAGGTCAAGATCAGATCGGCCCCGGCCCGCTTGATGGACGTCAGCGTTTCGATCATGGCCCGCTCTTCATCCAGCCACTTCATCCGGGCGGCCGCCTTGATCATGGCGTACTCCCCGCTGACGTGGTAGGCGGCCACCGGAACATTGAACGCGGTTCGTACACGCCAAACGATGTCCAGATACGGGACGGCCGGCTTGACCATCACGATGTCGGCGCCCTCCTCGATATCCATCTGGACCTCCCGCAGGGCTTCCCGTGCATTCGGGGGATCCATCTGATACGATTTCCGGTCCCCAAACCGAGGGATCGAGCCGGCCGCTTCACGGAACGGGCCGTAAAACGAGGAGGCGTATTTTGCGGCGTAGGACAGGATCGGCATCATGGGGTGCCCTTCCCCGTCGAGTGCGGTCCGAATCGCCTTGACCCGGCCGTCCATCATATCCGACGGCGCGACCAGATCGGCCCCGGCCTCGGCATGGGAAACGGCTTCCCGGGCCAGCAGCTCCAACGTCGGGTCGTTTTGGACCTCGCGCCCTTTCACCACGCCGCAATGGCCGTGATCGGTGTACTCGCACAGGCAGACATCGGTTATGACGATGAGATCGGGAACCCGGTCTTTGATCGCCTTCACCGCCTGCTGGATAATGCCGCCGCGGGCGTAGGCCTCGGAACCCCGGGCGTCCTTCTTCTTGGGAATCCCGAAAAGGATGACGGCCGGTATCCCGAGATGGACCACCTCAAGCGCCTCCTTCGCCA
>CAYJTJ010000017.1:13050-22985 GCA_964372835.1 uncultured Nitrospirota bacterium
CCGCCCCAAACATTTCCATGAAGTTTCTGACGGTGGATGAACTGGTGAATGTTATAACAGAAATCTGCCCGCCTTGCAAAAGTTTTTTGACCCATTCCACGTCCCGCTTCGGCCGGACCGTCCGGTAGGCCGTTACCACGTCCACCCGTGCTCCCATCCGCTCGAGGGCCTCCGGCAGAACATCCCGGGCTACGGCGGCCCGGGGAATGAGAATCCGCTGCCCCTTCAGCTCATGCCGACCCATCCGTTCGATCAGGGACTCGGCGACATACTCCTCCGGAATGAGATCGACCCGGATACCCAGCCGCGTGATCTCCTCGGCGGTCCGGGGCCCGATCGCGCAGAGCTTGATCCCCTTAAGAGACCGAACGTCCTTACCGGCCGTCTGAAGCCGCTCGAGAAAATAGATAACGCCGTTCACGCTGGTGAAGATCAGCCACTGGTAGGACTCCAGCCGGTCAATCGCGCGATCCAGGGGCTCCCAGGATTCGGGGGGGGCCACCTCAATCGTCGGGAACTCGACCGGGTCCGCCCCATAGAGCTTGAGGAGGTCGCTGAATTCCTCCGCCTGGTCCCGGGCGCGTGTGACCAGGATCCGCTTTCCGAAAAGAGGCCGGCCTTCAAACCAATTCAGTTTTTCCCGCAAGCTCACCACCTCCCCCACGATGATCAGGACCGGAGGCTTTAAGGCCTCGGCCCGCACCTTATCCGCAATGTCAACCAGTGTTCCGACGACCGTTCGCTGCTCGGGCCTTGTTCCCCACCGAATGACCGCCACCGGCGTCGTGGAAGGCCGGCCGTGCCGGACCAGCCGATCCACGATCTGCGGGAGATGGCCCAGCCCCATGAAGAAGACCAGCGTCCCGGCCCCTGCTAAATTTTGCCAAGGGACCTGAGGCTTCCCCTTGGACGGATCTTCGTGGCCCGTAATGAAGGTCACCGATGAGGCGACGTCGCGATGGGTCAGGGGAATGCCGGCGTAAGCCGGAACCCCCACAGCGGCCGTCACCCCGGGCACGATCTCAAATGGGATGCCGGCCGATGCGACCGCCGCGGCCTCTTCCCCTCCCCGCCCGAAGATGAACGGGTCGCCGCCCTTGAGTCTCACGACAACCATTCCCCGCCGGGCCTTCTCGATGAGCAGGCGGTTGATCTCCGGCTGCCCGACACGGGCCTCTCCGCCTTTTTTGCCGACAAAAACGATCTCGGCATCGGGCCGGGCGTATCGGAGAAATTCCTCATTGGCGAGATAGTCGTAAACCACCACGTTGGCCAGCTTAAGGCACCGCCTCCCCTTGAGGGTCAGCAACCCCGGATCCCCGGGCCCGGCGCCGATGAAATAAATTCGCCCCGGACCGGTCCGGGGGCCTCGGACCCTACCGGTATATTTCCCGTAAGATGGCATCCGCCCCCAGCTTAAGAAGTCGCTCCGCCAGCGCCAGTCCGACCGCCTCCGGCCGGTCCGCCTCCCCGGTCAGACCGTCCCGAATGAGGCGACCGCCATCGACACTGGCCACAAGGCCATCGAGTACGAGCCGGGTCCCATCCCGAATCTGTGCGTGGGCCGCGATCGGAACCTGGCAGCCCCCCTCAAGACGCGTCAGGAGGGCCCGTTCCGCGCGAACGCAGGCGCTCGTGACCGGGTGATTGTACTCCGACAGAATCGCATTGATCCGGCCGTCCAAGATTCGGCATTCCAGTCCGAGGGCGCCCTGCCCGATGGCGGGCAGGCAGATCCCCGGATCGAGAAACTCGGTGATGCGCTCCGCCCATCCCATCCGGCGGACGCCGGCGGCCGCAAGAACGATCGCATCGAGTCCGTCCCGGGTGAGTTTCTTGATCCGGGTGTCCAGATTCCCCCGCAATGGAATCATTTCGAAGTCCGGTCGGACATGTCGAATCTGGGCCTGACGGCGAAGGCTGCTCGTTCCGATCCGCGCTCCTTTCGGCAGGTCCAGGAGTCGCTTCCCGCTGCGACTGATGACGACATCGCGGGGATCCTCTCGCTCGGTAATCGCCGCCAAATGGAGCCCCTCCGGGAGGAATGTCGGGACGTCTTTCATGCTGTGGACCGCCAGGCTGATTTCCTCCCGGATCATCGCCTCCTCGATTTCCTTCACGAATAGGCCCTTGCCCCCGACCTTCGCCAGGGGAACATCCGTAATCTTGTCCCCCGTCGTCTTGATTTTCTTCAGCCGGATCGAGAGACTTGGAAAGCGCCGTTGGAGTCCCTCCTGGATGAGGTTGGCTTGGCAAAGGGCCAGAGCGCTTCCCCGCGTCCCGATGATCACCTCCGATTCCGTCTTCGCCATGCTGATTATTCCTTCCCCCCTCCCTCTTCCGGAGATTTGTTCTCCGGCTTTTTATCGGGGGGCGAAGAGATCGGAGGGGCTTTATCCAGATCGAACAGTCGACGGACCGTCTCGACGTACAGCGCCCCGTTGCTCGAATTCGCCTCGTCTTTTAAGACGACCAGCGGGGAATGGAGGAGCTTATTGACAATGGCCGACGCAAGGCCCTCGACGAGCTCTCTCTCTTCCAGCCCAAGGCCGCCGAGTCGGGCCATCGCTTTGTTCACCTCCAGCCGGCGGATCTCGTCGGCCTTGGCGCGCAGCGCCGTGATGGTGGGGATGACTTCCAGCGATTTGAGCCATCGCTCGATCGCTCCGAATTCTTCCGCAATGATCTCCTCGGCCTTGAGCGCCTCCTTTTGGCGTTCGTGCAGGTTGGCGTCGACAATGGTTTGGAGGTCGTCGATATCATACAGAAAGACATTGTCGATCCGGTTGACCTTCGGATCGATATTTCGGGGAACCGAAATATCGATCAGGAAGATCGGCCGATTTTTCCGCAGCTGGATGGCCTTCTCCACATGCTCCTCGGTGATGACCGCATGGGGAGCGCCCGTGGAGCAGATCAGGATATCCGCCTCGGCCAGGTGACGCGGAAACTCCTCGAATCGGATGGGGACGCCGGAAAACCGCCGGGCCAGTTCGATGGCGTGGTCCAAGTTCCGGGTGGTGATCATCACATTTCGGACGCCGTTGTCCAGCAGGTGGCGCACGGCCAACTCGGCCATTTCCCCGGTCCCCACGAGCAGCGCCTTCTTGCCGTCGAGCCGGCCGAAGATTTTCTTTGCCAGCTCCACCGCCGCGAAACTGACCGATACGGCGTTTTCGGCGATCCCGGTTTCGGTGCGGACCCGTTTCGCGACCGAGATCGCTTTCCGAAGAATCTTATTCAACACGACGCCGGTGGCCTTCTGGTGCATGGCCGCTTCGAACGACTCCTTCATCTGTCCCAGGATCTGGGGTTCCCCGACCACCATCGAATCCAGGCTGGCCGCCACCCGGAAAACATGATGGATGGCCTCCCGGGCGGAATAAAGGTAGAGACAGGAGATCCACTTGTCGGACGGAAGGCCCGACTGGAGCTCCGCGAAGAATTCCTTAACCCGATGAAAGCCGGTCTGAATGTTCTGAACCACGGCGTAAACCTCGACCCGGTTGCACGTGGACAGAATCAGACCCTCATCAATCCCGTGGAGGGACTTCAGTCGGATCAGCGCGTCCCTCAACTCCGACTCCGGTATCGAGAGCTTCTCCCGAATATCGACGGGCGCCGTCCGGTGATTCAGCCCGACAACGATAATCTCCACGGATCAGGTCCTCTCCCGCGCATTCCGACCGCACGGCGGCCCCAGCCCCCAAGCGGACCGATGTTCAAATAAAAGCATGCTCTCCCTTCCAGACGAGATCCACTCCCACGAAGGACGTAATGACGACGCCGAAACCGATGATCGCCAACACCGCGGCCCTCCGGGCCCGCCAGCCCATCGTGATCCGCCCGTGCAGAACCACGAGATAGAACAGCCAGATCCCCAACGAGAAGATTTCTCGAGGGTCCCACGTAAGGTAAGATCCCGAAACATAGCCGGCCCCGCCGGCACCGATGATGATGGCCAGCGTCAAGAAGCTGAATCCCGAGATGATCGCCTTGTGATTGAGGTCATCGAGTATATCGAGTGAAGGAAGCTTGTTGTATAGGTTATTAAACCGCTTCGATTTAAGGAGTCCCTCCTGGATGAGGTACATCACGCCCAGTAAGAAAGCGATCGCGAAGGCGACCGCTCCCAGCAAGGCCAAGGCCGTATGGATATAGACCCACGCGGTCCTCAGGACGGCGTCGGGCGCGCGGGGCTCCTTCGGCAGAACGGTGACCGACAGAAGCGAGATCAGCGCCAGCGGCAGAACGAAGGATCCCAGGATATGGATCCGAAAGCGGTACTCGACAAGGAGAAAAACAAGGACGAGGGCCCAGGCAAAGAAAGCCACGGCGTCAAACAGATGGGTCAGAGAAATGTAACCGGCCTCGGACATCCGGATGAAGAGGCCGAGGGTATGAAACAGGAACCCGACTCCCGTCGCGACCAGTGAATATCGGGACAAAATCTCCTTTTTCCCGACCATGAGATAGGCCAGGAAAGCGAGGGTTCCCAAAAAATAGAAAAATATCGTTATCTTGATGAAAAGCGCATCCACAGCCGATATCCAACCCCCCGGGCGAAATGTACTGGGATTTTCTGTGCTTTCGTCAATTATATCTGGATAAAAAACCGCCTGTCAAGGCTGGCCATCGGCCGAACTGTTTCACAACTCATTAAAATTAAAAATAATTTCGAGAAACCGTGATTGTGAATTTCGCGGATTCCGGCCTTGTTTCCGCTGTCCCGAAGACCCGCTTGGGAGTCACCGGTTCTGGGGCGAAGCCGGGGTCCGGAAGCCGCTATTTCGCGATCCGGGCTCATTCCAACTAAATCGGTGTCTCGTCGCGAGCGGGCCCCCGCCCTATGCTATCTTCTTACCTCCGGGATGGATCGCGCGTACCAAATCCCGGGCTTCCGGGTCTTTTTCCCCCGGCAGGGAAAAGTTGACAACCCGTCGCCTAACTCGCTAGAATGAAATATGATGTCCGGTTGTTGGGATGGCCTACGTTAAGAAAGGACGGGTCCGGTTGCTGGTTCAGATGAAGGTTAGGGGGCTCATGTATGACCCCTTCAGCAATGCCTTTATCGTTATTCTGCGCGACGAAAACGAATCGGAGGTCCTGCCCATCTGGATCGGCAAGCCCGAGGCGAGCGCGATCAGCTTCGCCCTGGAGGGCGTCTTTACACCCCGGCCAATGACCCACGATCTGGTGAAGACGATCCTGGAAACCGCCGCGGCCAAGATTATCAGCATCGTGATCACGGACCTCAAGGATAACACCTATTTCGCCAAACTCCATGTCCAGTACGGCGATTCCGAATACACCGTCGATGCCCGCCCCAGCGACGCCATTGCGCTGGCGCTCCGGACGGAAACCCCGATATTCGCCACCGAGTCGGTGATGAAGAAACACAGCACCGAAGAGATCGACCGCTGGCTGGACAATCTCCGTCCCGAAGACTTCGGAAAATACGACGCCTGATCCGGCGCCCGGTCCATGTCATTCCATAGACCAAAGTGAGGAGGGATTTGAAGTTCCGAACGATTCGAAGGGGGTTCGCGGGCGGCCTCCTCCTTTTCGGGTTGGGGGGATTGGCGGTCGGCTGCGCGACCATCGACGATCTCTCCTCCGTGACCTATCGGAGGGTCCTCCTTCCGCCCGAGACGTTCAAGGAATCACCCATGGCGGTCCTTCCCATGGTGGGACGGGGCGGCGTTCGGGGCCACCTGCACGCGGCGGATGCGATCTTCCTGGAAAGTTTGCAGCGCGAGGGCCAGAGGAGGATCTGGGTGGAACCGGGGGAGAGCTTGGAGCGGATTCGAAAGGCGGGCCTGGAATCCGTCTACGATGAATGGTCCCGCGGATATACCGCGGCGGGCCCTCCCCGGGCGCGACCGCTTCGGGCGCTCGGGCAGGCGATCGGATCCCGTTACCTGCTCTTGACCGAACTTGAACGCATCGAACTGGCGGAGGGGGCGACCCAAGTGAGGATCGCGGGGCGGATCTGGGACGCCGACCAGGGAGAGCCTCTGTGGGAGGGCGTCGGAGAGGGACGGGGTTATGTTTTTCTCCTGTTTCCCCGGGTCCCATCGAGTTTTGAGAAGACCATGGCCGTCGCCGCCAACGGCCTGGTTCGGAGGCTACCTTGAGGAGGTTTCGTTCATACGATGGATATTAAGGTGAATGTGCAGGGTGTCCTGACGGATCCCAAGACCGAAACGCAGATCGTCCTTCTTCGTACGGAGGAGAACAACGAGGTCCTGCCGATCTGGGTCGGGGCGGTCGAGGGAAACGCCATCAAGTTCGCCCTGGAGGGGATTCTTCCGCCCCGACCGATGACCCACGATCTCTTGAAAAACCTTCTGGATCATCTGCGAATCCGGATCCAGAAAGTGATCGTGACCGAGATCAAGGACAATACTTATTACGCCATTATCTATATCGAATCGAACGGCAGCACGCTCACCATTGATTCCCGTCCCAGCGACGCGATCGCGCTCGCGGTTCGTTCCCATGCGCCGATTTACACGACCCGCGATGTGCTGAACAAGAAGAGCGGAGAAAGTCTGGATGAATGGTTAGAAAAGCTCAACCCGAAGGATTTCGGGCCGTTCAATGCGTAAGGGATCGGCCGCCCCCCCTGATTTTCTCAAGAACGATCCCTCCCGGCCAATCCGATTGGTGCTTGACACGGAACAAAATATCCGTATAATGGTGACTTTGCGTTGATGAGGATGGGGCCTTGGGCGATGAGAACCGTTTCGGCAAAGAAGGAAGAGATCCGGAGAATCTGGTATCTTGTCGACGCACAGGATAAAATTCTGGGCCGGTTGGCATCCGAGGTCGCCTCGATCCTTCGGGGAAAACATAAGCCGAACTTTACCCCCCATGTCGATGCGGGG
Source organism: uncultured Nitrospirota bacterium (assembly GCA_964372835.1). Classification (GTDB taxonomy): domain Bacteria; phylum Nitrospirota; class Nitrospiria; order JACQBZ01; family JACQBZ01; genus CAYJTJ01. The sequence continues at coordinate 19,941 of CAYJTJ010000017.1, forward strand.
GATCACGTGGTCGTCATCAACGCCGGTTTAATCCAGCTCACCGGGAATAAGCGCGTGGACAAAATCTACTATCGCCATTCGGACTATCCAAAGGGTCTCAAATACACGACCGCGGGAAGACTGCTTGAAGAGCGGCCGGAACGCGTCGTTCAGTGGGCCATTCAAGGAATGCTGCCGAAAACGAAGCTCGGCCGGGCGATGGCCAAGAAGTTGAGAGTTTATTCGGGGCCGAGCCATCCCCACGCGGCCCAATTGGTCAAGCCGTTGGATTTTTCCGGAAGGGATAAGGCTCGATGAACGAAACCGCGACAATTGCCGCAACCGGAAAGCGGAAGAACTCCGTGGCTCGGGTTCAATTGGCACCGGGTACCGGGCAGATCACGATTAACGACCGGTCGTTGGAGTCCTACTTCCCGAGGGAGATTCAGCGGTTCATGGTCCTCCAGCCGTTTCAGGCCACTCACACGACAGGGAAGTTCGACCTTTCGGTCAATGTCAACGGAGGCGGCGAAATGGGTCAAGCCGGCGCGGTCCGGCACGGAATCGCCAAGGCCCTGCTACTTTCCAGCGGGGAGTTCCGACCCCTTCTGAAGAAAGAGGCCCTCCTGACGCGCGACCCCCGGGTGAAAGAGCGCAAGAAGTACGGTCAGAAAGGCGCACGGCGGCGGTTCCAGTTCTCCAAACGATAATCCGATGAAGTCATTCACGGAGGGGCCGCACGGCCCCTTTTTTTATTTGACCCACAGCACTTATCGAAATCGACCGGCGGATGACGACGGCGTTCCGATAGCAGCCAGGAGACGAACATGACCAAGGTGGCCGTGGTAGGCGCGAGCGGTTATACCGGTGGTGAATTAGTCCGAATCCTCACCCAGCACCCCAAAATCAAGCTGGCGGCGGTGACCTCGGAGCAGTCCGAGGGGAAGCCGATCGATCAGGTCTTCCCGAACCTGAAAGGGCGGGTCCCGCTGACGCTTGAGCCGCTGGATCTGGACCGGCTCGCCGGCCGGGCGGATCTGTTTTTTCTCGCGCTGCCCCACACCAAGGCGATGCCGGTCGCGGCGCGTCTGCTCAAGGAGAGGAAACCGGTGATCGACCTGAGCGCCGATTTTAGGCTGAAAGACCCGCTCCTCTACGAGAAGTGGTACCATGCCAAACACAGCCATCCCGAGCTGTGCGCCAAGGCCTGCTACGGCCTTCCGGAGCTCCACCGGGCGACGATTGTATCCTCCCGACTCGTCGCCAATCCGGGTTGCTATCCCACGGGCGCGATCCTCGGGCTGATCCCGCTGATGGCCGAATCGCTGATCGAGACCGACAGCATCATCATCGATGCGAAGTCGGGCGTGTCCGGGGCCGGACGGGCGGTATCCCAGGCGACCCATTTTCCGGAGGCCCATGAAGCCGTCACCGCCTACAACGTCGGCCTTCATCGGCATATCCCGGAGATCGAACAGGAGCTGTCCTCGATCGCCACTCGTAATGTCACCGTGCTTTTCACGCCTCATCTGGTGCCGATCAATCGCGGCATCCTGACCACGATCTATGTGAGGCTGGTCAAACCGGTCGGGATCCAGGCGGTCCACAAACTTTTCCGGAGCCGTTATAAAGATGAGCCGTTCGTACGGCTTCTTCCATTGGACGAACTCCCCAACACCCGGAACGTCCAGGGTTCCAACGACTGCCACATCGGGCTCGCGGCCGAAACCCGCACGGGCCGAAAGACTGCGGTCCTCGTGATCATCACGGCCATCGACAATCTGGTCAAAGGGGCCGCGGGCCAGGCGGTCCAGAACATGAACCTGATGATGGGTTTTGAAGAAACCCTGGGCCTATCGGCGCCGGGCTTGTTTCCATGAGATGCAGAAGATGAAAAAGGTGAAGGGCGGGATTACGGCCGTTCCGGGGTTTCTGGCCTCCGGGATTCACAGCGGGATCAAAAAGGTCAAAAAACTTGACCTGGCGCTGATCTACTCAAAGGAGCCCTGCGCCGCGGCCGGACTGTTCACAACCAATCGGGTCACGGCCGCGCCGGTCCGCCTGACGCGGGATCATATCCGGTCCGGAACGCTCCGCGCGATCGTGGCCAATTCCGGAAACGCAAACGCCTGTACCGGCCTCCACGGAGAGGCGGTTGCGAGAGACATGGCCGAGCAGACGGCCCATCATCTTGGGATCCCGACCGATCAGGTCGCGGTCGCATCCACCGGCGTGATCGGCGAGCCCCCGCCGCGGGCCGCCATCCACGCGGGAATCCCCATAGCGGTCAAGACGCTCAGCACCACGGGGGGGCGGATGGCCGCCCGTGCGATCATGACAACCGATAAGCGGCCCAAAGAGATCGCGGTCCGACTGAAACTGGCCGGGCAAGCCGTCACCCTGGGCGGGATCGCGAAAGGCTCCGGCATGATCCATCCCGATATGGCCACACTGCTGGCCTTTCTCACGACCGATATCCGGATTGAGCCGCCTCTGCTTCAGCGGATGCTGACGGCCGCCGTCGACCGGTCCTTCAACATGATCACGGTCGACGGTGAGACCAGCACCAACGACATGGTCCTCTGCCTCGCGAACGGACGGGCAAAGAACCCGGACCTTGAACGATCCGAAACCGCCCGATCGGCCTTCCAGGCCGCGCTGGACGAGGTCTGCCTCCAGTTGGCTCGGTTGATCGTCCGGGACGGCGAGGGCGCGACCAAACTGATCGAAATCCAGGTTCGGGGCGCGGCCGATCATGGGCAGGCCAAGACGGTCGCGCTGCGTGTGGCCCGCTCCAATCTGGTCAAGACGGCCTTCTACGGCGCCGATGCCAACTGGGGACGGATCATGGCCGCGATCGGGGCCTCGGGGGCCGAGGTGAATCCCGACCGTATCGATCTCTTCTTGGATCGCGTCGCGCTGGTGAAGAACGGCGTCGGCCTGGGTCAATCGGCCGATCGGCAGGCCACACGGGTCCTTCGGAAAAAGTCCTTCACACTGTCGATCGACCTTCACCGTGGAACCGGGTCGGCCACGGCCTGGACTTGCGATCTTACCGAAGAGTAC
>CAYJTJ010000017.1:23085-25554 GCA_964372835.1 uncultured Nitrospirota bacterium
TCCGCATCAACGCCGCGTATCGAACCTGAGTCTTCGATGCCCGGGAAGGATGGGATTGGAAAAGACCCGGACACTCTTTCTTCGTCTGATGGCCGGCACCGTTCTGGGAGCTTTTCTTTCCGGCTGTGCCATAAGCCTTCTCGGGGGGCCGAAACTCGACCCCTCGCTCACCTGGCAGGTCATCTCGACCGACCATTTTCGAATCTATTATCATCAGGGGGAGGATCGCTGGGCCCAAAAAGCGGCCCGCATCGCGGAGCAGGTACATGCCGTTCTGGCCCCCAAGCTGGGCTGGGAGCCGGCCGAGCCGACCCATCTCATTCTAATCGACTACGCGGACGCCACGTCCGGGGCAGCCCTTCCCTTTCCCAATAACTCGATCTATATAAACCTCACGCCGCCGCCGGCCAATCCCGTACCCTTCCTCGTGGGATTCGACGACTGGTTGCAGGAGGTAATCCTGCATGAGTATGTCCACATCCTTCAACTGGACATGAACACGGGATTCCCCGCCTTGATGCGGGCCGTTTTCGGACGGCAGCCGCTTCCCCTTTTGATTTTTAACGGCGCGATGCCGAACATCTTCCAGCCGGCCTGGTTGATTGAGGGTCTTGCGACGTATGAAGAAACCGCCACCGGCGTGAGCGATCGTCGGGATAATCCCTACACAGAGATGGTCCTCCGGATGGCCGTTCTGGAAAACCGATTCCCGAGCCTGGACCAAGCCGGGGGTCGCGATACCTGGCCCGGAAATCAGCTCCAGTATCTCTTCGGCGCCCGCTTTTACGACTATCTCGCCCGCCGGTTCGGGGAACAAGTCCTGAAGGACTTGAGCCTCGAATACAGCGACAATGTCTTTCCATTCTTCGTCGACTCGACCGCCCGCCAGATCCTCGGCCAGTCTTATGTGACCCTCTGGAATCAGTGGCAGAACGAGTTGAAGGAACGGTTCCGTCAGCAAAAAGAGTCCGTCGAGGCGCTCGGGCTCACACCGAGTCGCCGTATCACGGATCGAGGAGATTATAATCTTGGACCAAAGGTGAGCCCGGACGGCCGCCGGCTCGTCTACGCAACGCTCAACCCGCACGAATATCCGTCCCTGCGCATGATGGATTCGGAGGGAGGCCAGGATCGCTTCGCGGTCCGGCGCAATCTGGGATACACCGTCTCCTGGTCCCCCGACGGGAAACAACTCGCCTTCTCACAGTTGGAGCTCTACCGGAACCATTCCGAGTATAGCGATCTTTATCTCTATGATTTCACAAGGAACCGCTTAAAGCGCCTGACCACCGGCGCGCGACTGCGGGATCCCGATTTCGACCCGACCGAAACCCGATTGATCTCGGTCGAGAACCGGCTGGGTAAAAATCGGCTCGTTGTTTACGACCTTGAGACCGGCGGGATGGAGGTCATAGACTGGACCGACCGGGAGGCGATCCTTACCCATCCCCGCTGGTCGCCGGACGGGCGTCGTATCGCACTTGGCGTTTGGCAGAACGGCCTGCAGGGAATCGGCCTCTTAGACCTCGAGCAGAAAAGGTCCATCCCCCTCTTTATGGATCATGCCGCGGATCTAACGCCGGCCTGGTCGCCGGACGGGAAGTACATCCTCCTCTCATCGGATCGCACCGGCATCTACAATCTGTTCGCCTATGAAGTAGAGACGGGCGGCCTGTTTCAGATCACGAGCGTCCTTGGAGGGGCATTTACCCCGGAGATCACTCCCGATGGGCGGGAGATCCTCTTCTCGGCCTACACCAGCCGTGGGTTTGACCTCCACCGAATGGTCTGGGATCCTTCAACCTGGAAGAAGGTCGAGATCCCCGCGTCACCATCGATCCCGGCGCGGGTTGAACCGGAATCCTCTTTGGCCTTCCCGACCGAGCCTTATTCCTCCTGGCCGACAGTAAGGCCGCGGTTCTGGACGCCCCTCCTCGGGGTGGACGAATCGGGATCGCAGGTCGGCGCAGCCACGGGCGGTCTGGACGTGTTGGGCCGGCACCGGTATGATGCCGTGGCGCTGTACGGGGCGGCCACACACCGGCCGGCCTTCTCGATCCAGTATGAAAATGAATCATTCTACCCTTCTCTTCATGTCGGGATCTCGAGCTTGGCCGTGCGCTATCCCGATCTCCTGATGGACGGGCAGGGGCTGGAGTCGGACTACTGGGAACGTCGCACCCGCCTGGATCTGGACATCACCTTATCCCGTCTCTTTTTTGAGAGCGCACAGTTCTTCACGGCCGGATACCGGGTCCAGCGTTTTTCAGGTCTCACACGGATTCCGGGGGATGTGCCGGCTCCGGAAGAGGGGGATCTGAGCGGCCTGCGGTTCTCGTGGCGGTTGGGGACGGCCAAAGAGTACGGCTTTTCGATCAGCCGGGAGGACGGCCGACAACTCCTGATCAGTTACGAATGGCTTAACCACGGCCTCGGGAGCGATCTGGATCAGAACCGGTATATAGCGAG
>CAYJTJ010000018.1:0-24378 GCA_964372835.1 uncultured Nitrospirota bacterium
TGGCCAGTACGGTCTCGTCGGAAAAGCCCAAGGGGATCGTGATCCGGGAGGTCGCGGCCGAGATCCGGGCGACCCGGCAACGGGGCGAGAAGGTTTTGATGGTGGCCGGGCCGGCCGTCGTGCATACCGGGGCGGGGATTTATCTCGCCAAGCTGATCGAGGCCGGTCACGTGGACATCCTGTTCGCCGGGAACGCCCTCGCCACGCACGACGTCGAGCAGGCGCTGTACGGAACCTCCCTGGGCATGTATCTGGATCAGGGCATCCCCGCGGCGGAAGGCCATGAGCACCACATGCGGGCGATCAACACGATTCGGCGGGCCGGGGGCATTCGGCCGGCCGTCGAGAAAGGGATCCTTCGGGGGGGCATCATGGCGGCCTGCATCCGGGCCGGGATTCCCTTCGTCCTGGCCGGCTCCATCCGAGACGACGGCCCCCTTCCGGAGGTGATCACCGAGATGAACCAGGCCCAGTCGGCGATGCGCCGCCTGGTGCCGGGGGTTTCCCTCTGCCTGATGATCGCCACGGCGCTTCACTCGATCGCGACCGGGAATCTCCTGCCGGCCGCGGTCAAACTGGTCTGCGTGGATATCAACCCGGCCGTCGTGACAAAGCTGGCCGACCGCGGGAGCTTTCAGGCGATGGGCCTCGTGACCGATGCCGAGCCCTTCCTCCGCGAACTCTGGGACAACCTGAGGGAATAGCCCTGCCCACCATGGCCGTCTTCCTGATGTGCCCGCCCGATTATTACCGGATCGAGTACGAAATCAATCCCTGGATGGACCGCCGGCGTGCGGTCGAATCGACCCGGGCGCGTCAGCAGTGGCAGACCTTGTACGAACGGCTGACCGTTCGGTTGGGTGCCAAGATCGAGCTGATCCAGCCCGTAAAAGGTCTTCCGGACCTTGTTTTTACGGCCAATGCGGGATTGGTCTTTGGATCGGTCTTCGTCTCGTCCAACTTTCGGCATGACGAGCGAAAAGGGGAGCGGGCGGTGTTTGAGCGCTGGTTTGAACGGTGCGGTTATTCCATCCACCGCCTCCCGGAGGACGCCTGCTTTGAAGGGGAAGGGGATTTTCTTCGAGTCGGGCCGACCGGATACGCCGGCTACCAGATCCGGTCGGACATCCGGTCTCACCAACGGATCGGTGAACTCCTACGCTTTGAGGTGCTCTCGCTGGAGCTGGTCGAACCGCGGTTTTATCATCTCGACACCTGTTTCTGCCCGCTCAATGAGCGCGAGGTCCTCTATTTTCCGGCGGCCTTCGATGAATACGGCCGACGGGTGATCGAGGCCCAAATTCCGGAACCGATCCCGGTTACCGAGGAGGACGCGCTCCGACTGGGCTGCAACGCCATCGTGATCGGACGCGATGTCGTTCTCCAGGAGGGATGCGACGAACTGAATCGGACCCTGATGGACCGCGGATTTCGAATTCATCCCCTGGATCTGTCCGAATTTCATAAGGCGGGAGGGTCGGCCAAGTGCCTGGTATTGGGACTGGAGGAAGGCGGAAACGGATAAGGGCGGAAACGGTGAAAGTGACGGTTCATCAATCGACGCTCGAGCTGGTCGAGGGCGATATCACGGTTCAGGTGACCGAGGCGATCGTCAACGCGGCCAACACCACGCTCCTGGGCGGCGGCGGCGTGGACGGGGCGATTCACCGCGCCGGCGGTCCGGAGATTCTCGAAGAATGCGAAAAAATCGGGGGCTGCCCCACGGGTGGGGCGCGCATCACCTCCGGGGGACGGTTGAAGGCGCGGTATGTGATTCATGCCGTGGGGCCGGTCTACCGCGACGGGCGACACGGCGAGCCGGAAAAGCTCGCCAGCGCCTACCGGAGCAGTCTTGAACTCGCCTCGCGGCACGGCATAAAGAGTATCGCGTTTCCTTCGATCAGCACGGGGGCCTATGGATATCCGATGGACGATGCGGCCGCGATCGCGCTTGAGACCGTTTGGGATTATTTAAAGACGCATGCGGAGATCCGGTCGGTCCGGTTTGCCCTGTTCGGACCCTCGGCGTTCGAGGCCTATCGGCGGGTGTTTGAGTCGCTGGCGGGGGAAGATCAGTGGGTCTCTTTGTGATTCACGATCCACCGGCCGCTTCGCTCGATGGCCCGCATGAGTTGAATGGCGTTGTGGACCTTGAGCTTGGCGTAAATGTTGGCGCGGTGCGTTTCGACCGTTTTGGTGCTGATCGAAAGTCGCTCGGCCATTTCCCGGTTGTTGAGCCCCTTCGCGATGAGGCGGGTCACCTCCCGTTCACGGGGGGTGAGGGGGTCCTTGATCCGGACGGCCGGGGCTCGCCTCGTGTCCGGGGAGGTGACGATGGCTTCCGCACCCATCGTGTGCTGGAGAAGTTGAGGCGTTTTATCGGAGGAAAGGGGGTTTAAAAGGTGGACTCCATGGGCCGCGAGGTCGTTCCATTCCCGTTTCCAGAGCACCTTCCCATGGAGGTATTCCGTCACCGGAGCATCGGCGGGACGGACCAGTTCCAACTCTAAAACCACTTCCGATTCAATCGGCAGTGAGGATTTTGAGTAGAAGCAGAGGCCCTGCCGGCTGACGTTCGCCGTGTAGATCGATCCGCTGTCGGCCGAATTCAGCGTGGCGACCTTTCCGCTTGTGATCAAAGAAACTCTTAATGATTGGCGCTTTTCCATACGAAGAAACCTCCGTCGCGGGTAAAAAATAAGGCCTCCATCCCTTATTCGGAATGAGGCCTCCGTGGCAATCCATTCGGATCCACCAGTTCGGCAGCCCGTCTAACCCGGTCCGTCCTTTCGACTCGAGGAGGGAACCCGGTTTAGGGCTTTGCGACCCTGCCTTTCGGTCAGGTGTGCCTTTATCGTTGATGGTTTTTCCAAATTATACTAAATTTTTCGGGGTTGTCAAGCTCCTTGGGGCCGAGTCGCCTTGTATTTTGACCTGGCAGGATTTAGGCGGGTTCGATTACGCAACGGAGGGGAAATCCGGCCGAGCGGGCGGCGGTATGGGTCTGCTCCTGCTTGAGCTCGGCCTCTTCCAGGGGAAGAACCTCGATCACGGCCGCGCCCGTGTTGTGAACTTCGAGCATGAGCTCCACCGCCGTGGCGGGGTCTTTCTTGAAGACGGCGATCAGGACGTAGACGACGAAGTCCATCGTCGTGACGTCGTCGTTGAGAAAGATCACTTTGTAAGGCGGGATCGTCTCGGGACGGATCTCCTCACCGACCTCGATCACGGTCTCGGGGAGCGTCGCGGGGGCCATGGATCCCCTCCAAATTACATCCAAAAAACCGGCCCATTATACCACAAGCCCCCCCGGGTTACTTCCCTAGTCCCTATGGCATGGGTCTTTAGACCCATTCCGGTGGGCCCTATGAACCCTTGACCACGCCATCGAATCATGATAAGGTTGACACTCCTGGGAAGGGGAAAAAGAATCGGGAGAATAAGGGCTTAGGAGAGTTGGATGGTATCACAGGCCGCCGGGTTTCTATCCCAGTATTTTTCGGTCTTCCTGTTCATCCTGGCCGCCGTGGGTTTCGGGGTCGTGACGCTACTGATCAGCAATCTGGTTCAACCCCGCCTGGCCCTTCCGGAGAAGCTGTCTCCCTACGAATGCGGAAGCGAGCCGATCTCGGACGCCCGCAATCCCTTTCCGGTTCGGTACTACATCATCGCGATGCTGTTCGTGATCTTCGATGTGGAGATGATGTTTCTATTTCCCTGGGCGATCGTTTTCAAGAAGATCGGATTCTGGGGGCTTTTCGAGATGCTGGTCTTTATCGGACTGTTTATTGTCGGTTACATCTACGCCTGGCGAAAGGGAGCCTTGCAATGGGATTAGGATCGTTTGACGGAGAGTCCGGACTGGTCACGACGACGATCGAGCAGGCGGTGAACTGGGCGAGGAAGGGTTCGCTCTGGCCGCTGACGTTCGGGCTGGCCTGCTGCGCCATCGAGATGATGGCGGCCGTTTCCGCGAGATACGACATCGATCGGTACGGGGCCGGGGTTTTTCGCGCCTCCCCGCGGCAGTCGGATCTCATGATCGTGGCGGGAACGGTCTGCCGCCGGATGGCCCCCGTGATCCGTAAGATCTATGATCAGATGCCGGAGCCCAAGTACGTCATTTCGATGGGTTCCTGCGCCACCTCCGGAAATATATATAACAGCTATCCGGTGGTCCAGGGAGTGGATCGGTTCGTGCCGGTGGATATCTACGTGCCGGGTTGTCCGCCGACGCCCGAGGCGCTCTTCGACGGGATATTAAAGCTCCAGCAGAAGATCATGAACCAGAAAGTCTTCGTCAAAAGCCCTCTCCTGGGCACCACCAAGATTTAATCCGCATCCCCGGATCCCGCCCGGACCGGGGTTATCGGCGAGGCCGACCCCGAACGAGGACGGGAAAAGGCGATGCATCCGACGGTCGAGAAAATAAAAACCCGATTCCCCGAGGCCTTCGTCGCGGCCGCGGAGTGGCGGGGGGATCTGGCGGTGACGGTCCGGAAGGAAGCGATCGTTCCGGTCTGCCGCTACCTCCACGACGATCAGGAAATGGATTTTGATTATATCGTCCATGTCTCGTCGGTGGATTATCCGGAGGCCGCCGAACGGTTTGAGGTGGTGTACGAATTCTATTCGATCCGGCGACGTCAACGAATCCGGATCAAGGCCCGGGTTCCCGAGGAGGACGGCGCGATCGATTCGGTCGCCGGGATCTGGAAAGGGGCCGATTTCATGGAGCGGGAGGTCTTCGACATGATGGGGATTCGGTTTGATCACCATCCGGATCTCCGCCGGATCCTCCTGCCGGACGAGTACGACGAGGGCTACCCGTTGCGAAAGGACTTTCCGCTCGCCGGGAAGGGCTGGCGTGACACGTTTGAGTTCATGACGGAGGGCTCGAAGAAGAAAACGACATGAGTGCCGAGGCCGGAAAAAAGTCGGTTCAAACCGTGGAAAAGCCGAACGTCGGCGCGGAGCCCGGGGGTGCGCCCGGAACGCTTCCGCTGCTTCGGACCGAGAAGCTGATGCTCAACATGGGGCCGCAGCATCCGAGCACCCACGGCGTGCTGAAGATCGTCCTGGAACTGGAGGGGGAGCGGATCATGAAGGCGACCCCCGTCCTGGGCTACCTGCACCGCGGCGTCGAGAAACTGGCCGAGGATGGGACATACCACCAGTTCATCCCGCACACGGATCGGCTGGATTACGTCTGCGCGATGTACAACAACTTCGCCTACGTCCGCGCGGTAGAAAAGCTTCTGGACATGAAGGTCCCGGAGCGGGCCGAGTACCTCCGGACGCTGGTGGCCGAGGTGCAGCGGATCATCGGGCATCTTTTCTGGCTCGGGACCCAGGCGCTCGACATCGGCGCAATGACCGTCTTTTTCTACACCTTCCGGGAGCGGGAGGTGTTGCTCGATTTTTTCGATGAGCTGTGCGGGGCCCGGCTGACGACGAGCTGGTATCGGATCGGGGGCGTGGAGAACGACCTCTCGCCCCGACTGATCGACCAACTCTACCGGTTCCTGGAGAAGTTTAGCGCGAAGCTGGACGAATACAACGCGCTTTTGGAGACGAACCGGATCTGGCTGGCCCGGACGAAAAACATCGCCGTGATATCGGCCGAGGACGCCGTCAATTTCGGGCTGTCCGGGCCGACGCTCCGCGGGTCGGGCGTGGACTACGACCTGCGGAAGTACGAGCCTTACGGGGCCTACGATAAGGTCGAATGGGAGGTGCCGGTCGGGAAAAACGGAGACACGTACGACCGGTATTGGATCCGGATTCTCGAGATGAAGGAAAGCGCTAAGATCGTGAAGCAGTGTCTGGACCGGCTTCCCGAGGGGCCCTATTTGGTCGAGGACCCGCGCGTGACGCTGCCGCCGAAGGACAAGGTCTTCAACAATCTGGAGCATATGATACGGCAGTTTAAGCTCTTCACCGAAGGATTCAAAACGCCGCCGGGTGAGATCTACTGCGGGACCGAGGCGCATAAGGGAGAACTTGGGTTTTATATCGTGAGCGACGGGAGCGGGAAGCCCTATCGGCTGAAGATCCGCGCCCCGTCTTTTATTCACCTCGGCGCGTTTGATTTCATGGCGAAGGGCTACATGATCGCGGACATCGTCACGATCTTCGGAACCTACGACATTGTCATGGGAGAGTGTGATCGGTGAAGATCCGTAAGGCGTGAGGCGTAAGGGGTGAGGGGATGAAAGGTGCAAAGGGAAAGGCTTTTTCTCCTCACGCCTGACGCCTCACCCCTGACGAAGAGGCGTTCAGGAGGCAGGATCGGGAACGATGGGTACGAGAGACGCCAAAGAAGCAAGACTGGCCGGAACCGGGGCCGAGATCGAGCTCACGATTGACGGTCAGAAGGTGACGGCCCTTGAGGGCCGTTCGCTCTACGACGTGCTGAGCGGGATCGACAAGATCATTCCGGCGATGTGTTACCACTACACCTTCACCCCCTTCGGTTCCTGCGGGATGTGCCTTGTGGGGGTGGAAGGCAAGAAGGCCCCCGTGCGCTCCTGCACGGCGTCGGTTGCGGCCGGGATGGTCGTCACCACCGAAACACCGGAGTTGAAGGAGGCCCAAAAGAAGGCGCTCATCAAGCATCTCTCCACGCATCCGCTGGACTGCCCGGTCTGCGACGCCGACGGCCACTGTGAACTTCAGGATTTCACGTTTCAGTTCGGCGTGGGGGACGTCCCGAACGTCAAGCAGAAGGGGATCCCCGAGGACACCCGATCGATCGTTCTCGACTTCAACATGAACCGGTGCATCCTCTGCGGGGAGTGCATCAACGTCTGTAAAGAGGTGCAGATGGTCGACGCGCTCACCTTCATGAAGAAGGACGGGAACACCATCGTGACGGCCAAGGAGGATAAACCCCTTTACTGCGAATTCTGCGGCGACTGCCTGGCCGTCTGCCCCGTGGGGGCGATCACGAACAAATTTTCCAAGTATCTCTATAAGCCGTGGCAGCTCAAGAAGACCACCACGACCTGCCCCTACTGCGGAGACGGCTGCCAGCTTGTCGTCGAAGTTCAGGACAACCGCGTGAACCGCGTGACCTCCAAGCTGTCCTGGAAGGCGAAGTGGGGGGATCGGGCCGATACGGCGAGCGGTCACGGGGGGATCTGCGGCCGCGGCCGTTTCGGATTCCAGAACGTCAACAGCCCGGACCGGCTCAAGCGGCCTCTCATCCGGAAGGAGGGGCGTCTCGTCGAGGTCCCTTGGCTTGACGCCCAGGATCTCGTGGCCGAACGGCTCGGCCGGATCAAGATGGATCACGGGGGGGCGGCGATCGCCGGACTGATCTCGGCGCGGTGCACGAACGAGGACATCTATCTTTTCCAGAAACTGATGCGGGCCGGACTGGGGTCGAATCAGATCGACGGCACGGCCCGCTACGGCCATCTGAACGCGGTCCGCGCGCTTCGGAAGGCGTTCGGCACGAACCGGATCCGTATGATGAACGATTCGGTTGCGGTGACCCAATCGGACGCGATCCTCGTGATCGGGTCCGACCTCACCGAGACGCACCCCGTTTTCAACCTCCGCGTGAAGGAGGCCGCAAGGAAGTACAAGGCGCAGGTGATCGTGGCCGATCCGATCACGACCCCCATCGCGAAGCTGGCGACCCACCATCTTCCGATCCGGCCGGGCTCGGAGCGATGGCTGATCCAGGGATGGGTCAAGCTCATTCTTGAGCGGGGTCTTTGCGACCCGTCGACGGTTCAGAAATATCCCCAGGCGGTCGAGGTTCTCAAACGGGCGACGGCCGGGCTCTCGATCGAGACGGTTCAGAGGGAAACCGGAATCCCCGTGGAGAAACTGGTCGAGGCGGCCGAGATCCTGACCCGATCCGAACGGGGAGTCATCCTGTTCGATGAGGGAATCACGAAGCGGCCGGACGGCTATTTCAACGTGATGAATCTGTTCGACCTGGCCCTGCTGGCCGGGCTGCTGGATAAGGAAGGGGGAGGTCTGAACGCGCTGTGCGAGGAGAATAACGAGGTCGGCCTGATCGACATGGGCGGTTGCTCGGAGTTTCTTCCGGGGGCGGCCGAGTACGGGAATGCGGAAGCCCGGACGCGGATCTCGAAGGCCTGGCGCGCCGAGCTGCCGGACTCGAACGGCGCCGACCTGGCCGGCATCCTGGAACGCGCACGAAAAGGCGAAATCAAGGCGCTTTATATCGTGGGCGAAAACCCGGTCGCGACGCTCCCGACCTCCATGGGCGTCCGGGAAGCGTTCTCCAAGATCGAGTTCATCATAAGCCAGGACCCCTTCCTGACCGAGACCGGGGAGTTGGCCCATGTGGTCCTTCCCGCCACAACCTTCGCCGAGAAAGAGGGGACCTTCACGAGCATGGAGGGAAAAGTGAATGCGGTTCGGATGACGATGGAGCCGCTTCACGAGAGCAAACCGGACTGGGAAATTTTCTCGGAAATCGCCTGGAAGATGGGGCTCCCCCTGGAATACGAGAGCGCGCAGGAAATCCACCGGGAGATCGCCCGGCTGATCCCGGGTTACTACACCACCAAACCGGGTCCGCTTCCGATCGATCCGGGATCCTATCTGGGCAACGGATTCCGCGATGAAGCGCCCATCCGGTACGGGGCTCCGCCCCGCGTCGTTCCGGCCGAGTACCCCCACACACTGGTCCTGGGCCAGATTCTTTATCACTCGGGCAAGTTTTCAACGCGGGCCGAGGGGTTGATGAAGATCTACGACAAGGCCGTCCTTATGATCGGTTCGGCCGACGCCGAGCGGTTGGGTGTGTCCGACAAAGATCGGGTCAAACTCCGCTCGCCGCAGGGCGAGGTCGAGGTGGCCGTTGAGGTGAACCGGAATCTCCCGGCCGGCCTGGTCTTCTTCCCCGAACACTTCAACCAACCCCCGGTGAAGGATCTCATCGCGCCCGAGATCGATCCGACGACCCGCGTGATCTATCACAAGAGGGGACCGGTCGCGGTCGAGAAGGCGGGGGCATGAACGGGAGGGGCTCATGACGCACCTGCGGGCCTGGCTGAATAAGATCCTGATGCTCGAGATCGTCCGTGCGCTCTGGGTCGTTTTCCGGCATCTGTTCGGCCGGGGCGTGACCTTTCAGTACCCGCACGTGAAGCGGGCCCTGCCGGACGCCCACCGGGGCGCCCTGGCGCTGCTCCGATACGACGACGGGGTGGAGCGGTGCGTCGGCTGCGACCTCTGCGAGGCGGCCTGCCCCTCCCGATGCATCAAGGTCGTCAGCGAGCAGGTTCCGGGTCAGCCGTTGGTCCGGTGGGCCCCCGAATTTTATATCGACATGACGAAGTGCGTCTTCTGCGGGTTTTGCGTCGAGGCCTGCCCCGTCAACGCGCTCGGTATGACCAAGCTGTACGAGTACTCCACCGAAAACAAGCGGGATCTTTATTTCGATAAGAAAAAGTTGTACGAGATCGGCGACAAATATTTTTCGGATGCCAAGGCCTACCTTGTGGCTCACCGCCAGGAGCAGGCCGACGAGATGGCCCAACAGTACCGCTACAAGTTCCCGTTTCCCGTCTTAACAGAAGACAAGGAGTCGTCGGCCTAAATGGTCGAGAAGATTTTTTTCTTCTATCTGGCCCTGACCAGTGTCGGCAGCGCCGTGCTTACGGTCGCTCTGAGAAACCCCGTCCACTGCGGCCTGGCCCTCTTGTCCCTGCTGTTTCACATCGCAGGGCTTTTTATTTTGCTCCACGCCGAATTCCTCGCGGCGGTCCAGATCATCGTCTATGCCGGCGCCATTCTGGTGCTTTATCTCTTCGTGCTGATGCTCTTAAACCTCAAGACCGAGGAGCGGTTCCTCCACCGGCGGTATGCCCTCTTCCTATTCTTCGGTCTACTTGCGGCCGGGCAGGGGCTGCTCCTCCTGCTCCGTTCCCCCTTCGCCGGCCTGCCGGGGAATCTTCCGGCCGAGCGGGTCGGCGTGTTCGGGAACAGCCACGCAATCGGGATCGTTCTTTTCAACGAGTATTTCCTGCCGTTTGAGATCGTGGGGGTTTTTCTTCTGGGGGCAATCATCGGCGCGATCGTGCTGGCCAAGGACCGGCCGACCGAGGCGCGGAAAGAAGGGGCCCCGGGATGATTCCCCTGTCCTACTACCTCACGCTGAGCACGATCCTGTTTGTGATCGGCATTCTCGGCGTCCTCATCCGGCGAAATTTTATCATCATTCTGATGTCGGTCGAGATCATGCTGAACGCGGCGAACATCAATCTCGTCGCCTTCTCGTCCTATCTTGACCAGCTGACGGGCCAGATCGTCGCGCTGTTCATCATCGCCGTCGCGGCCGGAGAGGCCGCGGTGGGCCTGGCCATCATCATCGTCGTGTTTCGAGGAAAAATCGCGACCAACGTGGACCAGATCAGCCTTCTGAAAGGATGACGGCCGGCGGCCGGGTTGACAATCCCCCTCGGGGACCCCCGAAAGGGGAGTTGGGATAGGAGGTGAATTGCCGTTGGAGATCGTCCATTCCGTAAAACCGCTTCTGGCGATCCTGGTCTCGCTCATCGGGGCGGTCTTGGTCGTGGCCTCCGGGCGAAACCCGAATGTGCGGGAGTTTTGGAGCCTGCTGGCGGGGGCGTTGAAGTTTCTGCTGGTCGTCTCGATGATTCCGGTCGTCTGGAGCGGGGGAATCATCGAGTACCGCTTCCTCAAACTGCTCCCCGGGGTTGAGATCGCCTTCCGTGTGGACGGACTGGGTCTCCTGTTCGCCACGGTCGCGTCCTTCCTTTGGATTCTGACCACGATCTACTCGATCGGATACATGCGGTCGCTCAAGGAGCACGCCCAGACGCGTTACTTCGCCTGCTTTTCCGTTTCGCTTTCGGCCACGATGGGAGTCGCCTTCTGCTCCAATCTGTTCAGCTTGTTCCTGTTTTACGAGATTCTGACGCTCGTGACCTATCCCCTCGTCATCCATAAAGAGTCGCCCGAGGCCTTCGCCGCGGGACGGAAATACATGGTTTATCTGCTGGGATCCTCGAAGATCTTTTTCCTGGCGGCCATTCTGCTGACCTACAGTCTGACCGGATCGCTCGAGTTTTCCCGGAGCGGGATGTTTTCCGCCGACGCGAATCCGATCCTTCTGACCGTGATCTACATCCTGTTCCTGGCCGGGCTGACGAAGGCCGGGATGATGCCGCTTCACAACTGGCTGCCGACCGCCATGATCGCGCCCACGCCGGTGAGCGCGTTGCTGCATGCGGTGGCCGTTGTGAAAGTGGGCGTCTTTTCGATCGTCCGCGTGATCCTGGACGTCTTCGGCGTCGAGATGATGCAGCAGCTGAACCTGGGGATCCCGACCGCATTTTTTGTTTCCTTCACCATCCTGGTCGCCTCGGTGGTGGCCCTGTCGCAGGACAACCTCAAGTTGCGGTTGGCCTACTCGACCGTGAGCCAGCTGTCGTACGTCATCCTGGGAGTCGCCCTGCTCACCCCAAGCGGAATCACCGGGGGGATCCTGCAGATCGCGAACCACGCCTTCGCAAAGATCACGCTGTTTTTCTGCGCCGGGGCGATCTACGTGGCGCTGCATAAAACGAACGTCAGCGAGCTCGCCGGAATTGCGAAGCGAATGCCTTGGACGATGCTGGCCTTCACGATCGGCTCCTTAAGCCTCATCGGCGTTCCCTCCATGGCCGGCTTCATCAGCAAATGGTACCTCGCCGTAGGCTCGATCCAGGCGAACGAGATCCCGATTCTCATCGTTCTCCTGGCCAGCACGATTCTCAACGCGGCCTATTTCATGCCGATCATCTACAAGGCCTATTTCGAGGAACCGCCGGCCGGCGATCCCCACGCCGGCGAGCGGCACGAGGCCCCGAATCCCATGGTGATTCCCCTGATGATCACGGCGGCCGGCACCGTCCTGTTCGGATTCTTCCCGGACTACTTCCTTGCCCTGGCGAGACTCGTCATCCCATGAGCGCGGAAAAAACCAAGAAGAAAGCCGGAGGCCCCGTCACGGATCAGAAAACCCCACCCTCGGCCGAGCCGACTTGGGTTTTGCGTGTGGAGAGGGTTCGTGGGGGTTGGGGGGTGCGTTGGTTTTTTTACGGGGTGTTGGGGCTGTCGGTGGTGTTGGACGGGCTGATGACGCACGAGCATGCGGGGGTGGGCTGGGGGGGGTGGCCGGGTTTTGCGGCGGTGTACGGGTTGGCGTCGTGTGGGGTGATTATCGGGTTGGCGAAGGGATTGGGGCACGGTTTTTTGGGCAAGCGCGAGGATTATTATGATTGAGTGGGTGCATCCGGGGTTGATCTTTTTTGCGGGTGCGATGGTTCTGCCGTGGGTGTGGCGGTGGACGAGGCCGGAGGGCTGGGTGCGGGGCGGGGCGGTGGTGTTGGTGCCGGTGTTGGCGGGCCTGGCGGTGTGGGGGATGGGGCCGGGGGTGTACGGTCGGGTGGAGTTTGCGGGGATGGAGTTGGTGGGGGGTCGTGTGGACGGGTTGAGCCGTCTATTTTGTGTGATTTTTGTGGTGATGGGGTTGGTGGGGACGGTGTACGGGCTGCACGGGAAGCGGTGGGGGTCGCATGCGGCGGCGTTTCTGTACGTGGGGGGATCCCTGGGAGCGGTGTTGGCGGGGGACTTGTTCACGGTGTTTGTGTTTTCGGAGGTGATGGCCTTTTCCTCGGTCTTTTTGATTTGGTTTCAGGGGGAGTCGCGGTCCTTGGCGGCGGGGTTTCGGTATTTGCTGATGCATATTGTGGGTGGGGTGAGTTTGCTGGGCGGGGTGGTGATCCGGATGGTGGAGACGGGGAGCTTGGCGTTTGAGCCGATGGGGTTAGAGGGGGTGGGGTCGGTTTTCATTTTATTGGGATTTTTGGTGAACGCGGCGGCGCCGCCGTTACATACGTGGGTGGCGGATGCGTATCCGGAGGCGACGGTGGCGGGGGCGGTGTTTTTAAGCGCGTTTACGACGAAGACGGCGGTGTATTTATTGATTCGGGGATTTGCGGGGACGGAGGTGTTGGTGGGGTTGGGCGCGGTGATGGCGGTGTACGGGGTGGTGTACGCGACGATGGAGAACGACATGCGGCGGTTATTGTCCTACCACATCATCAGCCAGGTGGGCTACATGGTGTGTGGGGTGGGGATCGGGACCCCGTTGGGGATCAACGGCGCCGCGGCGCATGCGTTGGCGAACATTTTGTATAAGGGGGCGTTGTTTATGGGTGCGGGGGCGGTGATCCAGATGACGGGGCGTCGGAAGCTGACGGAGCTGGGGGGCTTGTATAAGACGATGCCGTGGACGCTCGTGTTGTACATGATTGCGGGTTTATCGATTTCGGGTTTTCCATTGTTCATCGGGTTTGTGAGCAAGGGGATGGTGGTGGCATCGGCGGCGGAGAGTCATCGGGCGGGGGTGTGGGGGGTGCTGATGCTGGCGTCGTCGGGGACCTTTTTATCGACGACATTGAAGTTGCCGTATGCGGCGTTTTTTGGGCGGGATGCGGGGCTCCGGGCGAGCGATCCGCCGTGGAACATGCGGGTGGCGATGGGGGTGATGGCGTTTTTGTGTATTTTAATCGGGGTGGTGCCGGGGCTGCTGTACGGGCTGCTGCCGTATCCGGTGGCGTATGCGCCGTACACGGGGGCGCATGTGATGGAGGCGGTGCAGATCTTGCTGTTCACGGCGTTGGGGTTTGGGCTGTTCATCAAAAAGATGGCGCCGGAGGCAAAGATCCATCTGGATCTGGACTGGTTTTACCGGAAGGGGGGACGGGCCTTCCAGTGGCTCGCCGATCATCCCGTCGCCGCCGCCGACGCCCGCTTGAGCGAAGCCTACCAGCCGGCCGTCTTGAGCCCGGCCGACCGGCTGGCCCGGTGGCTGTTGAGGGCCGTCGAGGGCCCCGTGATTGATGGCGCCGTGAACGGCCTGGCCGGGACGATCTACGGTTGGGCCGCGCGGATTCGGCGGATCCAGAGCGGTCAGCTCCAGCATTACGCGCTGGTTATGGTGATCGGCCTGTTTGTGATACTCAGTCTCTATTTAATGCTCTGAACGGGAATTCGTGATGGTGTACACGGGGCATATCCTCACCTGGATCATCTTCCTCCCCGCCCTTGGGGCCGTGGCCCTGGTGCCCTTCCGCCGGAACGCCGAGCTCGTCCGTCGGATCGCGCTGGGGGTGGCGGTCCTGGATCTTGTCATCTCGCTGCCCTTGCTCCTGGGTTTTGACCCCGCCCTCTACGAGATGCAGTTCGTGGAGCGCGCGGCCTGGATCCCGGCCTTCAACATCCATTACGCCGTGGGTGTGGACGGGATAAGCCTCCTGCTGGTTCTCCTGACCACGCTCCTGACCCCGGTCTGCGTCCTGTGTTCCTGGCGAGCCATCGATAACCGCGTAATGGAGTTTATGATCGCTCTTCTTCTGATGGAGACGGCCATGGTGGGCGTCTTCGCCGCGCTCGATTTCGTCCTGTTCTACGTTTTCTGGGAAGCGATGCTGATCCCGATGGTTCTCATCATCGGCATCTGGGGCGGACCGAACCGGATCTACGCCGCGGTCAAGTTCTTCCTCTACACGCTGGCCGGCAGCCTCCTCCTTTTGGTCGCGATCATCGTGCTTTATTTTGCGGGCGGTCAGACCTTCGACATCTTGGCCCTCACGGGCCGGCCCTACCCCGCCGCGCTCCAATCTTGGGTCTTTTGGGCTTTTTTCTTCGCGTTCGCCATCAAGGTCCCGATGTTCCCGTTTCACACCTGGCTTCCGGATGCCCATGTCGAGGCCCCGACGGCCGGAAGCGTGATCCTCGCGAGCGTCCTTTTGAAGATGGGGGCGTACGGTTTCCTGCGCCTTTGTCTTCCCATGGTGCCGCAGGCCTCGGCGACCTTCGGCCCGTTGATCCTGGGTCTCTCGGTCACGGCGATTCTGTACGGGGCCTATATGGCCCTGGCCCAGAGGGATCTCAAGAAGATGATCGCCTATTCCTCCGTTTCCCACATGGGATTCATCACGCTGGGGATCTTCGTTTTCAATTCGCAGGGGCTCCAGGGCGCACTGCTTCAGATGATCAACCACGGGATCACGACCGGCGCCCTCTTCCTCATGGTGGGTGTCGTGTATGATCGCACGCACAGCCGGATGCTCGCGGACTACGAGGGGATTTCATCCTCGATGCCGGCCTATGCCACTCTCCTGGTGATTTTCTCCCTGGCCGCCTTCGGGCTTCCGGGGACGAACAACTTTGTGGGCGAATTCCTGATCCTGACCGGTTCCTTCACCCGGGATTTCCTCGTCGCGGCCCTCGCGACGCTCGGGCTGATTCTCTCGGCGTTTTATATGCTCTGGATTGTACGGGAGGCCGTCTTCAGCACGACGCCGGCGTCGGCGGCGGTCGGGCTTTCGGATCTGAGCGTGAGGGAAATGGTGACCCTGGTCCCCCTCGCGGTCCTGGTCATTCTGATCGGATTCTATCCCGCCCCCCTCCTTTCGATCATGGATGCGAGCCTCGCGCACCTCCTTAAGCAGGTGGCCGGGCCGGCGGTCGCCCATCTCACCGAGGGGGTTCCGATCCCGTGAACGCTTATCTGGCCGGTATCGGCGCGATGATGCCCGAGCTCGTCATGGCGCTGTATGCCTGCGCCATGCTGGTCCTGGAGCCGTTCATGGAAAAACGGCACCGGCCTATTCTAGCCTACTTCGGATTCGCCGCCCTCGGGCTGGCCTCCTATTCGACGCTCCGCCTCATGTGGACCGAGGCCTCGGTCTTCCACGATCTTTTCATTTTGGATCCCTTCAGCAATTTTTTTAAGCTGATCCTCTATATCGCCGCCACCATGACGATGCTCCTTTCGATGGATTATCTCCGGCGGGAGGGGATCGAGATGGGCGAGTACTACGCTTTCATCCTGTTGGCCACATGCGGGATGATGATCATGGTCTCGGCCGCCGATCTGATCACCGTCTTTGTCGGATTGGAGCTGATGTCCGTGACCCTCTATGTTCTGGTCGGTTTCAAGCGATTCCGCGAGCGTTCCCTTGAGGCCGCCGCCAAATATTTTATCCTGGGCTCCTTTTCATCCGGGATCCTGTTGTTCGGGATCTCGATCCTATACGGCCTGTCCGGCACGACCCACCTGGCGGCGATCGGGCGGGAGCTGCAGACCGTCGGTCTTTCAAACCCGGGATGGATCCTCGCCATGATCCTCCTGGTGGTCGGATTCGGGTTTAAGGTGGCGGCCGTCCCGTTCCACATGTGGACCCCGGATGTGTACGAGGGGGCGCCGACGCCGATCACGGCGTTTCTCTCGGTCGGCTCGAAGGCGGCGAGCTTCGCCGTCTTCCTCCGCGTCTTTATCGAGGCCCTGGGCGGGATTCAGTCCAGCTGGAGGGTCCTCCTCATCCTCCTGGCGGTCGCGACGATCGTGATCGGCAACGTCGTGGCGCTGGTCCAGACGAACCTCAAGCGGATGCTCGCCTACTCCAGCATCGCCCACGCCGGGTACGCATTGATCGGGCTGATCGTCGGCGATCGCATGGGAATCATGGGACTCATGATCTACCTTCTCGTCTACGCCTTCATGACGATGGGCGCCTTCGGCGTGGTGATGCTGGTCCGTCGGGGAGGGGTGGAGCAGGATGAACTGAACGACCTCAAAGGCTTGGCCAAGACAAACCGGCTCGCCGCCTTCGCGATGCTGATCTTCATGTTCTCGCTCACCGGGATCCCCCCGACCGCCGGTTTTGTCGGGAAGTTTTATATCTTCATGGCGGCGGTCCAGGCCGATCTCACCTGGCTGGTCGTCCTCGGCGTGATCTTCACGGCCGTCTCGGCCTATTTCTACCTTCGCGTCGTGATGGTGATGTACATGAAGGAGCCGGAGGAGGGGGTTCAACTGATCGCCGCGCCGGCCGCGCTGATGGTCTTGGTCGTGGCGGCGGCGGCGGTTCTTGTGCTGGGGATTTATCCCAGCCCGTTCCTGGAGGTCGCCCAGGACGCGATACTAAGAATGCATTGAGCGGGGCGAGGGAGGAAAGAAGGATGGCGCAGCATCCGAGCGATAAACGGCGGCCCTTCTGGGTGGAGAGGGTTCGTGGGGGTTGGGGGGTGCGTTGGTTTTTTTACGGGGTGTTGGGGCTGTCGGTGGTGTTGGACGGGCTGATGACGCACGAGCATGCGGGGGTGGGCTGGGGGGGGTGGCCGGGTTTTGCGGCGGTGTACGGGTTGGCGTCGTGTGGGGTGATTATCGGGTTGGCGAAGGGATTGGGGCACGGTTTTTTGGGCAAGCGCGAGGATTATTATGATTGAGTGGGTGCATCCGGGGTTGATCTTTTTTGCGGGTGCGATGGTTCTGCCGTGGGTGTGGCGGTGGACGAGGCCGGAGGGCTGGGTGCGGGGCGGGGCGGTGGTGTTGGTGCCGGTGTTGGCGGGCCTGGCGGTGTGGGGGATGGGGCCGGGGGTGTACGGTCGGGTGGAGTTTGCGGGGATGGAGTTGGTGGGGGGTCGTGTGGACGGGTTGAGCCGTCTATTTTGTGTGATTTTTGTGGTGATGGGGTTGGTGGGGACGGTGTACGGGCTGCACGGGAAGCGGTGGGGGTCGCATGCGGCGGCGTTTCTGTACGTGGGGGGATCCCTGGGAGCGGTGTTGGCGGGGGACTTGTTCACGGTGTTTGTGTTTTCGGAGGTGATGGCCTTTTCCTCGGTCTTTTTGATTTGGTTTCAGGGGGAGTCGCGGTCCTTGGCGGCGGGGTTTCGGTATTTGCTGATGCATATTGTGGGTGGGGTGAGTTTGCTGGGCGGGGTGGTGATCCGGATGGTGGAGACGGGGAGCTTGGCGTTTGAGCCGATGGGGTTAGAGGGGGTGGGGTCGGTTTTCATTTTATTGGGATTTTTGGTGAACGCGGCGGCGCCGCCGTTACATACGTGGGTGGCGGATGCGTATCCGGAGGCGACGGTGGCGGGGGCGGTGTTTTTAAGCGCGTTTACGACGAAGACGGCGGTGTATTTATTGATTCGGGGATTTGCGGGGACGGAGGTGTTGGTGGGGTTGGGCGCGGTGATGGCGGTGTACGGGGTGGTGTACGCGACGATGGAGAACGACATGCGGCGGTTATTGTCCTACCACATCATCAGCCAGGTGGGCTACATGGTGTGTGGGGTGGGGATCGGGACCCCGTTGGGGATCAACGGCGCCGCGGCGCATGCGTTGGCGAACATTTTGTATAAGGGGGCGTTGTTTATGGGTGCGGGGGCGGTGATCCAGATGACGGGGCGTCGGAAGCTGACGGAGCTGGGGGGCTTGTATAAGACGATGCCGTGGACGCTCGTGTTGTACATGATTGCGGGTTTATCGATTTCGGGTTTTCCATTGTTCATCGGGTTTGTGAGCAAGGGGATGGTGGTGGCATCGGCGGCGGAGAGTCATCGGGCGGGGGTGTGGGGGGTGCTGATGCTGGCGTCGTCGGGGACCTTTTTATCGACGACATTGAAGTTGCCGTATGCGGCGTTTTTTGGGCGGGATGCGGGGCTCCGGGCGAGCGATCCGCCGTGGAACATGCGGGTGGCGATGGGGGTGATGGCGTTTTTGTGTATTTTAATCGGGGTGGTGCCGGGGCTGCTGTACGGGCTGCTGCCGTATCCGGTGGCGTATGCGCCGTACACGGGGGCGCATGTGATGGAGGCGGTGCAGATCTTGCTGTTCACGGCGTTGGGGTTTGGGCTGTTCATCAAAAAGATGGCGCCGGAGGCAAAGATCCATCTGGATCTGGACTGGTTTTACCGGAAGGGGGGACGGGCCTTCCAGTGGCTCGCCGATCATCCCGTCGCCGCCGCCGACGCCCGCTTGAGCGAAGCCTACCAGCCGGCCGTCTTGAGCCCGGCCCGGAGGCTCGGGGGCCTGTTGGGGACCTTCGACCGGCAGGTGATCGACGGAACGGTGGAGTCGGTCGGCCGGATGACCCAGTGGGGGGCCGCGTTCAGCACCGCGTTCGAGAAGTACGTCATCTACGGCCTGCTGAACCTGACCGGATATGCCAATCATCTGGCCGCGGCGGTTCTTCGGCGGATCCAGTCGGGACTGGTGCATCATTACGCGACGATCCTGGTGGTCGGGCTGTTCGTCCTGGTGAATCTTTATTTCTGGTTCGTCGACGACACCGTCCTGGCCCGTCTTTTGGGCCGGATCGCGTTGGGCGGTGCGGGCTCGCGGGCCATGGAGTAGAATGAATACCGAAATTTTTTGGCAGGATCAAATCGGATTTCCGGTTCTGACGCTTCTGATCTTTCTTCCGCTTGCGGGGGCGATCAGCCTCTGGCTGAGAAGGGACGGGACCGGCGCCAAGTGGGAGGCGATGGGAATCAGTCTCATCGAACTGGTCCTCTCGCTCATGCTTCTCCGCTCTTTTGCTTCGGGCGTTCCGGCGATGCAGTTTGTCGAGCGGCTGTCCTGGATCGAGCCTCTCGGAATCAGTTATCACCTCGGGCTGGATGGGATCAGCCTTTTCCTCGTCATCCTCACCGCGCTCATCACGGTCCTCACGCTGCTCTACTCGTGGGACCGGATCGCCGATCAGGTGCGGGGGTACCTGACCTGCCTCCTCGTCCTCGAATCGGTGATGATCGGCGTCTTCTCGGCGCTCGATCTCGTCCTGTTCTTTCTCTTTTGGGAGGTGATGCTGATTCCGATGTATTTCCTCATCCGGAATTGGGGGTCGGGGCCCCAGCGGGAGGGCGCGGCCTTAAAGTACGTCGTTTACAACCTGACCGGAAGCGTTCTGATGCTGGTCGGCTTCATCATTCTCTACTTGAACTATCACCATTGGGCCGTGACACAGCCGGGACGGGCGCCTTATTCCTTCGACTACCTCCAGATGCTCCTCGCACCGATCGCCTACGAAAAGCAGCTCTGGATTTTTGGTTTGATCTTCCTGGGATTCGCCTTTAAAGGTCCGATCTTCCCCTTCCACACCTGGCAGCCCAGCGTGATGCTCCAGGGGCCGATCGCCGTGGGCGTGATTTTGAGCGGCGTCAAGCTCGGCAGCTACGGGCTCCTTCGCCTCAATGTGACGTTGACACCCGAGGCCTCCAAAGCGGCCGTGCCGTTGA
Organism: uncultured Nitrospirota bacterium; assembly: GCA_964372835.1. GTDB lineage: Bacteria > Nitrospirota > Nitrospiria > JACQBZ01 > JACQBZ01 > CAYJTJ01. The sequence goes on from CAYJTJ010000018.1 coordinate 20,089, forward strand.
TGATGGCCCTCGCACTGATCGGGCTTCTCTACGGGGCCCTCATCGCCTTAAGCCGGCCGAATCTGATGTCCATGATGGCCTACGCGGGGATCAGCCATCTCGGATTTGTGACGATCGGCCTCTTCGCGCTCAATTCGATCGGGATTCAGGGCGCGGTCTTCCAGATGGTAAATCTGGGGCTGGCCGGGGCCGGCCTGATGTTCGTCCTGGGTTTTCTGATGGACCGTCGGGGATCGCTGGAGTTGAGCCGATTCGGGGGACTCGCCCGCGAGGCGCCCTGGCTGGCGGCGGCCTCCCTGTTCATCGTGCTGGCCTCGCTCGCCCTGCCGGGAACGAGCGTCTTCGTGGGGGAGTTCATGGTCTTGGTCGGCGTCTTCAAAGTCCATTGGATCTCCGCCGGTATCGGCGTCGTGGGCGTGATTCTGACGGCGGGCACCATGCTATATATGTACGAGCGAGTGATGCTTCGGGGCGAAAAGGACAAGGACTGGGCGGCGGCGCGGGATTTAAACGGGCGCGAGTCGGTCATCGCGGTGACGATGATCTCGCTGATATTCTGGATCGGGTTTTACCCGGCCCCGCTGCTTACAAGGATGGAGCCCTCGGTCCGGGCCGTTATGGAGCGGTATCAGCCCGTAGAATTCGTCTTGCCCTCGGGCTTCCGGTTCGATCCCGAGAATCCGCATGGTTTTCTGCGGGATCTTTTGATCGATCCGCCGCCGGGTTTCTTTGAAACGGAGGACCGTCCGTGATCTCAGACCATCCGGTCTCGATCATCTTATTTTCCCCTTTCGTCGGGGTGGTCGTTCTGTTCTTTATCCCCAATTCACGGCCCACGCTGGTTCGGACCGCGGCCGCGATCGCGGGCCTCGTCTCTACCCTCGGCTCGTTCTATCTCCTCTACGCCTACGACACCTCGGCCGGAGGATTCCAGTTCATGGAGCAGTATGTCTGGTCGAAGGATCTGGGAATCTCGTTCTTCATCGGGGTGGACGGGATCAGCATCCCCCTCGTCCTGGCCTCCTCGATCCTTCTCTTTACCGGTGTCTTCATCTCCTGGCATATTGACGACCGCCCGAAGGAGTTTTATATCTTCCTCCTGATCCTCGCGGCCGCGACGATCGGCGTTTATGTTTCGTTGGACCTTTTCTTCCTCTACTTCTTCTATGAAATGTCGGTGCTGCCGATGTACGTCCTGATCGGGGTCTGGGGATCCCACACCAAGGGCTACCTCGACATGGCCGACGCAAAGAAGCGGGACTCGGTCGGGTTCATCTTTAATTTCGCCTCCAACAGCAAAGAGTACGCCGCGATGAAGCTGACGCTGTTTCTTTCGGCCGGCGCGGTCGTGGCGCTCATCGCGATTCTAATCGTCTACGCCGCGTCGGGGCTCCAGACCTTCAACATCCTCGAGCTTAAGGCCCACGGACAGGTGCCTCAGCATCTGCACGGGATTCTCTTCCTACTGATCTTCTTCGGCTTCGCCACGATCGCGCCGCTTTGGCCGCTCCATTCGTGGTCGCCGGTGGGCCATGCCTCGGCCCCGGCCGCCGTCAGCATGTTGCACGCGGGCGTCCTGATGAAGCTGGGCCATTTCTCGATCATCCGCGTGGGCTACACACTCTTCCCGGAGGCCGCACGGGAATGGATGCCGCTGGCCGCGATCCTCTGCGTCTTCAGCATCGTGTACGGAGGTCTCGTCGCCTTATTCCAGAAAGACACCAAGTACGTGATCGGGTATTCCTCCTCAAGCCACATGGGTTATGTCTTTCTCGGCATGGCGTCCTTAAACGTCATCAGCCTGACCGGGGCGGTGCTCTACATGTTTGCGCACGCCCTCGCCACCGGAATGCTGTTCGCGATCGCGGGTTACGTGTACGACCAGACGCACACGCGGGACATTCCCTCCCTGGGCGGACTGGCCGGGAAGATGCCCTTCATCGCCGGTCTCTTCCTCATCGCCGTCGCCGCCTCGTTCGGACTGCCGCTGACCGTGAACTTCATCGGGGAGCTGATGATCCTGGTCGGATCCTGGGAAATCTATCCGGTCCAGACGATCATCGCCGTCCTGGGTATCGCGCTCACGCTAACCTATCTCTTCCGAATGATGCGCGGCGTCTTCTTCGGCCCGATGAAGCCGGAGTTTGCCCGCGCCCGGGACGCGAGCCCCTTCATCGACCGACTTCCGCTGATCGTGATGGCCGCCACCAGCCTGTACTACGGCCTGTTCCCCTCCCAATTCATCCGCGTGATCCGGTCCGGGGTGACTCCCCTGATCGAGCGGATTGTCGGCGTTGAGGGAGTCACCGGGGCGGGGGGGCTTTTCTGACGATGGAATTCACGTTTACCATGACGCCGGCCCAGGCCGAGCTCCTTATGCCGGAGATCCTCATGACCGGCCTGCTCACACTGATCCTATTTCTTGATTTCATTTACCGCCGGATCAGCAAAACCGCGCTGGCCTGTCTCAGTATCGCCGGGATGATCGGGATTATGGCCCTTCTGGCCGAATACTTTGTGACCGGCCGACACGGGACATTGTTCAACGAGATGTACGTCGTGGATCCGACCGCGATCTTTTTCAAGATTGTTATCCTGGGAACAACGGTCCTGATCTTTCTTTCCTCGATCGACTATCTGAAGAAGGTGCCGCTCTTCCGGGGCGAGTACTATTTTCTGATGCTGATGGGGGCCCTGGGGATGATGCTGATGGCCTCGGCAAACGATCTGCTGAGCGTTTTCATCACGCTCGAGTTTTCAACCTTCTCGTTCTACATCCTGGTCGCCTACCTACGGGACGATCCCCATTCGAGCGAAGCGGGACTGAAGTTTTTCGTTCTGGGCGTTTTTGCGGCCGGCATTCTGGCCTTCGGGATCAGCCTCGTGTACGGCGAAACCGGGACGATCATCTTCACGAAACTGGCGACGATGGCCCCGGCGGCGACGCCGGGAATGGTGATCGGATTCCTCCTAATCTTCATCGCTTTGGGGTTTAAAGTCGGCGCGGTCCCGTTTCACGCCTGGATCCCGGACATTTATCAAGGCGCGCCGACGCCGGTCACGGCCTTTCTCTCGATCGCCCCGAAGGCGGCCACGTTCGCCATTCTGCTTCGGATCTTCATGGCCACGATCGGCGAGCTGAAGGACGACTGGGTCTGGCTTCTGGTCGTTATCTCGGCGATCTCGATGACCTACGGCAATATCGTCGCGATCGCGCAGAAAAACATCAAGCGGCTTCTGGCCTATTCCGGGATCGCCCAGATCGGGAACATCTTGATCGGCCTGGCGGCCGCCAGCAAAATGGGCGGGGATTCGATCGTCTTCTATCTTATGACCTACCTCTTCGCCAATCTGGGCGCGTTCGCGATCGTGATCGTCTTTTCGAACCTTACGAACTCCGACGACCTGGAGGACTATAACGGCCTTTCGAGACGCTCGCCGCTTCTCGCCTTCGCGCTCCTGATCTTTTTCCTGTCGCTCGCCGGCGTTCCGCCCCTGGCGGGATTCATCGGCAAGCTGTACGTCTTCGCGGCCGCGATGAAGGAGGGTCTGGTGACGCTCGTCGTGATCGGCGTAATCAATGTCATCATCGCAATGTATTACTACCTCGTCGTCATCAAGCGGGTTTATATCCATATGCCGAAAGACAGCCGGCCCATCCCGGTCTCGCTCCCGATGCGGATCGTCCTGATCGTGACGGTCGGCGGGGTGCTCTGGCTTGGAATCTATCCCAAGACGTTCATCGAGGTCTCGGTGGCCGCCACCGAGCTTTTCGGCCGGGTATTATAGCGCGCGCGGAGGGGATTTTGAATAAGAAACCGGCCCGGCACCTCGGTTTGGCCGCCGCGCTGGTCGTATCGGCGGCCGCGGGGGGCGTCGCCCAGGACGTCCTGAGGCTCATTACGGATCAGGATCTTCTGCGGCAGGATGAAACGGCCCAGGAGCGCGGGCTGACCGAGATCGGCCGGTCGATCCTATTGGAACTAAAAGACGGCCCGGTCATCCAGGTCGTTCAGCCGGGCGGGGATGAGATCGGATCGCAGCCGGTCGAGATCGAGGTGGTGTTCGAGAAGTCAAGCGACGGGGCCGATCCGAACATGGCCACGCTCAAGGTCCGGTATATCAAGTTTATCTCGATCGATATCACCAACCGTATTCGGCCGTATGTCGTAGAGAATCGGTTCCATGTCGCGAAGGCCGAGTTCCCCAAGGGCAACCACACCGTCGAGATCTATCTGGAGGACACGCGGGGCAAGGCCAGTTCCAAGGTGGTCGAGTTTAAGGTGCTGT
>CAYJTJ010000019.1:0-24299 GCA_964372835.1 uncultured Nitrospirota bacterium
TGGAGCTGGCCGGGATCGAACCGGCGGCCTTCTGATTGCGAACCAGACGCTCTCCCAACTGAGCTACAGCCCCACGAAACGATGAATCACACCGCAAGTCGGTTCCTCGCATCTCCGGTGGATCGAAACCGAGAAAGAAGGAGACCGAGATATTTATTGACCAAATGTCCTCTCTGCAAAAAACCCAGAACCGGCTTCCGGCGGATCCCCAGCTTCCGAAGCTCCCTTAGAATTCCCGGATGACGACCGTCGATTCTGAGGCCCTTGTACAGCACATTCACGGCCATGGAACGCCGGTTCCCTTTCAAATAGACCCGGGCGAGGTTGACGTAAAACTCGGGCTGAAAGAACTCCTTCTTGATGGCCTGGGTGCAATAGGCCACCGCCTCGTTGATCCGCCCCTCCCCCAAGGCCAGCGCCAGGCCGTAAAAGGATAAGAGCTTGGCGGGCACCTCCGAGGAACGGTCCTCCTCGTATTCCGCCAGCATCCGGCGAAAATAGATCAGGGCCTCCGGATAATTGCCCTCCCTTAAATACGCATAGGCGAGTAGGAACGTATCTTTCGTCTCCATCGCAATCACCTCCCCGGGTCGAATTTGCGCCGGCTCTTTTCCATTGTAGCACGGCGGGCGGGCACCCGGCGCTTTTTAAAGCGGGATTTCAAGAACGGGGGATATGATGTCGCGTTCAACCGCATTTTTCGAGGATTTAATCACCAGGCGACGGCCTTCCAGCACAAGCCGTCCCTCCGCAAAAAACTGTATGGCCTGCGGTAGAATCCGATGCTCCTGCGCCAGAATTCGGGCCTCCAGCGTTTCCGCCGAATCATCCCCCCGGACCGGAACGGCCGCCTGGATGATGATCGGCCCCTGATCCGTCGTCTCGTCGACCAGATGAACCGTGCATCCCGCGATCCGCGACCCCCACTCGAGAGCCTGTCTCTGGGCCGCAAGACCCGGGAAAGCGGGAAGCAGGCTGGGATGGATATTCATGATCCGGCCCCGAAAGGGTTCAATGAGTTTTGAGGTGATCAATCGCATATATCCCGCCAGAACCACCAGATCCACGCGCCGCGCCGTCAAGACCGCCGAAACGGCCGCGTCGAAATCCTCGCGCGATGAATAGTTCTTGGGATCGAGGTGAACGGCCTCCACCCCGCCACCCCGCGCACGCCGGAGGGCATCCGATCCTTCCTTATCGCTGACGACCACCCGGACCACGGCATCGATTTTCGAGGAAGCGCTCGCGTCCAGTATCGCCTGGAGGTTCGATCCCCGGCCCGAGGACAGGATTCCCAAACGGATCTTAGGCCTCGGCATAAACCACCTTCTTTTCACCGGCCGCGATCTTCCCGATGACGAATGCCGTCTCGCCCATTTTCTTCAGCCGGTCGATCGCCCGGTCGGCCTGTCCGGAATCCACGACGGCCGCCATTCCGATTCCCATATTGAACACGCGATACATTTCATCCTGGGATATCCCTCCGGTTTTCTCCATCCAGGTGAAGATCCGGGGAATGGGCCAACTCCCCCGGTGGATGCGGGCCTGGCATCCCTCCGGAAGGATCCGTGGAAGGTTCCCGGTGAGTCCTCCTCCGGTGATGTGGGCCAGACCTTTGACCTCCATCTCATGGGCCAGACCCAGGACCGTCTTGACATAGATTCGAGTGGGGGTCAGAAGTTCCTCCCCGAGACGGACCGGCCATCCCGGGATCGAATCCGACACCTTATGACCGGCCGCCTCGAAGGCGATTTTTCGGGCGAGCGAGTAGCCGTTGCTGTGGAGTCCCGATGAGGCCAGACCGATGATCACGTCGCCGGGCTTGATCCGGCTCCCGTCGATAATCCGGCCCTTTTCGACCACCCCGACCGCAAATCCGGCCAGATCATATTCTCCCTCGGAATAAAAGGAGGGCATCTCGGCCGTCTCCCCGCCGAGCAGCGCGCAGCCGGCCATCCGGCAGCCCTTGACGATTCCACGAACGAGCTCGACCATGACCTCGGGCTTAAGCTTTCCCGTGGCCAGGTAGTCCAGGAAGAAAAGCGGCTCGGCCCCCGACACCACCACGTCATTGACGGACATCGCCACCAGATCAATGCCCACCGTGTCGTGTTGGTTCATCTGAACGGCCACCTTGAGTTTCGTTCCCACCCCGTCCGTGCCGGAGACGAGGACGGGTTCCTTGTACTTTTTTGTGTCGAGGCCGAACAGTCCGCCGAACCCGCCGATATCGGTCAGGACTTCCGGGCGGAAGGTGGATCGGACCAGCGGCCGGATCGTCCGGACGAATTCCTCGCCGGCCTCAATATCCACGCCGGCCGATTTGTAGTTGAGTCGAGGCATGGACGTATCATACCGAAAACGTCATGGCAGGTCAACACGCCCGGCCACCGCCCTGGAAATAAAAGAGGGCCCCTCCGGGATCACCGGAGGGGCCCCTATGGATTCCGAGAAATCCGATCCTTATTTGAACCGGTATGTCGCAGAGAGTTGCGAGGACAACGTCTCGGCAACACCGGATACAACGTAGGTGCCGGTGAACAAGACGTCCTGATTGATCACGGCATCCAGCATCAGGTTGTCGGCCACCGCCCAGCCCAACCCGGCGCTCACCGTGGCCGGTCCGTCCAAGACCCCTTCCTCCTTCAGCGTGTCACCCGTCGTCCCATCACCATCCGCATCATTGGTTTTGAATTCAGAACTATCGTAGATGGCCTTGGCCAGACCGACCCGTGTCTGAACCTTCTTGAAGGTCTGGTGCTCGACCGCGAAATTGACCGGGATGGCAACCCGATTAAAGGTGTCCTTCGATCCGGCCCCCTTGACCTTGACCTCCGAATCTTCCCATTCAAGCCCGATGGCCGCTACGACCAGGGTATCCGGATTCGGCCGGGAGTTGAACGCGAAGTTCAGATCCACCGCGGTCATGGTGTCATCAATTTTCGTCGTTCCAGTTGAATCACTCTCCTTTGCAGAAGCATCTCCCAGAAGGATCCTAAGCGTCGAGAGCAGTTTGGAATTGCCTCCGACCGGCATGTGGTGCCGGCCCAAGAGGCTGACGTTCACGCTCGCGTCGTCCTCGGTTTTGGTCCCGGCGGCACTATCCTTCAATTCGGATGAGGGCAGACCCAGATTGATCGCCCAATCCAGCATGTTTCCGACAAGCCCGCCGACGCCGAGGTTGATCTCCGTGGCCGCATCCGTGGTCTTCCCGGCCGGATCCGTAATTTCCTCCGAACGATCGGCATATCCCAAATAAAACCCGAGCGGCATCCCGGCGCTTCCATAGATCAGGTCGAACCGATTATTGGTCGGGGCCGTTCCCGCGCCAAGGGATTCCAACTCATTCAGAGGTCCAGCATAAGGCCTCCCCAAAAACACACCCCAGACCCCATAGTTGGCGTCCATGTTCATACCACCCCACTGGGAACTGGAGGCTATCCCATCTTGATTGGTATCGTTCACGGTAATTGTACCCGAGGTAAATGTGCCCAACTCCCCATAAACGGCATTCTTGTAATTGTCGATCTGCGCCGGATTGATCCAGATGTTAAAATCATCTTCGATCTGCCAGTTGTCTACCCCCAGTCCCCCCATCCGGGCGTTGGTCGTCGGATTGCTGACGACCTGGGCCCATGCGGAAGACGCGAAGAGTAGGGTGACTAATATCGCAGCCAGTTTCTTCATGCTCTGTTCCTCCTTATTGAAAGTACGTGGCATTCAATCAATCGGTAACTTCATTCCGATCAGGCGGGAACATGCGGCCTGACGGCTCACAACGCATGCACACGATTTCCTCTGCGATCGACCCCGTCACCCCCTTTCCCAAGACGGCCCAAATACCGCCATAGAGTTGACATGAAAAACGGAGTTTTCGTCGACCCGCTTCATTTCGCCGATAAAATCGGGCCGACTATAACACGAACTTAATGATGTGTCAAGCCTTTTCTCGCTTTTACCCGGGCAGGATACCCCCAACACGTGTCCTGGGGCGGGATAATTCCGAGTTATGTAAACCACGCGGGTCCCCGCCGATATCGATATCGAATTCCGGATCCGATTTCGCGAAACCTGTTTCACGGGTGAATCTCCTTAAGCGTCTCGACAGCCCCGATTTTTCCGATTTCCCGAATTCGACTTCACCGTCACGACAAGCCTCTCGTCGGAATGCCCGCGGAGAGTATACCACGGCAGGAATGCCGCCCACAAGAAACAACCCGGATTGGGCTTTAGAAAAGGTCCGGCGCGCTCTGGATGGCCTCGAGCGCCTCCTTGGCGGCCCGCTGCTCGGCCTCCTTCTTGCTCCGTCCCCGGCCCATGCCAAGATCCCGCCCCCGAATCGTCAACCGGACCTCGAAGAGTTTCTGGTGGTCCGGACCCGACTCCCCTTGCACTCGGTAGACCGGAAGTACATCCAGCTTCCGCTGGCACCATTCCTGAAGCTCGGTCTTATAGTCGATGTCCCCCTCGCGCTGTTTGAGGCGGTCCAGCTCTTCGCGGAATGTTCTTAGGATCAGCGAGCGCGCCGTCTCGAATCCGCCGTCGAAATAGACCGCGGCGATGACCGCCTCCAGCGCGTCCGCCAGGAGGGACGATTTTTCCCGACCCTCCGTCCTCTCCTCGCCGCGCCCCAGCCGAAGATAAGTCCCCAGGCCGAGTCGTTTGGCCACACGGGCCAGGCTCGCCTCGCTGACGACCCGGGCCTTCATTTTCGACAGATCTCCTTCGCTCGAATGGGGATACGTGACGGTCAGGTGCTCGCTCATCACCAAGTCCAATACGGCATCCCCCAGGAATTCCAGGCGCTCGTTGTCCTGGGTCCCCCCTTCCTTCTCGAGGTTTCGCATCTCATTCAGATACGATTTGTGGGTCAAGGCGTCCCGAAGGATATCCCTTTTTAGGAAGGTATACCCGAGGACCCGTTCCAATTCTTCGAGGGGTTCCACCGACATGGTCATAACTTAGGAAGGGTAAACCTGTTTGAAAATGAGGCAGGCATTCGTCCCACCAAAACCGAAGGAGTTGGAAAGCGCCGCCCGCACCGGAACCTTCCGGGCAACGTTCGGGACGTAATCCAGATCGCACTCGGGATCCGGATTCTCGTAATTGATCGTCGGCGGAACGATCCCGTCCCGCATGGCCAGAACGCTGAAGGCGGCCTCAATCCCGCCGGCCGCCCCCAGAAGGTGGCCCGTCATGGATTTCGTGGAGCTGATGGGGATTCGTCGGGCATGCTCCCCGAAAACGGTCTTGATCGCCAGCGTCTCGATTTTATCGGCAAACGTGGACGTCGCATGGGCATTGATGTAATCGATCTCCCCGGAGGAAAGGCCGGCTTCCTTCAAGGCCAGGGACATGCACCGCGCCGCACCGATCCCGCTGTCGGGGGGAGACGTGATGTGATACGCGTCGGCCGTCATGGCGTACCCGACGATCTCAGCGTAGATCCTCGCCCCTCGACGACGGGCGGATTCCATTTCCTCGAGGATCAGAATCCCGGCCCCCTCCCCCAGGACAAACCCGTCCCGATCCCGATCAAAGGGACGGCTCGCCCGGGACGGATCGTCGTTGCGCGTCGAGAGGGCGCGCGAGGCGGCAAATCCCGCAACGGCCAGCGGAGTGATCGCGGCCTCCGTTCCGCCGGCCACCATCGCGTCCGCCTCCCCTCTCTGGATAATCCGGAACGCGTCTCCGATGCAATGATTGCCGGTGGCGCAGGCCGTCACCGCGCAGGAGTTCGGCCCCTGCAGGCCGAATCGAATCGCGATCTGGCCCGGGGCGAGATTGATGATCGTCATCGGGATGAAGAAAGGGGAGACCCGCCTCGCCCCCTTCTCGACAAGAACGGTATGCCACGCCTCGATCGCGTTCAAGCCCCCGATTCCCGACCCCACATAGACGCCCACCCGCTGCGCGTTCTCGGGGTTCACCTTCAGACCCGAATCATCCAAGGCCATCTGGCTGGCCGCGACGGCGTAATGGATGAACGTGTCCATTTTCTTTATTTCTTTTTTCTCGATGTATCGCGCGGGATCAAATCCCTTGACCTCGGCCGCGATTTTAACCGGCAGGTCCGACGCGTTGATCCGGGAGATGGGTCCGACGCCGTTTTGGCCCGCGCAAAGGGCCGTCCACGTAGCGTCCGCGCCGATGCCCAGGGGCGTTACCAAACCCAGCCCCGTTACCACCACTCGTCGTTTCAGAGGTGCACCTCCAATGCCTGTCGAAGGAACCGTCCCGCTCGCCGGGCGGGATTTGCGTCCAGCCCTGTCGGAATCGAGCCGTTCCGATCCGGATGAGGTTGATCCGGCTCAAGGAACGCGTTACGATCGTTCCTTGATGTAATCGATGGCGTTCTGCACCGTAAGAATTTTCTCGGCCTCCTCGTCCGGAATCTCGATCCCGAACTCTTCCTCGAAGGCCATGACCAACTCAACCGTATCCAATGAATCCGCTCCCAGGTCCTCCACAAAGGAGGCATCCGGCGTCACATCCTCCTCCTCCGCGCCCAACTGTTCCACAATGATCTTCTTCACCTTTTCATCGACAGCCGCCATACTGAAAGCACCTCCCCTCTGAATTTCACATGACCCGATCGGGATGATACCGCTTTGCCCCGTCGCTTCCTATACCATGAGCATTCCGCCGTTGACGTGAATCACCTGTCCGGTGATGTATCCCGCCTCTTCCGAGACCAGAAATCGGACGGTCCGTGCGATATCGTCGGCCGTTCCCAGGCGCCCCAGCGGAATTTGTTTCATCAACCCTTCCCTCACCTCCGCCGAAAGGCTGCGGGTCATCGCCGTATCGATAAATCCCGGAGCGACGGCGTTCACCGTGATCCCCCGGCCGGCGTACTCCCGGGCGATCGACTTGGTAAAACCGATGAGGGCCGCCTTCGAGGCCGCGTAGTTTGACTGGCCCGCATTACCCATCACCCCCACGATGGAGGCGATGTTGACGATCCGGCCCCGACGCTGCTTCGTCATCGCGGAGAGCACGGCCTTGGTGCAGTGAAAGGCCCCTTTGAGATTGACGTTCATCACAAGGTCCCAGTCCTCTTCCTTCATTCGAAGCAGCAGCCCGTCCTTCGTAATGCCTGCGTTGTTGACCAGGATGTCGATCCGCCCGAATTCCTTCAGCGATCGCTCGACCATTTCCTGGACCTGCTTTCCGTCCGCCACGTTTCCTCGGACGGCGAGGCATTTCCCATCGAAATGGGCCAGTTCCTTCGCCGTCTGCTGGGCCATTTCAAGATTGAGATCCGAAATGATTAGATTCGCCCCTCGCTCCATCAGGACACGAGCGATGGCTCGGCCGATGCCCTGGGCGCCTCCGGTCACCAGGGCGGCAAGCCCCTTCAGACCCGCACCGGATATCTCTCCTTCCACCATGAATTCCTCAGCGAGGATGGGCAAGACCCCCAAGGGTCAGCCCCAGGCTCTCTCTATCCTCGATGTTAAAGACCCTCGTCCCTTTTGCGATCCGCTTCACCAATCCCGAAAGGACCGTCCCCGGCCCGATTTCGACAAAATCCCCCACGCCGCCTCGAACCATCTTCTCAATCGTGTCGACCCAGAGCACCGGAGCCGTCAGTTGACGCAGGAGGGCTTTCTTGGCCCGATCGCCGGTGGACACCTCCTCGGCATCCGCATTCGCCACGACCGGAACGGCGCAGTCACGAAACGGGACCCTCTCCAGGTCTTGCGCCAAACGCTTCGCAGCCGGCTCCATCAGGGAACAATGAGACGGCACGCTGACCGGAAGGGGGATTACGCGTTTCGCGCCGCTCTCTTTGGCCAGCGCCATCGCCGCCTCTACCGCCTTTTTTTCACCGGCAATCACGATTTGAACGGGGGAATTGATGTTGGCCGCGGAGACCACGCCGGCCTCTGAGGCTCTCCGGCAGATCTCCACGACGCGGTCTCGGTTAAGACCGAGGATCGCCGCCATCGCCCCGACTCCGGGCGCAACGGCTTCCTGCATATATCGCCCCCGGTTCCGAACCAGGACGACGGCGTCCCGAAAATCCAGGCTCCCCGAGGCCACGAGCGCGGAATACTCGCCCAGACTGTGCCCCGCCATCACCGTCGCCCGCACCCCCTTCTCAGAACAGACGACCCAGGCCGCGATGCTGACGGTCAGAATGGCCGGCTGAGTGTACTCGGTCAGATCGAGCCGATCCGCCGGACCTTCTCGACAAAGGGCCGCCAGATCGTATCCCAGAACGTCTCCGGCCGTTCGAAAAATCCGACGCGCTTCCTCCGAGACCGTTATGAGATCGGCCCCCATCCCGACATACTGGGACCCCTGTCCTGGAAAGAGGACCGCGACCGACATTTCTAAGTGATCCCGATATTGCTAAATTCCCAGTGCGATGTCAACAAAAAAATACGCCCGAAGCGGGCCGATGGCCGCGCACGGTGATGCCCCGTTTTCCCTTGCCTTATGCGAGGTTCCATCGCGGACACCTACCACCGGACAAGCACCGAACCCCAGGTTAATCCGGCCCCGAACGCCTCGAACAGGAGGAGGTCGCCGGGCTTCACCCGGCCGCCGCGAACCGCCTCATCCAGGGCGATGGGAATCGAGGCGGCCGACGTATTTCCGTACCGTTCCACATTCAACATCACCCGTTCCATGGATAGACCCAATCGCCGGGCCACCGCTTGAATAATTCGAAGATTGGCCTGATGGGGAATCAACAGGGCTAGGTCTTCGGGTTTAACCTGGGCGGCCTTCAAGGTTTCGTGGACCGACTCTTCCAGCGTTCGAACCGCGATCTTGAAGGTTTCGTTCCCCTTCATCCTGACATACGGCTTCCGTTCGGCCAGCATGGACGGTGAAGGAGGGAGGCGGGAACCGCCTCCCGGAACCTGAATGAGATTCCAGCACCGACCGTCGGAGTGAAGATTCGCCGCCAGAATCCCCCGATCGCCCCGGCCCCTCTCCAATATCGCGGCGCCCGCTCCATCGCCGAAGAGAACGCAGGTGTTGCGATCCGTCCAGTCCACGATGCGCGACATGACCTCGCTTCCGATCACGAGCGCGTTTTTCATGGCGCCGCTTCGAACATACTGATCGGCCACCGAGAGGGCGAAAAGAAAACCGGAGCAGGCGGCCGCGAGGTCGAAGGCCACGGCCTGTCGGGCCCCCAGGAGGTCCTGAACGATGCAGGCCGTCGATGGGAAAAACATGTCCGGCGTCGTCGTGGCCACAATGATCAGCTCGAGATCATTGGGATTCATTCCAACGGAATCCAGCGCCGAACGGGCCGCCTGAACGGCAAGGTCCGAGGCCGCCTCGCTCTCATCCGCAATTCGACGCTCGCGGATGCCGGTCCGTTCCAGGATCCAGCTCTCGGTCGTCTCGATCCGGCGTTCCAGCTCCTGATTCGTCATGATCCGCCGAGGGAGATAAGATCCCGTCGCCGTGATCCGGCTCTTCATCGGCCCTCGCCTCGGGCCTGCAGATATTCCTCGTGAACCCGGCCGTAGATCTCCATGCTGTCCGAGATATCTTTCTGGATCCGCTCGTTCACCTGTTTCTCGGCAAGGGTTTTGGCCACCCTCACGGCATTTTTGATCGCCTTGGCCGATGACCGCCCGTGGCCGATGATCGAAATGCCGTTAATGCCCAGCAGGGGAGCGCCGCCGTACTCGGCGTAATCGACCCTGCGCCGGAACCGCGCGAAGGCGGACCGCAACCACAGATGACCGATTCGGCCCCAGGCCGTCGCGGTAATCTCCCGTTTCAGGAGTTCACCCAAGGCATCCGCGAGGCCCTCGCTGATTTTCAAGGCGACGTTTCCGATGAACCCGTCGCAGACGATCACGTCCGCCGTTCCCGAGTAGATATCCCGCCCTTCGACATTGCCGATGAAATTGAGGGGGCTGGCCTTGAGGATCTTAAATGCTTCCTTGGTCACCTCGTTTCCCTTGGAGGCCTCCTCGCCGATACTGAGGAGCCCGATGCGGGGACGGGATTTTTTCAAGACCCACTCGGCATACTCATGTCCCATGGTGGCAAACTGGAAGAGGTGGAGCGGCTTGCAGTCCACGTTGGCCCCGACATCCAGCAGGATTGAATTTCCACTCAACGTCGGGAGGATTGTGGCGATGGCGGGTCGTTCAACGTGCGGAAGGGGTCCCAGAATGAAGAGGGCGGTCGCCATCGTCGCGCCGCTATTGCCGGCGCTGATCACGGCAACCGCTTCCCCCTTTTTCACGAGACCGGTTGCGACCGAGATCGATGAATCACGCTTCCGACGGATCGCCTGAGATGGCATTTCGTCCATCTCGACTTTTTGCGAGGCGTGGAGGACGGATACATCCAGGGCCGAGATGTCGTGGCGAGAAAGTTCGTCCCCTACACGAGCGGAATCACCCACCAAGATGATTCCGACCCCGTATTCCCGGGCCGCCAGGATCGCACCCTGAACCACAGGCCCCGGCGCATCATCCCCGCCCATCGCATCAACCGCGATCTTCAGAGGAGCCCCTTTCACGGCTTTCGAACTTTAACTCTCAGAGGGCCCGCAAGGTTTCATGGCCTCAGGTTTCTTTGACCTCGATGATGCTCTGTCCCTTGTAGGTCCCGCAATTTAAGCAGACGTAGTGGGACCTTTTTGGTTCATGGCATTGGGGGCATAGCCCGAGGCTGGGCGCGGAAAGCTTGTCATGGGTTCGTCGTTTATCTCTTCTTGACTTGGATATCTTGTGTTTCGGGTTCGCCATGGGAGTCCAGTCTATGGTTTTGATTTCGGATTATTTTTCTTGAGCCTCTCTTGAAACGGACCCGAGGGAGGTCCCGCCGCTCTTCCCGGGCAGGCACAGTCCTCTCGGTTCAGATCCGCCCCGCACCCGGTGCACAGACCACGACAGTCCGTTCGGCAGAGGGGATATTCGGGCAACCCCAGGAGGACTTGCTCCCGCACCAAGCCGGCCAGGTCCAGCGTTTTCCCCGTATATGTGTCCAGATCGAGCTCACCCCGGTGTAATTCGTGATGCTCCCCCCGCTCCGGCTCCTCATCCGTCGGCTCCGGATCCAGGACCATTTGAATCATGAGGTGGAGAGGAATCGAAACCGGGCCCAGGCACCGCACACATTGAAGGTCGGCCTCCGCCTCGGTCTCGCCGGAAATCGAAACCGATTCCCCCGACCGACACAGTCGAACCCGAACACGAATGGGGGCCCGGAACCGGGCACCGATATTTCCCAGATCAAGGGCCGCGGCATCCGAATCGTATTGAAGTTCAAGGCCTTCCCGCGGAATATCTTGGACGGAAACCTTCATGAAAACCACAATTAAACTTGGCAATTATACGGAGTTGATGGGCCTTTGTCAAGGAATGGGAATACGATTTGAGCTTCTTTTCCCGCTGCGGGGCCGGAGAGGGAAACTCGGCCAAAAGAGCCGCGCCGCGCGAAATAGGGATTGAAAATCGATTCAAAAGATCGGATAATTCCCACCATGATTAAAAATCCCCTCAGGGAAGGTTCCGGGCGGAGCCGGATCGGCCCCTTTTTTTTTCTCCTCTTGATCGCAGCGGGAATCTATCTTGTTTTCGAATTGATGCCCTTTTGGGTCCAATATTTCACGATGAAGGACTATCTCTTCGAGTTGGCACAAAGCGCCGAGCTGGCGACCGACGATAATCTTCGTGGGGCGGTAAAAGCCAAAGCGGTTGCACTGGCCATCCCGGTTCGCGAGGAGGATATCGAGATCGCCCGATTCGCATCGGAGATATCCCTCTCCGTCCGGTGGACGATCCGTTACACCTTCTTTAATGTGTACACGCACGCCTTCCGATTCGCTCCAACGGCTACGGCCTACTACCGATGAGGCGGAACCCATCGGTGAAAGTCTTAAGATAGGGACTCATCTCCAGATCCGTGTCCGGCCCCCCGCCCCCGGAGATCACGGCAAAACCGGCCGCCGCGATCATCGCCCCATTATCCGTACAGTAGGGGGGGCTGGGGATGATCAGGTGGATCTTGTGCTCCCGACAAACCCTCTCCATTTCTTTGCGGAGAAGACGGTTTGCCGCGACCCCACCCGTGATGAAAACAGAGCGGACCGAGTACCGAAGCGCAGCCGATAGGGTTTTTTCGACAAGAACGTCAACGATCGCCTGCTGATAAGCCGCCGCGACATCGGGAATCTGGGCGGGATCCGATTCCGGGTGGCCTGATTTATCGAGATAATATCGCAGAGAGGTCTTCAGCCCGCTGAAACTCATATCGAACCGCCCATTTTTTAGAGAGGGCCGAGGGAAACGGATCCTCGCCGGGTCGCCCGTCTCGGAGAGGCGATCGAGCGCCGGCCCGCCCGGGAAAGGTAGACCCAGCATTTTGGCCCCCTTATCGAACGCCTCCCCAGCGGCATCATCCAGCGTCCGCCCCAAAAGCTGGAGGGATCCGTCCACCGAGATTCGGTATAGGTTGGTGTGGCCTCCCGAAACTACAAGGCCGACGGCCGGGAAACGGACATCCCGCTTCCCCAGGCGGACCGAGGAGAGGTGTCCCGCGAGGTGATCCACGCCGATCAACGGCAGACCCTGACTGTAGGCGAGGGCCTTCGCATAGGAAACGCCGACCAGAAGCGCCCCCATGAGACCCGGACCTCGCGTGACCGCGATGCCGGATAGTTCACGCAGATCCACCGATGCAGCAAGGAGAGCCCCCTCCACCACCGCATCGATGACGGCCGAATGCCGCCGGCAGGCCAGCTCCGGAACGATCCCTCCGAAACGCGAATGGATCTCGTCCTGGGTAAAAAGGACGCTGGATACGACCTCGCACCCGTCCTGGACGACCGCGGCCGCGGTCTCATCGCATGACGTTTCAATCCCGAGCAGGAGCATCCGTCTTGATGTTCACGTTTGTTATGGGTGAAAGGCGGTCGGGCCCGCGGCTAATTCAATCGATCGATGTGCCTTCGGACCAGCGTTATCGCCCGCTCCTGATCGCCCTTGGCCACCGCCAGAAAGGATTGGTAGTGTCTCTTTGCCTCTTCCGGGTATCCCGCCCGCTCGAGCAATACGGCGTAATTGAGATGCGCATCCGGATAGTCCGGCCGAATCGATATGACCTTTTTAAAAAGAAAACGCGCCTCCTCCAACCGGTTCTGCTTTCCATAAAGTACGGCTAAGTTGTTCATCGCCTGAAGGTGGCCCGGTTCAACTTCGAGAGCGATCCGGTATCGTGCCTCGGCCTCCGCCTCTCGACCCAGCGCCACTAGAACCAGACCAAGATTGTTTTGGACTACGGCGGATTTCGGATCAAGGTCGGCCGCGGCGGCGAATTCGCGCTCGGCCTCCTTATAGCTCCCTTGAACGTAATACTCCCCGCCTCGCCGTTCATGCACGGAGGGGGATGGGGGGGATTTCTGCGAATCCGGGGCCGCTGCGGGGGGCGATGCTCCAAACGGTGTGGCCTGCGTGGGAGCCGGCGCCACCGGCATTTCAGCCTGGCCCGAACCGCCAAAGGAAATAACCTTTCGGCCGCTCAGGGTCCCCCATTCCAAAAACGCGAAATATCCGATCGCGATGAGCGTCAGGAAAAGAAATCCGCGGATGAGGATCCTCTTAAGGGGAAAAGTACTCGAGGCGGAAAATCGGAACCGGCGCGCCTTTTCAACCGGCGGCGTACGGGCCTCATCTTGAGAAGCCTTCTTCAGGGCCTCATGGATGATGCTCATTTCAACGATCGTCCCGAACGCGTGTGCCCGCGCACCACCTCAGGGGGCAGCGTCTAGACGCCGGCCATTACTTCTTCTTCGACAAAATTGGGGGCGTTGTTCTTAAGGGTAACCTTGATCCGCTTGGTGTCTTTGAACCGCCCGCGAATAATCTCCTCGGACAGGGGGTCACCGATGTTCTTCTGGATCGCCCGACGCATCGGTCGTGCTCCGTAGGCCGGTTCGTAGCCTTCCTGAGCCAGCCACTCCTTTACCTCCGGGGCGACCTCAATCTGAATTCCGCGATCGGACAGCCGTTGGTTTACCTCCTCGATCAGCAGATCCACGATCTTAATGAGGTGGCCCTTGTCGAGAGGATGAAACACGACGACCTCGTCCACGCGGTTCAGAAATTCGGGATTGAAGGCCTTCTTGAGTTCTCCCAGGACATCCTCTTTGATTCGGGCCTGCCGGCCCTCTTCGCCCGCTTTTTGGAATCCCAGGGACACCGCTTTGTGAATCAACTTGGTCCCGATGTTCGAGGTCATGATCAAAATGCAGTTTTTGAAATCGACCTTCCTCCCGAGGCTATCCGTCAGGCATCCATCCTCAAGGATTTGAAGCATCATGTGGAAGATCTCGGGATGGGCCTTTTCCATTTCGTCAAAGAGGACGACCGAGTATGGACGCCGACGGACCATTTCGGTCAGCTGTCCGCCCTCTTCATATCCCACATAGCCGGGAGGAGCCCCCACCAGCCTTGAGCCGGTAAATTTTTCCATGTACTCGGACATATCGATTCGGATCAACGCGTTCTCATCGTCGAATAGGAACTCGGCCAGGGTTTTCGCCAGTTCGGTCTTTCCCACGCCGGTGGGGCCAAGGAAGATGAACGAGCCGATCGGCCTCTTGGCCTCCTTAAGGCCCGCCCGGGACCGGCGGATGGCTCGGCACATGGCCGTAATCGCTTCTTCCTGACCGATGATTCGCTTGTGCAGGGCCTCTTCCATATGAAGGAGTTTTTGGGATTCGCCCTCTTCCAATTTAAAGAGGGGGATTCCGGTCATCTTGGACACCACGTACCCCACGTCCTCCTTCGAAATCACCGGCCGGTTCTTCTCCTTGTTCTTCTTCCACTCGCGCTTGGCCTCTTCCAGGTGGCGCCGGTTTCGTTCCTCTTCCTCCCGGAGGCGGACCGCCTCTTCGAAATTCTGGAGGGTGACGGCCAGTTCCTTTTCCCGAGTCACCCTCTTCAGTTCCTGTTCCGAGACCTTCAGATCCTCGGGAAGGAGGTAGCTTTTCAGCTTGGCGCGAGAGCCGGTTTCATCGATGACGTCAATCGCCTTATCCGGCATGAATCGGTCGGTAATATACCGATCGGAAAGCCGGACCGCTTCGATGATCGCCTCTTCGGTGATTTCGACGCCGTGGTGGTCTTCATACCGGTCTCGAAGGCCCTGGATGATTTTGATGGTTTCATCCACATTGGGGGGCTGGACGAAAATGGGCTGGAACCGACGCTTCAGGGCGCCGTCCTTTTCGATATGTTTCCGGTATTCGTCCAGAGTCGTGGCCCCAATGCACTGAATCTCGCCACGGGCCAGCGCCGGCTTCAACATATTCGAGGCATCGATCGAGCCCTCGGCCGCACCGGCCCCCACCAGGGTGTGAAGCTCATCGATGAATATAATGATATTACCGGCCTGGACGATTTCCTTCATGACGACCTTCAATCGCTCTTCGAACTGGCCCCGGTATTTCGTTCCGGCCACGAGGGAGCCTAGATCGAGGGCGATGACCCGGCGATTGAGAAGATTGTCCGGGACCTCGGTGGAAACGATCCTCTGAGCGAGGCCCTCCACAATGGCCGTTTTTCCCACCCCCGACTCCCCGATGAGGGCGGGATTGTTCTTCGTCCGGCGACTCAAGATTTGGAGGACCCTCTCGATCTCATCGGCCCGACCGATGACGGGATCGAGTGATCCCTCAACGGCCAGCTGGGTCAGGTCGCGTCCGAACTCGTCCAAGGCGGGCGTATTGCTCTTCTTTTCCCTCTCCCGTGGAATCGATTTCCGGAGGAAATTAACCGTCAACTGTCGTGCGGTCAAGAGATTGGCCCCGAGGGTCCGCAGGACTTTGCCCCCGATCCCTTCTTCTTCGCGCAGAAGGCCGAGTAGAAGATGTTCGCTCCCAATATGGTTGTGGCCTAGGAGGCGGGCCTCCTCGACCGCGAACTCGATCACCTTCTTGACGCGGGGCGTGAACGGGATCTCGCCGAAGGTCATGGTGGTCCCCCCGCTGGGAAGATTCCGCTCGATCTCGAGTCGAACTTGTTCCGGGGAGAGTCCCATCTTCTTCGCGATCGCCAGGGCGATCCCGTCCGCCTCCCGAAGAATCGCCAGCACGAGATGCTCCGTTCCCAGGTAATCGTTCTGATGCCGTTCGGCCTCTTCCCGCGCAAGGATGATGATCTTCCGCCCCTTATCCGTAAAGCGTTCGAACATCGGCCCTCCTTCGTTTGTTATTCCGTGTAGGCCCCTGGCTCCGGGGCTTGAAAAAGAACCTAACCGATTAATTCCATTAAGAAAGGCAACTTGCCTTATTCAAATAATGTGGGCTGGCTCTTCTTTTATGCCCGGACTCGGACAGGCGACTGAATCGCTTGATTTCATTGTAACGATTGGTCATTCCATTGTCAAGTTCTATTTCCTTGGAGAGCGTGAGCTTTGACACCTCTGTCCGACGGAGGTATAATGATCGAACGGATCCAACCCATTCCGAACCATTCCATCCGAGAGGGCATTGTCATGGAGCGATCCCCCAAGGGTTCGGTTCCCGCAAGCGAGGTCGCCGGTGCTCGCCTCGGCAACCCGGCCGATCGGCGCACCTACAATCAGTGGAATGAAGAGGTCAAGTTCTGGAGGGAGTACGGGGAGGTTTACCAATCCCTTGAGAAGAGCGGTCCCTATCGCGCTCTCAAACGAACCATACTGGAATTAATCGAACCCACACCGGGAAGCCTATGGCTCGATGCCGGATGTGGCCCGATCAGCATGACCCGGCTGGTCTGTGAAAAATCCCAAGGCAAGATCGGAAAGGTCATTGGTGTGGACATTGTCCTTGAACCGGCCAAGCGCACACTTGGCACATTGCCCCCCGTCCCCTCCATCGAGCTTGAATACAGCAACATCGGAAGCCGGCAGCGGTTTCCCGACAAGCATTTTGAAGGAATCGTCGGAAATCTCATTTTCCCATACTGCATCGAGTTTGAAGGCCGGGACGGGAAAGGGGCGCTTCGCGGGGTTCTGGAGGAGATGTATCGAATCCTGAAACCCGGTGGCCAGCTGGTCTGGTCCACCCCGAAGAATAATGTCCATTTCGAGTGGGTCTTTCTGGCCTCCATTCCGGACATGCTGAACGTGATGGAATATATCAAAAACCCGAAGGAAGAGCTCACCCGAATTTTCCACGGGACCCGGATATTGAAGCATGCCCTGATGATCCAGAAAAAAGGCCAGGAGGGCATTTACCACTTCCTCCCCATCGAAGAGCTCAAGGCTCTCCTCCTCGAGATTGGCTTCGTCCGTACGATATTCCGTAAAACTTTCGCCACCCAGGTCTGGGTCATCAGTTGCTCAAAACCCAAATAGGCCTCATTCCGACGGTCACCCTGATCTTTGGGGCCTCTCATTCACCGAACATAACGGGACCGGGAAGTTGACCGAATCCCTTGATTACTTTATATTAGGTCCTGAGACTCGAGACGGATCCAATCAGGAAATGGCCCTATGGATATAAAGAGTCTTATCCTCCTGATCGTTGCCGCCCTCAATCTCATTCTGGCGACTTTCGTTTACAAGCGGGGTCGGTTTAAAACCAGTCATATCACCTTCACCCTGACGGTTCTTTGCGTCGCGCTCTGGTCGCTGGGCCTCGGCCTCTTCCGCATCACCCCCTCGTTGGATTGGGCCAAGCTTTGGAGTCAGATCTACTACATTGCCGCCGCTTTGATCGCCAGCAATTTTTATTATTTTTCGCTCGCGTTCCCCTACCCGATCACGACCCTCTCGATTCATCGCACGGTTCTCATCTACTTCTTCCCGGCCTGTCTCATCCTCCTATTCCCCTCGACGGGCTTTCTGATCCAGTCGGTGGTGGAACGGCCCTGGGGAAGGGAGGCCATTCTTAAACAGGCGGATTACCTCCTCTACGCCGTCTGGTTCATCTCGATCATGGGCCTGGCCTTCTTCCACCTCTACCAAAAATACCGTCTGTCCGAGGGAGCTCAGCGGATGCAGATCCGGTACGTATTGGCCGGGACGTTCATCTCCACGATGTTCGGGGCTCTCTTCAATCTCGTCTTCCCGCTGTTCGGCAATTATCGCTTCATCTGGCTGGGCCCGCCGTTTACGATCATCATGATTTCATTTATCACCTACGCCATCACGAAATATCGCCTTCTGGATATCAAGATCGTTGCCGTCCGCACGATCGTCTATTCCTTTCTCCTGCTGACCACGCTCACGTTTTACGCCACGCTCATCCTTTTGTCCCAGCGCTTCTTTCAAGACACGGTGGGATTCACCTTGAGCGTGGTCATCGGAGCGCTCCTCATGGCCCTCGGATTCGAGCCTCTGCGCAGACTCTTCCAGCGGGTCACGGAGCGGATCTTCTTCAGAAACGAGCGGAGTCCGCAAGAGTACCTGTCGCGTGTCGGTGAGTTTTTGAGTTCGATCGTCGACCTTCAAAAGATGCTGGTCTCGGTCCGGGATCTGATGATGGGATATTTCAACGTCCAACGGATGGCCATCGTTTTGGAGAATGAAGACTCGGGCGAATATGTCTCGGTGGTTTTAGCGGGATTTCGCTCCGCAACGAGCCCGCTTCTCGTCCTTGACGCCTCGCATCCGTTCGTCCGGCATTACCAGGGTGGAAACTCGGAGGTGCTGGTATACGACGAACTCGATCGGACCCAGCCGAGCGCCGTACACCTCCTCCGGGAGGAGATGGAAAACCTCGGTGTGACGGCCATTGTTCCGGTCTCCTGGAAGAATCATCTGATGGGGTTTTTCCTGCTCGGTCCCAAACGATCCGGAGACAGCCTTTCCCTTGAGGATCTGCGGATCCTGGAGATCACGGCCCACCAGGCGGCCACCTCCATCGAGAACGCCAGGCTTTATAACCGGGTCCAGGTCCAAATGCAGGAATTGAAAATGAGTCAGACCCAGCAGCTGATTCAATCCGCCAAGTTGGCCTCGATCGGTGAGTTGGCCACCAACGTGGCCCATGAAATTAACAACCCGCTCACCAGCATTCTCGGCTTCGCCTCCCTGATGCTCGATAGCGTCAAGGACGAAGATCCCCTGAAAAAGGATCTCAAGGTCATCGAAAGCGAGGCCCTCCGATCCCGCGAGATCGTGCGGAACCTTCTTGATTTTGCCCGGAAAAGGCCGGTCAAGAGGGAGTTGGCGGATCTCAACCAATTGATCGAGAAAACGCTCAATCTGCTCCGGCATCAGGCGGAGTTGTCGAATATTATTCTAGAGGAGGAGTATGCCCGGGATCTGCCCGCCGTCACGGTCGACGCGGATCAGATGAAGCAGGTCTTTATCAACCTGATTAAGAACGCTTTCGATGCCATGCCCAGAGGAGGCACGCTGATGATCAAGACCTCCGTGCGTCCCCAGAACGAACCCTTCACGGTGGCCCCCCTTCGCGATGCGGGTCTTCCCTTGTCCCGGGATGTGATTGAGATCAAAATCAAGGACACGGGAATCGGTATCTCCAAGGAGAACATTAAGAAGATATTCGATCCCTTCTTCACCACCAAGGAAGAGATGGGGACCGGACTGGGCCTCGCCGTGAGCTATGGGATCATCGAGCGACATAGCGGCCGGATCGAGGTGTTCAGCGAAAACGGCGAGGGAACTCTCTTCGTGATCCGACTCCCCGTCAAAGAAGAGCTCCACCTTCAAACAGGCTAGCCGCCCATGCCTCAGGAAAGGATTCTCTTAGTCGATGACGAGCCCACCATCGTCGAGCTCTGCACGCGGTTTCTGACCCAGGAGGGGTACAAGGTCAAATCGGCCTCGAACGGCCTGGCCGCACTGCAGCTTTTCGAAGACCAGCCGTTCGATCTGCTCCTAACGGACATCCGGATGCGCGGGATGAGCGGCCTGGAGTTGATCGATGCGGCCAAGAAACACGATCCCGGCATAGCGATCGTCGTGGTCACGGGACACGGCACGGTCAACATCGCGATCGAATCGCTCAAACTGGGGACGCTCGGTTTTGTCGTCAAGCCCTTCACCAAGAGTGAGCTGCTCACCGCGATCCGTCAGGCGGCCGAAAAAAACCAGTTGATCAAGGAAAACATCCGGCTCCGCTCCCTGATGCCTTTGTTCGATATTAACCGGCGCCTGGTCGGAACGGATATCAATCAGATCTTCCACCAGATTGTCGAATGCGCCCGGTTAGAGACCAAGGCCGAGCGAGCATCCCTGATGCTTTACGATGAGGTGCGACAGAAACTGCAGGTAAAAGCGCACTCCGGCTTCTCGCGGGTCATCGAGGCGAAGCTGTCGAAGAGCCTTGGGGAGGGAATCGCCGGCATGGTCGCCGATACCCGAAAACCGATCATCATCCAGGGGGGGGTGACCGAGAATCCCCACTTGGCCCACGTTCTTGCCGACGACGAAATCCTTTCATCCGTCTCCGTCCCCCTCATCGGCAAAGGGAACATGGTTCTATCCTCACTGAATCGTCTTCCCGAAACGGGAGACCGATTGCTCGGCGTTTTGAACATCTCCAAGAGCAGCCCGAAATCGGTGCCATTCACGGAGGGCGATCTTGAGTTCATCACGCTTCTGGCGGGCCAGGTGTCGTCCGCCATCGAGAATGCCACCCTGTTTTCCGAACTTCATCAGAGCTACGTCAAAACCATCCGTTCGCTCGTCGCAACAATGGAGGTAAAGGACTCTTATACCTCCGGTCACTCCGAGAACGTGTCGCGCTATGCCGCGGCCCTCGCCGAGGAAATTGGCCTGCCCCCGAAGGAGACGGATGAGATCGCGATCGGCGGAATTCTGCACGACATTGGAAAGATCGGAAGCAGCGAGGACATTCTCCTAAAAGAGGGGCGCCTGACCGAGGAGGAGTTCCGGGTCATGCAGAAACACCCGGAAAATGCCGTAAAAATTTTGGAGCCGGTCGGGCTTTCCGATATTATTCTGCAGATCATCCTCCATCATCATGAACGCTGTAACGGCCAGGGGTATCCCGGCGGATTAAACCGCGATCAGATTCCCATCGGCGCAAGGATTATCATGGTGGCGGACACGATCGATGCGATGACCTCCGACCGACCCTATCGAAAGGCGCAACCGGTCGAAAAACTCGTCTCCGAGTTGCGGAAATATTCCGGCCCCCAGTTTGACCCGGCCGTGGTCGAGGCCTTCCAAGGACTCCTCAAGAAGAAAGGCCCCGAGTATTTCCATCATCATTGATCTTCCGCCGGATGGCCGCCTCCCCCCCGGATCCTCATTGAAAGGCGGAGACGAATTCCCCATGGGATTCGCGAGCGGGCCGTTTGACATGACTCACCCCAGGTGCCTTCGGATCGAATCGATCTTCCCCCCCTCTTGTCTAAGCCGCTTAAGTTCGCTGAATAGACTCCTTTCATTAGAATCCATCCGGGCCGGCACGACGATCCGGGTGCGGTAGTAAAGATCCCCCGACCCTCCTCGCCGGTCCATGGGCAGCCCCTTTCCGGCCAGACGCAGACGCGTTCCGGAGGGAGTGCCTGGAGGAATTTTGAGGAGAACCTTTTTATCCAGCGTCGGGATCGAGATCTGCGTTCCCAGTGCGGCCTCCTCCGGCCATAACGGAAGATCGGCCTCCAGGTCATAACCGTCCAGACGAAAAATCCGGTGGGGGATCACGGAAATCACAAGGTAGAGATCTCCGCTCTCCCGGCCCTGCACCCCCTTTTCACCCATTCCGGCGAGGCGGATCCTCGAACCCTGTTGGACGCCTTTCGGGACCGCGACTTGGATCTCTCGATCGTTCGCGATCCGGCCGGTTCCACGGCAGACGGGGCAGGGCCGGGCCGAGGAGATTACACGGCGTCGCCCTCCACCGAGAGAGGATTCCATCCTCATCCCCCTTCCCTCGCATTGGGCGCAGACTTCTCCCACCGGTACTCTCAAAGCCTTCTTGCCCCCGTGGTAAAGATCCTCCAGCGTTATCGAAATTTCGAATTCGAGATCCGCGCCCCGCCGCGGCCCCGATGCGAAAGGGTCCGCCTGAAATCCGGCCGCCCTCCGGCCGAAAAAGGTGGTAAAAAAGTCCCCCAGGTCGAACTCCTCGGAGGATCCTTCAAATCCCGGTTCGGCGTACCGTCGGGCATACTCCCGATTCCGCTGGATCTCTTCCCAGTTCGATCCCAGTTCATCGTACTTCCTGCGCTTATCCGGATCGCCCAAGACCTCATAGGCCTCGTTCATTTCCTTAAACCGTTCCTCGGATGCTTTATCGCCCGGGTTGAGATCCGGATGGTACTGGCGCGCGAGCTTCCGAAAAGCCTTTCGGATCTCCGTTTCCGTGGACGTTTTGGAGACCCCGAGAACCCTGTAATAATCCTTATACTCCACGGCCCCTCACTTCAGGCTCAACATGTAACGGGTGAGATCGTCGAGTTCCGCCGGGGTGAGCGGATAGGCGGGCATGATGGAATCCGGAACGACCGAACGCGGATCCATGAAATGGCGGACCAACCAATCGCGGTCGCGCGCGGCGCCCACATAGGACAGGTCCGGGCCCACCGCCGCGCCGGAGCCGTGGATTCGGTGGCATCCGTTGCATTGAAGTTTGGCGTAAAGATCCCGACCCCGCACGATGGAAGGATGGGTGGTGGGAATCGAATAGATTTCCCGGAGTGAAACCCCCATGAGTCCGAATACCCCGATGAGAAAGACGGCTCCCACCAAGATTGCACGGGGTCTACGGACCGGATGACGCACGGGACTCCGATCGATAAACGGAAGCCCCAGGAGGAGCGCGAAAAATATCATGGGGAGAATCCAGGTCACCACCGGTTCCAGAGGACCATGAAAATACTTCAGGGCCTGATAATAGAATAGAAAATACCACTCCGGGACGGGCCTGAAACTCGAATCGGAAGGGTCCGCCTTATCCGCCAATGGAAAGGGCAGGAAGATCGCCATGGCGACCACCGTCAGAAAGACCGCCCCGATAATCACGGCGTCCATGAAGACCTGGCGGGGATAGAAGGGTTCCGACCGAGTTTCCTGCCTTCGCTCCATCGGTGGGGACGGCTCCAAAGATTTTCCCCTCTCCTCTCCGAACGAACCGGCCGGGCCGACCCGCCGGAGGATAAAAAGATGAAGGACGATCAGCCCCAGGGTCGAGAGCGGAAGGAAAAGGACATGGAGGGCGTAGAACCGAGTCAGGGTTAACGCGCCGAGCTGTTCTCCCCCGCGGATGATCCTGACGAGGTCGCCCCCGATCAGGGGAATCGTCCCGACCATGTTGATGCCGACCTGGGTGGCCCAGTAGGCCTTTTGATCCCACGGGAGGAGATATCCGCTGAAGGAAAAGGCCAATATCAGGATGAAGAGGAGAACCCCCACCATCCACATCACCTCCCGGGGAGATTTGTAGGCTCCGTAAAGGTAGACCTGGAGCATATGGAGTCCAACCGCAACCACCATGGCGCTTGCGCCCCAGTGGTGAAGCCCTCGAACAAAAAAGCCAAAGGTCACGGAGGACATGATGAACTGGAGGCTATCGTAGGCGTGATCCGGTGTCGGCGCGTAGTAAAGGGCCAGGAACATCCCGGTCACCATTTGAAGGCCGAAAAGGAAGAGGGTACTGCTGCCGAAGACGTAGGCCCAGCTGGCCCCACCGGGAATCGGCTCGTCTAGAAGAAAACTTTGAATCGGCTTGAGCTTCAGCCGTTGGTCCAACCATCGGTAGACCTTCTTGAGCATCTTCATAACTCGACCTGCTTGGAAGTTCCGGACTTGTATTCCTTATAGATGATGAAGATATGGTCGCTCTCGATTTTCACGGGGAGCCGATCCAGCGGCCGAGGGGACGGGCCGCTCAGAACGTTTCCGTGGATATCGAAAACGCTGTTGTGGCAGGGACACATAAATTTCAGATCCGCGGGATTCCACCGATAGCCGCAACCCAGGTGGGGGCATAGCGGGGAGAAAATCGCGACGACTCCGTCGGGATCGACGACGGCCCAGACGGACTTCATGGCCGAGGTCTTAAACCACCCGTCCTGAAGGCTCACCACATAGGAAAGCTCCTTGGGCTGACCGGGCGTGAGCTGGCTCAACAACCCTGCCTCGGCCCAGTCTCTTGCCCGACGGCGGTACGCGGGCGAGACCACGGTCCCGACCAAGGGGATCGCCAGAACCGTCCCGATGAGACCCGCGATGAATCCGATCATGCGGGCGAAGAACGTCCTCCGTGGAATCTTCTCCATGACACCCCCGTCGAGACTCTGCCCCCGATCATTCATCACGGCGGGCCGATGATCTCCTGGGCGATCGAGTCCCAGACCCGGCGTCCCTCATGCGTCAATCGG
>CAYJTJ010000020.1:0-2966 GCA_964372835.1 uncultured Nitrospirota bacterium
GCGGCCCACACGGGCCCCGCCCCGGCAGGGCCCAGCCAAATCACGGGATGCCGATTAGAGCCGGCGGCCCCAGGCCTTCGCTTGAGGCACAAGTCGCACCGATCGTACTGGTTTGTCCATGGCCACCGGTCAAAGGCCTTCGGCCATATTCGCGGTCAGAATGGGGATCTGTTCATTCTACGGTGGCTCCAAGTGTGCCTCAGCGCTCAGGCCCGGGACCACCGGCTCATGAAGGGCTCGTCGGGGCGGGGCCCTCGCTGCGGCGGCCGCCCGCTCACCCGGTGGAACCACAAATGACATCCGCCCCTTGCCCACCCCCAGTTTTGACCCGAAGGCAAGGGGTGGAAGAGCCGATCATGCGGTCGAGGACTCTCGAAGACCCAAACCACCGCCTGGGATGCAGTAACGGCTGCGTCCCAGGCCAATCCGATGCCGCCCGGAAGACCGAATCTCCCTCAGACGCATAGGATCGGCGATGGAATCCCTTGTCGAGGGTCACGTAAAAACTGGGGGTGGGCAAGACATCCGCCCGCCTTGACTTAGCCAACCCTCCCTGATAACCTACCCGCTCACCCGGAGGACGATCGAACACCGACGCCGCGCGGGCGATGGCGCGGCGGTTCCCGGCATCATGATGGACGATGAGAAAAGGCGGCTTCGTAAAGAGCTTTTGGCGCGTCGGGACAAGATCACGACGGCCCAACGGGTGATTCGAAGCGCCGATATCCTCGAACGGCTGTTTGCGCTCGAGGCGATGCGCGCGGCGAGCTGGGTTAATTTCTACGTCTCGTACGGCAGCGAGGTCGAGACGACCGGGATGATCGCGCATGCCCTGGTCCGGGGGAAACGCGTCGCCGTCCCAAAGATGGACCCCGCCGAGAAGCGACTTCTTCTCTCGGAACTGAAAGATCCCGTCCGCGACCTTTCCCCGGCTCCCTTGGGAATTCCGGAGCCGAAGCCGGAGGCCTTTCGGCCGGTCGAGGCGGTGGGGATGGATCTGATCGTGACCCCGGGCGTCGCGTTTGACGAGACGGGACGCCGCCTGGGACGGGGGGGCGGCTACTACGATCGGTATCTTTCGGATCTGTCCGGAAAAATTCCGGTCGTCGCGCTGGCCTTTGAACTGCAGATGGTTCCGGAGGTTCCGGAGGGAGCGCGGGACATTCGGGTGGATTGGATTATTACGGAGAAGAGAGTGATTAAGTGCCGTGAGGAGTGAGGGGTAAGGCGTAAGGGGGAAATATTATCTCCTAACGACTCACGCCTAACGCCTGACGGGATGGAGAATAAATGGCCGAAATCATCGATGGCAAAAAGATCGCGGCCGAGATCAGGGCCCGGATCAAGGACGAGGTGATTCGGCTTCAGGCGGAAGGCCGCCGGCCGGGCCTGGCCGCCATCCGGGTCGGGGACCATCCGGCCTCGGTCATCTACGTTCGAAATAAAAGGAAGGCCTGCGAGGAGGTCGGCATCACCTCGGAGGAACACAGTCTGCCCGAGTCCGCTTCCCAGTCCGATCTCATTCACCTGGTTCGGCGGCTCAACGCCGATGCCAAGATTCACGGAATACTGATTCAGCTTCCCCTTCCCAAACAGATCCAGACCGAACGGGTCCTGTACGAGACCTTGCCGGCAAAGGATGTGGACGGGCTTCATCCCATCAATGTGGGACATCTCACGATGGGATCGCCGGTTTTCGTGCCCTGCACCCCGGCCGGCGTGATGGCCATGCTTGATTACCACAAGATTCCGATCGAGGGTCGGCGCGCCGTCGTGGTGGGACGGAGCAACCTGGTCGGCCGGCCGCTAAGCCTGTTGTTGATGCACCGGAACGCCACGGTCACGGTCTGTCATTCCCGAACACGAGATATGGCCTCGGTCTGCCGTGAGGCGGACATTCTCGTCGCCGCCGTCGGAAAACCGCGATTCGTCACGGCCGATATGGTGAAGGAGGGGGCGGCCGTCATCGACGTGGGAATCAACCGGTTGGCGGACGGGAGCCTCGCCGGGGACGTCGATTACGCCGAGGTCTCCAAAAAGGCCGGTTGGATTAGCCCGGTGCCGGGCGGCGTCGGACCGATGACGATCGCGATGCTGTTGGTCAACACGCTCGAATCGGCCAAGCGATCGGGAAAACAGGGGTCGGCCGAGTGAATCTCAAGGGAACGATGCGATGAGCCGTGTGACGATCCCCGAGATCGTTAAGAAGAAGCCGGGCCGGAAGCTGACCATGCTGACGGCCTACGATTTTCCGTTCGCCCAGATTGTGGATCTGGCCGGAATCGACATGATCCTGGTCGGGGATTCGCTGGGCGTGGTGATTCAGGGAAATGAAAATACGCTTTCGGTCACGATGGAGGAGATGGTCTACCACACGCGGATCGTCTGCCGCGCGGTCAGGCGCGCGTTGGTGATCGGGGACATGCCCTTTCTTTCGTTTCAGGCCGGTGAGGCCGACGCGATCCGTAATGCGGGGGCGTTTCTGGCGGCCGGGGCGTCGGCCGTGAAGCTCGAGGGCGGCGCGGCCGTGGCCGACCGGATCCAGACCCTCGTCCGGCTGGATATTCCGGTGATGGGCCACGTGGGCCTCACGCCCCAATCGGTTCACCGGATGGGGGGATACAAGGTCCAGGGACGGGAAAAGACGGCGGCCGATCGGATTCTCGAAGACGCCAAAGCGGTCGAGCAGGCCGGGGCCTTCGCGATCGTCCTCGAGGGAATCCCGCTCGAACTCGGCCGGAGGATCACACGATCGGTCTCGGTGCCGACGATCGGGATCGGGGCCGGCCCTTACTGTGACGGCCAGGTTTTGGTACTGCACGACCTCTTGGGCCTGTTCGATCGTTTTCACCCCACCTTTGTCCGGACCTATGCCAACCTGAGGGCCGAGGCGCTGGAGGCGGTGAAGCGGTTCAAGACCGATGTCGAGCAGGGAAAGTTTCCCTCCAAGGACGAAAGCTACACAT
>CAYJTJ010000020.1:3066-12889 GCA_964372835.1 uncultured Nitrospirota bacterium
TCAACGCGCTTTATGGCTTCCGCCCGGATAAGCCGGCCCAGCCCTACCTCCTCCTCGGCCTGACCCGGCAGGATTTGACCGTTGAAGGCGGCGCCTTCACGGCCTCGGGGGACGGGGACGTCACCTATACCGGGCGGGGCCTGAACATCGGCGGCGGGCTGGACTACTTTCTTAGCCGGCATCTCTCGGCGGGCGGGAGGTTGGTTTTCCGTTACGTGAGGTTCGATGAGGCGGACGGGATTGATCATCAGGGGGCGCTCTCCGAAAAATTAAACGGAAACGGTTTTACCCTCATGATTAATGTCGCCTACCATTTTGGTTCGGGGTGGAGCCCTCAGGGCGGGGGGAGCTGACGGCGCGGGTTGGATCCCGGGAATTTGATGTCAGGGGGATGTGGAACCTATTTAAGAAACGCGGGCCGGAGGATCTGGGTCGGCTGGTGTCGGCCTATCGGTGCTATCTGAAGGTCACGAACCGAACCGATTCCCCTCCCTTAGCGGGACCCGGGTCCGAGGGCCCGGCCTGGAAGGGCGGTTTCGGTCAGGCCTATCAATTGTTTTTCAAAGGATGGCCGACGCCCAACGAGTCTCATCGGTTCGAAACCATAATGGAACGGCGCCTTAAAAAGACGGAGGATCTGGACCGCGCCTTCATTCAGGCCATCAATGATTATCTGGGTCAGAAACGAGTAAGTCCGGAAGAACTGAGACAGGTCGTTGAGGAGGGACGGCGGCTCTCTCAGCGATGAGAGGATCGGCCCCGGGTCCGAGGGCCGGTTTCACGAACGGCGTCGGAAAGCGCCTGCCGCATGATCTCAAGCCCCCGCTCCATCTCACGGTCCGTAAGAATCAGCGGGGGTGCCAGCCGGACGACCGTATCGGAATGGAGCGTCCAGCCCAGGAGTAAGCCGGCCTCCCGGCAGTTTCCAACGAACCTCCGGGTCAGGTCCGGGTTGGCCAGTTCGAGCCCGATCAGCAGCCCCTTCCCGCGGACTTCCCTGACCCCTCCGAGGTCGGAAAGCCCTTTCAATTTGGCCATGATAACCCGTCCCAGTTTTTCGGCCCGTTCCGGAAGTTTTTTTTCCAAGAGATAATCGAGCGCGGCCAGCCCGGCGGCGCACGAGAGGGGATGGCCGCCAAAAGTCGTCACGTGCGAGAGCGGTGGGTCTACCGAGAGCGTCTTCATGATTTCGGGCCGCCCGATGAAGGCCCCGAGGGGCATTCCGCCTCCCAGCGCCTTGGCCAAGACCAGAAAGTCGGGCGTGACGCCCCAGTGCTGGCACGCAAAAAGTTTACCGGTGCGGCCCAGCCCGGTCATCACCTCATCGAAAATAAGAAGCGCGCCGGTCTCATCGCACCGGCTCCGAAGGGCCTTAAGATAATCCCGACCCGGGACGTTGACCCCGCCCTCCCCCTGGATCGGTTCGATGATCACCGCGGCCGTTTTCCCGTCAATTGCCTTCAATGCGTTTTGATCATCGAAGGGAAGGAATGAGATCCCGGGCAGAAGCGGGTGAAACGGTTTGCGGTAAACTTCCCTCCCGGTGACCGAGAGCGATCCGTGGCTGTCGCCGTGAAATCCGTTGCGAAAGGCCACCAGCCTTTCGCGCTTCGTGTATTTCTTCGCCGTCTTGAGCGCCCCTTCCACGGCCTCGGTCCCGCTGTTTGTGAAATAGGTCACCGAGAGGGGAGGAGGGGCCACCTCGGCCAGCCGCCGGGCCAAGCGGACCTGCGGGGCGATAATAAATTCGCCGTACACCATGACATGAAGATAACGGGGAGCCTGGTTCGAAACGGCCTTGATCACGTCCGGATGGGAATGTCCAATGTTCGCGACCCCGATGCCGGAGATGAAGTCGAGGTATTCTTTCCCCGAGCGCTCCGTGATACTGCAGCCGCTCGCCCGTTCGACCTCGATCCCGATCGGTTCCGCGGACGTCTGACAGACGTATCGTAAGAAATCGGCCCTTCTACTTTCCTGACCTTTCCCCTTTCTCCTCACGCCTTACCCCTTACGGCGTTTCAAGATCCACCCAGCGAATTCGTTCGACCACGGGACGCCGGCCGTCCTGGGCCCATCCCGAGGGGGGCCGCTGCATGGATCCCAGAGGGCAAATCCGATGGGCTCCGGCGCGACCGAGCGCCTCGGCCAGTTCCATGAGTCTCGAATCGGCAACCAAAAGCCCGACCGCCTGGAGATGCGTGCGCCAGTCCTTCAATAACGGAATGACCTTTCGAAGATCACGCACGGGCTTGACACGGACCGTGCGGTAGAGAGGGGAGGGGACGAAGGCCGGATCGGACTCGTAGATAACGGTCCAGACGGTCCCTTTGGGACTTCCGTACACGTGAACCTTTTTCCCGACCGCCTCGCGAACCTCCTGGCCCGATCGGATGAGTCTTAACCGGGCCGAGACCCGGGTCTCGACCGCCCCGCGTGGAAGCTCCCTTTCAAGATGATCCAGCGCGCGTGCCAGCGCTCTCGCGAATTCCCGGGCCGAACAACCTCCGCCGGTCTCCACGTAGAGAACGTGGGGAGAAAGACATCCCTGCTGGTCATACATCGCGATGTCGAGCGCCGCGCGCTTCGCCGCGCGTTTTATCCCGGACCGCTCCGCGAGGGCCTCGCGACCGATCAGCCCCAGACTGAGGCGGTGGCCGTATCCGATGAACCGGCACAGTGGATGGGTTCGGGCCATGGACCGATGGACGGCCGAAACGGCGGCGTCGCTTCCCGTCGCGATCACCAGGTCGCTTCGGCCATAGATCGTCTCCTCGATCTTGCGCGCGCGGGGGGAGCCGCCGGCCCACCCGATCACGGCGAGGCCGTCGGCCAGACGGGGATCGACCTCGGCGAGCGTCCGGGCGAAGAGAGGGGCGAAGACGGGTTCTTCCGATGAGACTTTGCACAGACAGGCCGATTTCAGAAGCAGCGTGAGCAGGATTTCCCAGGCCGGCAGCCCGGGAATATTTCCGGAGAAAATCTGCGTGGTGAGCCGGTAACCCATGGCCCGGCGAAATCGATGAGGAGCCTCCGGAAGCGGTCGGAATTCCTCCAGATACCGGATATCGCCCAGATCCCGCTCGAGGATCCTTCGGAGGGAATCCGTTCGGAGGTCCTCGAGCATCCGGGAAAGTCCGAGGCGGACCATGGAGGGCGAGAGTCCCGTCACCATCGGCAGGATGGTTTCGGCCTCAATCCGGACGGCATCGCGATCGTTAAGCCAGCGAGCCACCACGACCTCGGCCGCATCCAGAAGCGACTTTGTGGGCATCGCCGCCAGATGGGACTCCTGTGCTTCCCGAAGCCGATCGGCGATTTCGGCGCAGAGAGCCGGCGTGAGCACCGGAAACCGGACCACGAGGCCGTTAATCTTCCGGCGGGCATATCGGTCCGGCCGGATTCCCGGCGGTATGAAGAAACCGTCGAACGGGAAGCGTGGGCCGGGGCGCTCCGCCGAAGGGGCGATCATGATGTTTGCCGCAGTTCCTCGAGGATGAGTGCGCAGCCGCGCGCCTCGGCCCCCTCCGCCCGCCCGGTGATTTCGAACCCCTCACCGATCCGATGTCCGAGATCGTCGGTCTGTAGCGAGATCACCGAGCCCAGGTTCGCCAGATCGAGGTGTCGGAGAAGTCCGGTTTGACCCGGTGGAAGCTCCTCCATCGTTTCGGGGTCGATCACGAGCGTCCGGACCCAAGGGGGAATCCGCTTGTGCCGGGGCCGGGAAGCGCCTCCGGATTTTCCTTGGGCATAATCGGCCAGAGTATTATCGTAGAACTGGGAGCACATTTCCGTCATCCCGTACTCGTTGACGATGTGGGAAGGGGGAATGTCCAGGAATTCTTGGTAGCGGGCGTAAAGTTCATTTTTCGCGAGGCGGATCCGGCCGGCCTTAAATCCCCCCGTGTCCATGAGCCGGCTCCCGGATGGAAGGCGGAATCGTCGTCCCTTCCTCCGGCCGTGCTCGATGAGAGCGTGGAGGGCCGGGCTGATTCCCATCAGAAGAACCGGCCGATCCCCCCGGCTGGCCCGTTCAAGGTCCCGAAGCAGAGACGGCATGTCGGTCCCGGAATGGGTGAAATAATACGCCGAATCCGGGCTCCCGAACGCATGGCGAACCACCTCCATCATGTGGGCCAGCGATGATCGTGGCCAGAGCACCGGAGAACCGGTCAAGATCGCCATCCAAGGGCGCGCCCCGTCCGGGAGAAGATGGGCCTTGAAATTGGGCAGGATCGACTCACGATAGAGATCCAGCCACGGGATGATATGACGGCTCCGCCGGGCGGGTCCCTGCGAGGTGCCGCTCGACTCGAATATCGCCTCGGGCGGGTAGCCGGCCAGGTCCGCCTCTTTAAACGCCGCGAGCGGGACGGGCGGAATTTCACGCCACGATCGGACGCGGCTCGGCATCATTCCATTTCGTTCACAGTATTTCCGATACGGTCGGTTTGTTCTGAACTGAAGCTCGAAAACACGGAGGGCCAGGGGTTCGAACTCGCGGTCCTCGGGGTGACGAATGAAACGCGTAACGTCCTGGTAGAGGCTTTTCGTTTCTCGATCCATGGCACGATCATTATACGGCAGGCGGATCGAGGCCTGCAACCGGACGCGGCTGCGCCCGGCGCGAGATCTTCTTAAATAGCGGGACCGGTTTTCTGTTGACTATCCGGCGTCGAGTGCTCTATAGTAAAGATGGTTCCTAACTCATAGAAATCGCTCAGAATCCATCGGCAGACGCGGTAGGTCTTAATAGGCCGCCGTCTGGGTCTTTTGGCTCATTGACGAGGGTCGTAAGATTCTGATAGATTTATTTAAATCTGGTTAATGGGGAGGCCCGCTCACTGATTCGGCCAAGCGCAATAAGGAAAGGCATCATTACACGGCAAGGAGGAAACGATGAGTCTAGATTACGTGAAGGTATCGCCCGGTTTCGGACGCTACGTGGCGAAGGAATATCGGGATTTCGTCGAGCACGGATCTTTCGGCAAGCAGGTCTCGGTCACGCAGGTCGGCACATTCAAGGAAGCCCTGGATGAACATCCGATGTGCGCGGGTTGTGCCATGACCCTTTTCCTTCGCCTTGCGATCATCGCCTTCCCCAACCCCGAGGACACCATCACGGTCGGGACGGCCGGATGCGGTCGGCTGGTGCTTTCCCAGGCGGTCATCCCCTTTGTCTACGGGAATTACGGCGACACCAACGCCGTGGCGAGCGGGCTGAAGCGGGGCCTCACGACGCGCTTCCCGAACAAGCACAAGGACGTCGTTGTGCTGGCGGGCGACGGCGGATTGGCCGATATCGGTTTTTCTATGATGATGCATTCCTGGTTTCGCAAGGAGAAGTTTACGACGATCATGCTGGACAACGAAGTGTACGGAAACACCGGCGGCCAGGAAAGCGGCATGACGAATCGGGGCGCCGTGCTGAAGATGGCCCCTCTCGGAAAGAAGTTCGACAAGATCGCCATGCCGGAACTGGCCCGAACCGCGGGATGCGCCTACGTGGCCACCGTGGTTCCGAACAACCCCAAACGCGTTGAGAACACGATCAAGAAGGCCGTCCTGATCGCTCGGGAGATCGGGCCGACCTATATCCAGGCCTACACCTCCTGCAATATCGAGTATGCCATCCCCACCGATAAGGTGATGGAAGACGCCAACGCGGTCGAGAAGGACCGGTACCAATTTACCGAATACATCACCGACGAGGCGAAAGAGTTTCTGGCCACGCAGTACGGTTACCGGGAGTATCAAAAGAAAGAACTTAAACCGGCGGAGGTGAAGGCATGAAGTATAACGTCAGAATGGCGGGCGTCGGGGGCCAGGGGGTCGTAACGGCCTCCCACGTGCTTTCCACCGCGGTCATTCATGCCGGCGGCGAAAGCACGATCGTCCCTTTCTACGGTTCCGAGAAACGAATGGCCCCGGTCGAAAGCTACGTCCGGATTTCGGACGACCCGATTTACGAGATCGGGGAGATCATGTTTCCCCATATCATCACCGTGTTCCACCCCCAGGTGATTACCCACGGCAAGTCCTACACAAATCCATTCCACTACGGAATCAAGGATAACGGGATAATCCTGGTGAACAGCCGGGAAACGATTGTGCTTCCTTCCGAGGAGCAGAAGGAACTGGATAAACGGGGGGTGAAGACCTATACCTTCCCGGCGACGCTGCTCGCGATTGAAACGGCCGGGACGGACCTCTCGACCAATATGGCGATTGTGGGAGCGATCTCGGCGATCACCCAGCTCACCAACCTCGAGTCGTTGGACAAGGCCGTGAAGGAGCGATTCCTGGGCAAGGGTTTCGTGGTGTCCGGCGGAACGGCCGCGCTGGATTCCGTCGTCGAGAGAAAATTCAAGCACAAGCAGGAATTGATGGAAAAAAACATGGCCACGGTGAAGGCCGGCTGGGATTTTGCCATTTCAAACGGTTGGGTCATGGGGAAATTAACGTCGGCGGCGTCGAGCACAGCATAGAAAAGGGGGGTTAATGTATCTTGTCGCGAATATCGATCCGGAAATCTGCGGAAAGACCAAATGCACCCTCTGCACGCAGTTTTGCCCCGAGGCGAACACCATTCAGTACGATAAGGCCCGAAATACCGCGTTCGTCGCGGTCGACCGTTGCAAGGGCTGCATGCAGTGCGTCTGGGTCTGCGATTCGATGGCCAAGCACAATGCGATCAAGATGGTGATGATCGATGAGCTGCCGAAAGAATATGTGGTGACGTCGGTGGATATGCGGTATGAATCCGCGCGCCAGCTCAAGCCATCCTCAATAAACCTTCCACATGGGATTCCCGCGGGGGCAAAAAAATAGCGATGTATCTGAAGAAGGAATATCTCTACGAGCATGACGAACCCTACAAGGTTCTCCCGGGACCGGAGGGGTATGTCATCCCGGCCGCCGCGTCCATGGGCGTGGAACTCCCGGATCCGGGGGAGGGCCTCTGCTACGGCGAGAAGATGCCCGACGATAAAGTGATGGAGGAAATTGCCCGCGTCCTTTTGACGTCCAAGAACCCGACGCTTCACCCCGGCCCATTGGTCGTCTGGGCCTGGAACGAGCATGCGATCGAGAAGGCCCGGGCGGTTATTCGACTCGCGGCCGAGATTCCGGATCTGATGATCATTCCCATGGCCGATTATCGCCCGAGATATCCCAAAGTGGATCCGGAGGAGATGATCAATCCAAACCATCCGAATCTGACCATCTGGCACAACAAAGAGGGGGCCTGCATCTTCGTGGGGGTGCATTGCCATTATGCGAACCTGACCCTCAAGATGATCCGGGCCGGCACCGACTGTTGCACGATTGCGCTGTGCGCCGAGCAAGGCCATGAGGATGCCAATCTGACGATTCGTGACAGCGGCACCGAGAAACTCTTGAAACTGGCCGGCGTGATCCGGCGGGTTCGGGAAAAGATGGGAATCCCGGCACCGACGGTTGCTCCGACCGGGGGTTTCGGCCCCTTGGACGGGAAGAGGATCGTCGTCCATACGCCCCAGGAATGGTCGGCGATGGTGGAGGCGGCCCGGTCGGGAAAACCCATGGCCATGCCGAGGCCTCCCGTCGGCGTCTCTCCGGATCTCGGCAAGCCCGAAGGGATGATGTGAGGCGAGAAATCAATCGAACTCATACCAGTACCAGGAATAGAGTTGGTCTGCCCGGACCGGACCGACCGGAGAGGGGGGAATTCATATGAGCGAGATGGAACCGGAGCAGAAGACGAACCCGCAAGGGGATGTCATCAGCACTACCGCGACCGTGAAGGCCGCGCCCGGACAGGACCCGCACGCCGAGGCCAAGAAGCAGCGGGTGGTGACGCCGGACTATTTCTTCTTTGAGGCCCCGCGCGAGCGCTCCTTTATCACGGGGAGCGAGGCCGGTAAGGAGGCCGTCCGCAGGGCGAATGTTGATTTCTCGATCGCCTACCCCATCACGCCCCAGAGCGAGACCATGCAGCTCATCGGCGTGCTCTACGGGGAAGGCTATGTGAAGGAGTATTACCGGGGAGAAGAGGAGTACGGCGTGATGTCGACCATGGCCGGTGCTTCCAGGGCCGGTGTTCGATGCTTTACGGCCACGGCCGGTCCGGGAACCCTGCGGGGAATTGAGCCCATTGCCTCCTGGCCGGGTCACCGACTTCCCATGGTGGCGATCTTCACCTGTCGTGTCGTCAACGCGCCGCTGGCGATCCAACCCGACAATATTGAGATCACGTACCTCTTGAACTGCGGGATGGTTCTTTTTCATGCCGAGAATCAGCAGGACGTGTTCGATTTTATTCTGAAAGGCTTCCTCATCAGTGAGGCGAACGATGTGACCCTGCCCGTGGGAATCGCGTATGACGGATTCTTCGTGACCCACGCCCGGGGATACGTCTGGATGCCCCCGAAGGACATCAAACTCCCGCCGCGGGAGGCCTATCACGGAGCCGTACCGGTTCTGGATGCCGAGAACCCCCCGGCCCGACTTTCGCGCGACGCTCCCGTTCAAAAAAGCAATTTCATGTCCTACAACATCCACAACGTCTGGCAGCAGGAAGTCTGGGCGGCCAACGAGCGCGCAAAGAAGTACATCAATTACTATATGGGCGGTCCCCTGGATAGCCAGGATCCCGAGGCCGAAATCCAGCTGGTCGCCTCCGGTTCCGCCGCCGCACAATCGCGCGAGGCGGTTCGGCTACTGGCGGAGCAGGGGATTCGTGCCGGATTGATCAAGATCCGTTCCCTCCGGCCCTTCCCGACCCGGGAACTCCAGCAGGCCTGCGCCAAGGCGAAGCTGATCGTGATTCCGGAATACAACTATGTCGGCTGGATGGCCCGGGAGGTCAAGATGGCCCTTTACGGGGAGATCGACCCGGCCCCGATGATCATCGGGGGACCGAGGGTGTTCGGCGGGATGTCCATGCCGGTCGAATTGATCGTGGAGAAGGTGATCGGCGGCCTAAAGAAGATTTCTCCGGAGAAAGTCACGGTCTCGGCCGCGGTCAAGCCCGGAGGTCCCAAGCCCGACGAAATGACGCCGGAGGATAAGGCAAAGATGGATCATTTTCTCAGCAATATGTAAGGGGCTATTCGTCCGGGGTCCAGACGGTAAGAAAACTCTCGAGAGGAGTGAAGCTGCCGTTCGGATGAGCCGCTTGGGCCACCTGGTTTTCGGCCATAAAGAATACATATTCCCGAGGCCCCATCTTCGCGATCTTCCTGATCCGGATGACTCGGGGTAATTTCACGCCCGGGGTGCACTCCTTGTACAGGGTACCCTCTTTGATTTTGGAATCCATTCTTTCCTCCTGGTTGGGACCCCAAGATTAGCACGCTGGATTCGGGGTTGTCAACGAGGTTTTCTAACGGAAATCGGCGAAAAAGGGGGGCTATATCGCACCGGGATTTCCCGATTGAACGATCGATTGACCGAGCCGATTCAAGCGCCGGTCGCAACCTGATTTAGAATAAGATCTTGCGGAGGAAAGTCCGGAGGGTCCCCGATACCGGGAACCGGCCGGACCTTAGGCCGACTCTGAAATATGAAGGGTCGGCATTTTTTTTGCCAAGGTGATGGAAAACGTGAAGGGGTGCAAATGGGTAAGAAAACCACCGGATGATGGATCGCCGAGTCGATGAGAAGGAGCCCCGTGGGGCCAAGGGTTCCGGGGGAGTGGCGTCGGAACCCCAAACCGGGATGAAATGGACCCAAGAAGACCGCGCCCGCATTCGGGACCTGATCTCCCGGGCCGGCGAGTCGACTGCTCCGGTCTGGTCGATTCAAGCCTTTATTTACCGGAATCCTCTTCAGGGTTTGGAGG
>CAYJTJ010000020.1:12989-23519 GCA_964372835.1 uncultured Nitrospirota bacterium
CCTATCTCGGAGCCCATCTGGCGGAGCTGCCCGGTTGGGCGGGATACATCAAACAACGGCGGTTGGATGCGGTGGATCACGGTTCAGCAGACTATCCCATCGACCTACTGGACTATCTTGCGATCCGGCTCGTCTATGAGGCCCAGTGGGTCGATCAGGCCGGCCGTAACCGCTGGGGGGTCTCGGGAAACCTTCAGACGTTGAGAAGCCGGATCCTGCGATTGAAGGACCCAAAGGCCCGTGCGCAGGACGGCGGCCGATCGGCCCAGGAGGATCGCCGGGTTCGGCTCTGCCGGGACGCCTGGCGGCTGTTTCATCTCGCGCAGTTCGTCGAGCTTTCGCCCTCGGAGCTGGCCGAGGCCGATTTCAAAACGATTCAGGCGATCTTGGACCTCTTAAACCGGTTCCCCGCGCCGTCGCATCCTCCCATCTGGTTGGAAGCCCTGGAGGAAGGATACCGTAATCGTCTTTTAAGCCGGCTTGCGGAGGAGAGGTCCTTGCCGCCGACCGAGGAGGGCCGCCCGAGGGTGCAGGCCCTGTTTTGCATCGATGCGCGGTCCGAGGGATTCCGCCGGGAGCTGGAAGCCCGGGGCGCGTATGAGACGTTCGGGTTCGCCGGATTCTTCGGAGTTCCCATCCGTTTCCGGGCTTTCGACTCGGCGACGGAGGCGATGCTCTGTCCCGTCATGATCAAGCCCAAGCACCGGGTGATCGAATCGCCCCGGGAGACCGACCCGTCGTTGGAAGGGCGGTATCCTCAAAATTCGTTAGGGCATCGTCTCCTCCATGCGTTATTTCACGACCTCAAGGCCAATAATCTTGGCGCCTACGGCCTGATTGATGTCCTTTCGGCTTTGTTCGGGTTGGGATTCTTGGGTCGGACTCTGATACCCAGTGCGTACGGCCGGCTGATGGGGAAGATTCATCGCGTGCTTCGGCCCCATCCCCCGACGGTGCTCTCCGCGGACCGCACGGACGAATCCCCGGCTGCGGACGAGCCCGGCCGAAAGTCGCCGGAAGCGTCCGGCCAAATTCCGTTGGGATTCAGCCTCGACGAACAGTCCGCATTCGTCGAATCGGCGCTGCGGATGACGGGCCTGACGAATCGATTCGCCCGCCTGATTCTCTTTTGCGCCCATGGGAGCCGGTCCGAGAACAATCCTTACGCCTCCGCTCTTGATTGCGGCGCGTGTGGGGGCAACCGCGGCGGGCCGAATGCGCGCCTCCTGGCCCTGATGGCCAATCGGGCCGAGGTCCGCCGCAGCCTTCGGGACCGCGGCCTCTCCATCCCGGACGACACCTGCTTTCTCGCGGGGGAGCACAACACGACGACCGACCGGGTCGAGCTGTATGATCTGGATCGGACCCCGGAGGGCCACCGGGCCGATCTGAATCAACTGCAGATAGATCTTCACGAGGCGGGACGGTGCCAGGCCGCGGTCCGCGGACGACGGTTGCCCGGCGTCGATCCGGAAATTTCCACCACCCGCGCCGCAAGGCACGTTGAGGGACGGAGCCTGGATTGGTCTCAGGTGCGTCCTGAATGGGGACTGTCCCGCCATGCCGCCTTCATCATCGGAAGGCGCGATCTCACCCGCCGGGTCGACCTGGAGGGCCGCGTCTTTCTGCATGCCTACGATGCGGCGCAGGATACGGAGGGGAAGGCGCTCGAGACGATCATGACCGCCCCGCTTGTCGTGGCCCAGTGGATCAACATGGAATACTACTTTTCGGCCGTGGATCCCTGGACCTACGGGAGCGGGAGCAAGGTCATCCACAACGTGACGAGCGGCGTCGGGGTGATGCTGGGGGCCGGAAGCGACCTTAAGGCCGGGCTGCCGATGCAGTCCGTGATGCATGATCGGGACCGCTTCCACGAGCCGATGCGGCTTCTGGCCCTTATCGAGGCCCCGACGGATCGGATCGTCTCGATCATCCGCCGTCATCCGATGCTGCAGCGATTTTTCGACGGGGAGTGGGTCATCCTGATCGCCGTGGATCCCGTAACGGGACGCTTCACCCGTTACCTTGCCGGCGGCGAATGGGCGGCGGCATGAGTCGGACGGTGCTCCGAAATTTTCTGAGGAACGGCACGATCCTTTTCGTCTTTTGGATGATTTTCTCGGGCCGTTTTGAGCGGACCTTTCTCGCCA
Organism: uncultured Nitrospirota bacterium; assembly: GCA_964372835.1. GTDB lineage: Bacteria > Nitrospirota > Nitrospiria > JACQBZ01 > JACQBZ01 > CAYJTJ01. Next base: position 15,143 of record CAYJTJ010000020.1, read on the forward strand.
TCGGAATTCTCGGGGCGGCCTGCGTCGCGGGGCTCCAGGCGGTTTCGATGGGCCCTTCCAATCCGACGATCCCGGTTGTCCGGTTTGCCTGGTACCTTCCGCGCCTCCTGGTGCGGATCGTGAAGAGCAATCTTCATATCGCCCGGCTCATCCTGGACCGTCGTCTCCCGATCGCTCCCCGGATGATCCATTACGAGACGACGCTCCGGAATGAGGCGGCCGTGGCCCTTCTGGCGAACTCGATCACGCTGACCCCGGGGACGGTCACGGTGGAGGCGCTTCCGGGGGAGCTTCGAATCCATGCACTGGACGACGCTTCGGCCCGGGACATCCTCGATGGGACGCTTGAAAGAGAGATCTCCTGGATTTTTGAAGGGAGATCCGGCCCATGAGCCCCGCGGTCTACCTTCCCATTCTCGTTTTTGTCGCCTTGGTGATTCTGGCTTATCTGTACCGTGTGCTGGCGGGGCCGACGGTTTTCGATCGGCTTTTGGGCCTTAACGGGATCTCGACCAAATCGATCATCCTGCAGGTCCTGATCGGCAGCATATACGGGAGGCTGGACATGTTCATCGATATCGCGGTCGGTTATGCCCTCTTAAATCTTGTGGGCGCCCTGGCGCTCTCGAAGTATCTGGAGCAACGGGGGCCTTAGATGGCGGCGTTGAGCCTGATCCTCATGATCCTCGGACTATTTTTCCTGGCCGTCGCCGCGGTGGGAATGTTTCGGCTTCCGGACGTCTACGCCAGGGCCCATGCCCTCGGGCTGACCGACACACTCGGGGTTCTCCTCATCCTCCTCGGGGTGGCCATGGATCACGGGCTGACGCTCATGACGGTCAAACTGTTCTTAATCCTCGTTCTCCTGTATCATCTGAACCCGATTATTTCCCACGCCACGTTGAGAGCGGCCTATCGCGCCGGACTCAAGCCGACGCTTAAGGCCCCGCCGGCCCGATCGGGGGGCGGTTCGGGACAAAGCCCCCTGAAGGAGGCGCCGTGAATTGGTGGGTCAATCTTCCGCTCCTCCTGCTCCTGATCGTGACGGCGGCCGGGGCGATCGTCATCCGAGATCTGATCGGGGCGATCTTCATCCTCGGATCCTACAGCTTTTTTCTCGCGCTGTTGTGGGCCTGGTTGGGTGCCGCGGATGTGGCCTTTACCGAGGCCGTGGTCGGGGCCGGTCTTTCCACGATCTTCTTCGTCGTGACCCTCTTTCAGACCTCCCCCATCGAGGGTCGGAGCCGGAGATATCGCGGCTCATGGGTGATGGCCCTGGCGCTGGCGTTGCTGGGCGTCCTCCTGGTTTCGGGCGCCCGGGATCTTCCAAGGGCGGGGGATCCCGAGTCTCGGCCTAACAGCCACATCGCCCCGATTTATCTGGAGCGCTCGATGGAGGAGACCAAAACCCCTAATGTCGTGACGGCGATTCTGATGGACTATCGGGGGCTGGATACGTTGATCGAGACGACCGTGATCTTCACCGCCGGAATCGCCTGCAGCCTGATCCTGCGCCGGAGAATACCGTGATTGCGCCGCATGACAGCCTGCTCGTACGAACGCTGACGCGGGTCCTGATCCCGCTGATCCAGCTCTATTCCCTTTATATCCTTTTTCACGCTCAGTACAGCCCGGGCGGCGGGTTCGTGGCCGGCGTCTTGTTCGGCACCAGCCTCATACTGAGCGTTCTGGTCTTCGGAACCCGACAGTCGGGCTCCTTCCTGTCGTGGATTGCGTACCATGCCGACGGCCTCGGCCTGATGACCTTCGCGGGGGTCGGCCTTCTCTGTATCCTTTGGGGCGGCGAGTTCCTCAACTATGCGGCGGTATGGATCCCCGGGCTGGACGCGGCCTCCCGGCGGTCCTTGGGCATCGTAATCTCCCAGGTCGGCGTTGCGATCGACGTGGCGGCCGTTGCGCTCGGAATATTTTTCAACCTCTCCGATCGGGAGACGGGAGGGCCGGCCCTTGATTGAGACCCTGTTGACGCGGCCCAACTTCGTAACCTTTATTCTCCTGATGCTGTTTGGACTTTATATCATGGTCACGCACGGGAACCTCATTAAGAAGCTTATCGGGATGTATCTGGTCCAGACCAGCATTATTCTTTTCTTCATCACTCTCGGCGCCAAGCGGGGAGGCACGGTGCCTGTTTTGATGTCGGCCTCGGAAGGGGTCCCTTCGGCCGGGTATGCCAATCCGTTTCCCCAGGCCCTGATGCTGACCGCGATCGTGGTGGGGGTCAGCACGCTCGGGGTTTCTCTGGCGATCGTGATCGCGATCTATCGCCGGTATCGGACGCTGGAAGAGGATGAACTGTTTCGGAGGATGGAGTGAGCCGGCAGATTCCCGCCCTGATTGTTCTCATCCCGTTTCTGGCCGCGATCGTGATTCCGGTCTTCGGTTTGGCCCGTCCGGATCTGCCCCGGCGCCTGACCTTCATCGCCCTGGTGCTGATGAACGGGGCGACGGTGGCGGGATGGCGGGAGGTGGTCCGGTCGGGCGCCGTCCGGTATTCATTCGGCGGATGGGCGGCTCCCCTCGGGATTGAATGGATTTTGGACGGGCTGAGCGCGATCGTTCTTTTCTTCGTGAGCGGCATCGGGCTGGTCGCCTTCCTCTTCGGGGGGCCCATCGTCCGGAAGGAACTTGCCGGGAAGGAGGCGTTCTATCACACGCTGCTCCTTCTTTTGATCACGGCCCTGTCCGGTATCGTGCTGGCGGCCGATCTTTTCAACCTTTTCGTGTTTCTGGAGGTCAGCGCCCTTTGCGGCTATGCGCTGGTGGCCGCTCGGGGGGGACGGGCCCTCGTGGCGTCCTTCCGTTACCTGATCCTCGGCACGATCGGCGCTTCCCTCTATCTATTGGGGGTCGGCTATTTTTATGCCGCCACGGGAACCCTGAACATGACCGATCTGGTGAGCCTGCTCCCGGCGCTTCAGGATTCCACGGCGGCGCTTTCCGGCCTGATTTTTATTATCGTCGGCCTTGGAATCAAGATGGGTCTCGTTCCGCTTCACGGGTGGGTGCCGGATGCGTATTCGGACGCCTCGAACGCGGTGTCCCCTCTCCTGGCCTCGTTAATGACGAAGGTCGCGCTCTACGCTTTTCTGCGGATCGCGTTCTGGGTCCTGGGCGTTAAGGCCTTGACGGTCGAATTCCCCCTCCTGACCCTCCTGGGCGGACTCGGTGCGATCGCCAGCCTGGTGGGGGGATTCATGGCGCTTTCCCAAACGGATTTGAAGCGGATGTTGGCCTATTCCGGAATTTCCCATGTCGGGCTGGTCGTCATGGGAATCAGCCTCGGAACGCCGACCGGCTTCGCCGGCGGGCTTTTTTATTTATTGACCGACGCCGTCATGCAGGCGGTTCTTTTCTTTGTCGCGGCGGCCATCGTGTACGAGACCGGGGAACGCCAGATCCGGCGGATCCCCCGCCTGATGGGTCGGTCGCCCTGGGGTTCGGCGGCCCTCCTCGTCGCGGCGATGTCCATGATCGGGATTCCTCCGACGGGGGGCTTCTTCGGAAAATGGTTTCTGATCCTGGCCGCGCTGGAGGCCGAAAATTATGCCGTGGTCTTCGTGATCGTTTTCGTCACCCTGCTCACCCTGGCCTATTTCATGAAGCTGATCCGGGTGGCCTTTTTGGAGGGGGGGCCGACTCCGGAGGCCCCGGGGCGGCCGCTCCCCTGGACGATGCGTCTGGGGATGGGGCTGGGCACGGCCGCGATCCTCCTGCTCGGGATCCTGAGCGATCCCGCGATGACCTTCATCCGAACGCACGCCATTCCGGGAGGGTTTTGATGCTCCCGGTTCTTCTCATTCCGATTCTGCCTTTCCTGGCCTTCCTCGTCATCGCCCTGGGCGGGCGCTGGATCAGGGGCCGAAGCCATCTTCTTTCGGTCCCGGCACTCGCGGCCTCCTTTCTATTGACGATCTGGGCCTTCGCCCGGGTTCGGGCGGGCGGGCCGATCGCGCTTTCGCTCTACAGCCTTTTCCAATCCGGATCCCTGACGGTCCGGTTCGGCTTCTACTTAGACCAGGTCACGGTGCTCCTCCTGCTCCTGGTCACGGGGGTCAGCGCCCTTGTCCATATTTTCTCGATCCGGTATATGCAGGGGGATCCGAGGTATGCGCGATTCTTTGCCGTCATTACCCTTTTCACGTTCTGCATGCTGATGCTGGTGATGAGCAGCCATCTGCTCATGCTTTATTTCTTCTGGGAGCTGATGGGGCTCTGCTCGTATCTGTTGATCAACCATTGTGCCGAACGGCCGCCGGCCGGCCGGGCCGCCACGAAGGCGTTTTTAGTCAATGCGGCGGCCGATATCGGCCTCGCGCTGGGCATACTGCTGACCGGGTTGACGGTCGGCACGCTCGAGATACCGGAGTTGTTTGTCCGCCTGCGGGGAACGGCCGGAGAAAGCGTAAATCTCCTGGGATGGATCGGCCTGGAAGGGTCGGTGCAGACCGCCACGCTGATCTCGATTCTCTTTCTCATCGGGGCCTGCGGCAAGTCGGCCCAGATCCCGTTTCATGTCTGGCTTCCATACGCGATGGAGGCCCCGACGCCGGTCTCGGCCTTGATCCATGCCGCGACGATGGTCAATGCCGGCGTCTATCTCATGATTCGGATGAGCCCTCTGTTTATACTGTCCCCCGCCGCGATGGGACTGCTGGCGGTCGTCGGGGGAACCACGGCGGCCTTCGCGGCCCTGGTTGCCTTGACGCAGTCGGACATCAAGCGCATTCTGGCCTATTCGACCATGAGTCAACTGGGATTCATGATGCTGGCCTGCGGCCTTGGAGCCTATGTCGCGGCGGCATTCCATCTGCTGGCTCACGGCATCCTAAAGGCGTTCCTCTTTCTTTCGGCCGGGAGCGCCCTTCGGTCCATTCATCCGTCGTCCCCGCGTCCGGCGGTCGAAGCCCGCCGGCCGGACGGCTCCTGGGTCCGGTTGGCGTCCGCGTTGCTCATGAGCTGGATCCCGGCCGCGGCGCTCCTACTGGGAGGATACGATCTTCTGTGGAAAACCTCCCCCAACGGAACGGTATCGATTCTCTTCTGGGTGATGGTGCTGAGCCTTTCATTCCTCACGGCCCGCTCGCTTCGCCGTTGGACGAGCCGGGATGGCGCCGGGATCTTGGAGCCGGGACCGGGGGGAGGGAGAACCGCCGTTCGACCGCCCGTCCTCGATGTCCTGACCGGCCCACTGCTCATCGGTTCCGTGACGGTTGCGGTGGGCATTCCTCTTTCGTATGTGTGGAGCGGTTTCTCGTCATTCCTCTCCCCGGTCTGGGCCCCGACGGTCGGGGGGGATCCCGTTAAACTTTCCGGCAGCGGCTCGATGATCGTCTGGTTCCTGCCGGCCGCCGCGGCCTTGGTCGGATGGGCGACCTTACCGATGGCCGCGCGTCTGTCGATTCGATCGAAAGCATTCTACGTCTTCATCCTCAACCGGGGATACTTCGACGAGATCTACGAGGCGCTCCTCATTCGGCCCACGATCCGAATGGCCGAATGGCTCTGGCGGGCGGTTGATCTTCGCGGAATTGATTACTGGATTGTGGAGAGCGGCACCCAAACGATCCGGATCGCCCGATGGCTGTGGCGGACCGTGGACGTTCGGGGCATCGACTATTGGATCGTCGGATCCGGCCGGCGGTCCCTGACGGCGGCGCACTGGCTGTGGCGCACGGTGGATCTGCGCGGGATTGAACGGATGATCGGGGGAATCGCGCGGCAGAACGAGGCCTACGGCGAGGTGCTTCACGAGGTGGAGCCCCGCTTGTTGCAACAACAAATTTTCGTTATGATCCTCTGCCTGATTCTGGCGATGGGAATGACGGTCTGGTTGCTGCTCTGATCGGGGAGGGATGCCCGTGATTGAAAATCATCTGCTCAGCTGGATCATCTCAATTCCGGCGGCCGGTATCCTTGCGTTGGCCTTCGTCCGGGATCCGGGGGGAATTCGATGGACGGCCCTAGGATTTTCGCTGGCCAATTTTCTACTCTCCCTCTTTTTGTGGATCCGGTTTGATTCGGCCTTCGCCGCCTACCAGTTTGTCGAGCGAATGGAATGGATGCCGGCCTTCAATATCCATTACGCCGTGGGGGTCGACGGGCTAAGTCTCCTTCTGGTGGTTCTCACCACGCTCCTGACCCCGCTCTGCGTGGTCTGTTCCTGGAGTTCGATCACCACGCACGTGAAGTCTTTCATGATCCTCCTCCTGATCGTCGAGTCGGCCATGCTGGTGGTCTTTACCGCGACCGACCTCTTCCTGTTCTTCATGGCCTGGGAGGTGACGATGATCCCGATGTATTTCATGATCGGGCTGTGGGGGGGGATCCGCCGGATCGCGGCCGCGATCAAGTTCGTACTGTACAGCCTGGCCGGGAGTCTTTTCCTGCTCATAGGGATCCTGGGGCTCTATCTCAACGGCGGGAGAAGCTTCAAACTCGAAGCCCTCACGGCCCAGACCTATTCCTCCGAGACGCAGTTCTGGGTCTTTCTGGCCCTCTTGCTCGCCTTCGCGATCAAGCTGCCCATGTGGCCTTTTCATACCTGGCTTCCGGACGCCCATGCCGAGGCCCCCACGGCCGGAAGCGTGGTCCTCGCCGGAATTCTCCTCAAGATGGGGGGATACGGTTTTCTCCGGGTGGCGATTCCGATCCTCCCGGAGGCCTCGGCCGCCTTCACCCCGTTAATCCTCGCCCTCTCGATCATCGCGATCCTCTACGGGGGGTACATGGCCCTCGCCCAGAGCGAGATCAAACGGCTCGTGGCCTACTCTTCGATCTCGCACATGGGGTTCGTCACGCTGGGGATCTTTGTCTTTAACGCTCAGGGCATTCAGGGGGCGCTGCTCCAGATGTTCAATCACGGGGTGACAACCGGCGCGCTGTTTCTCTCCGTGGGTCAGCTCTACGACCGGACGCACCGGCGGATGATCTCGGACTACGGAGGGCTCCATCAGCCGATGCCCCGGTTTGTCGTCCTGTTCTTCATCTTTTCCATCGCGGCCTTCGGACTTCCGGGAACGAACAATTTTATCAGCGAGTTCCTCATTCTCATGGGGGCGGCCTCCCGCACCTTTCCGCTGGCGATCTTCGCGGTCATCGGAATTCTGATCGCGGCCGGCTATATGCTCTGGATGGTTCAACGGGTCGCCTGGGGCGAGATCCGGTCCGACCGCCAGGGGCCGCTTCCGGACATCACGCCACGTGAACTGGCGACGCTCCTCCCGCTGGCCGTCCTTGTTTTCTGGGTCGGACTGTATCCCCGGCCCTTCCTCGACTCGACGCAGGCCAGCGTGAACCGTCTTTTGACCGTCATCCAACATTCCGAATCAGGCGGGAGGGCGATCGACGGAAAGAATCCGATCCGGACGGCCGCGTTCAGAGGTTAGGACGAGATGCGTTCGGCGGCCGGAGGGAGGGCTTGATTCCATCGGTCCCCGCCATTTATCATAACGTGAATTGATCGGCCCGCCGCTCTATAAACGCGTAATTTGATCGCCGCGTTTCGGGGACAGGCCCTGGGCCGGTCGGAGATTCGTGCGTTTCAATGGGACACCCGTGTAGGCGGCTATCCGGTGGTTACGAGCTGCTTTGAGGGCGGCCGAATGACGCTCGACCTCCAGCTCGAATCGTTCAACCGCAACAAGCTGTCGGAGGATCTGTTCAAGATCCCCTCGGACTACACGAAGCAGTAGCAGCGGCAGCACCGTGCGCTTGCCATAGTCATCCACCGTTGTACTGTCAACAGAAAGTTGCCATCCCACAGCCCGGGGGAAAATTTGGAGGAGGAAACGGCTTGCCAACCCCGCAAGTTTCAGATAAAATGCCTCAATTTTCCACAACACAATAAAAATGATACTGGATCCTTTTGTCACGTGGACGCTTGTCGGCATCATTCTGGTTGTGCTGGTATTGCCCTTTATGTCAAAAAGGGTGGAGCACAATCTGGAGGCATTCCTATTTGTCATGGGTGTTTTGTCCGTCACGGTTTCCGGTCTGTGGAGTTCGCACCTGGTCGCGGACGCGCTCCTGGATCCCATTCGGATCCAGCATCCCATCGTGGAAGCGGTGCTTCTTGCCGGGTTGCTCTTTCGGGCCTTTCGGGACGCGATCCGCCGCAACATCATGCGGTGCGAACAGATCTTGGGGCCGCGGCTCTTTCTTTTTTCTGTGGTGGTTCTACTTGGACTTTTGTCGAGCGTGATTACCGCCATCATCGCGGCCCTCGTGCTGTCGGAGATCGTCACCGGTCTACGTCTGGACAAAAAGACGGAGGCCCGGCTCGTCATTATCGCCTGTTTCTCGATCGGTCTGGGTGCGGCGTTGACGCCGGTGGGGGAACCTCTGTCCACCATCG
>CAYJTJ010000021.1:0-20785 GCA_964372835.1 uncultured Nitrospirota bacterium
CCGTACGACCTGACGCGGGGCAGAATCACCTACCGGTTCAAATGAGACGGTCCGGGCGGCCTGGCCGGTGGAGGGGGCGAATCGAGCCCCACCTAATTGGGGGAAACGGATGAAAGTGCGGTCTTCGGTCAAAGCGATTTGTGCAAAATGCCGGATCATTCGACGCAAGGGTGTGGTCCGCGTGGTCTGCACGAACCGCCGCCATAAACAGCGTCAGGGATAATTTCGAGGAGGAGGTACCATGGCCAGAATTGCGGGCGTCGATCTGCCCCGAGAGAAGACCATCGAAGTCGGTCTGACTTATATCTTTGGAATCGGGCAGGCCGCTTCCCAGAAGATCTTAAAATCGACCGGGGTGAGCCCGGAGAGGCGGGTCAAGGATCTGAGAGAAGACGAGATTGTCATGCTCCGTGAGATCATCGAACGGGAATACAAGGTGGAGGGAGACCTACGCAAGGAGGTCTCGATGAATATCAAGAGGCTGATGGATATCGGGAGCTATCGGGGCCTTCGTCACCGGAAAGGCCTGCCCGTGCGGGGTCAGAGGACCAAGACAAACGCCCGAACACGCAAGGGACCCCAACGGTCCATCGGGATCAAGATGAAGAAAACCGCAACCGCCTAGGGGGGGATGAATGGGCAGCAAAAAAGGACGAAAGCGGGAAAAGAAAATCGTTCAGCTGGGAATCGCGCATATCCAGGCCTCGTTCAATAACACGATCGTTACGGTGACGGATATGGCCGGGAACGTCGTCGTGTGGTCGAGCGCCGGAAATCAGGGATTCAAGGGATCCCGGAAGAGCACCCCGTTCGCGGCTCAGAGGGCGGCCGAGGTGGCTGCCAAGAAGGCGATGGAGCATGGAATGAGACAGGTGGATGTATACGTCAAGGGCCCCGGTTCCGGGAGAGAGTCGGCAATCCGTGCGCTTCAGGCGGCGGGATTGAAGATCAATTTAATTAAGGATGTGACACCCGTCCCGCACAATGGTTGTCGACCGCCAAAACGGCGGCGGGTATAATCACCCTGGGAGGAATATAGAGCGTGGCGAGATATACGGGTCCGGTCTGTCGATTATGCCGTCGGGAATCGATCAAGCTTTTTTTAAAGGGAAGCCGTTGTTTCTCCGAGAAATGTGCCATAGAACGGCGGAGCTATTCTCCCGGGCAGCATGGACAGGCGCGACAAAGAATTTCCGAATACCAGATTCAGCTCCGTGAAAAACAGAAGCTAAAGCGAATTTACGGACTCCTCGAAAGGCAGTTTCGAGGGTACTTCAAGAAGGCTTCAAGAAAAAGGGGCGTAACGGGAGAGAATCTCCTCCGGTTGCTCGAGCGGAGGATGGATAATATGGTTTACCGCATCGGCTTCTGTTCCTCCAGAAAGGAGGCCCGGCAGATGGTCACGCACGGCCACTTTCTGGTCAACGGCCGCAAGGTGGATATCCCGTCCTATCTATTGGAGAGCGACGATGTCATCGAACTCAAGACGACCAGCCGAGAATTGATTCAGGTGAAAAATTCTCTCGAGGTGGCGGAATCGAGAGGAATGCCGCACTGGATTGAGCTGGATCGCGCGAATTACAGGGGAAAAATCAGAGCGTTCCCGACCAAGGAGGAGCTCGACCTCCCGGTCAATGAACAGTTGGTGGTCGAGCTTTATTCCAGGTGAGGGCTTCGGCCGGGGGCGACTGAATCGGGCGCTCCTTTTCGGGGAAGGTCCAGGAGGAATTATGATTATTCGAACGAAAGAATTCCAGATTCCCAAAAAGTTGGAGGTCGAGACCGAGTCTTTGACCTCGACTTATGGGAAATTTTATGCCGAGCCTTTTGAGCGTGGATTCGGCATCACGACCGGCAATTCTCTCCGGAGGGTGCTGCTGTCCTCCATCATCGGGGCCGCGGTTACGACCGTCAAGATCGAGGGTGTTTTACATGAGTTTTCCACGATTCCGGGCGTCAAGGAAGACGTCACCGATATCATTCTGAATGTAAAAAATCTGCGATTTAAGCTGCACGCGGATCGCCCCAAGTCCGTCCGTCTGAGGAAGAAGGGTCCGGGGGAGGCCAAGGCCAAAGACATCATCCACGACGCCGATGTGGAACTTCTCAATCCCGATCTTCATATCGCCACGCTGGATAAAGAGGCCAATTTGGATATGGAATTGATGATCCGAATCGGGAGCGGTTACGTGCCGGCCGAACGGAACAAGGAAGAGGGGGTTCCCATTGGCGTCATCCCGGTGGACTCCATTTTTACCCCCATTCGTCGCGTGAATGTCCATGTGGAAAACGCCCGGGTCGGACGGATAACCGATTACGATCGCCTGACCCTCGAGATCTGGACGGACGGCGGCATCAAGCCCGATGACGCCCTGGCTCATGCGGCCAAGATCCTCAAGGATCACCTCACAATTTTCATCAATTTCGATGAATCGCTGGAGTCCGTGCAGGAACCGCAGGAGGATAAGAAAAGCGACTTCAACCGGCACCTTTTGCGAAATGTTCACGAACTGGAGCTTTCCGTCCGGGCGGCCAACTGCCTGAAAAACGCGAACATAAAGACGATCGCGGATCTGGTTCAGAGATCGGAGTCCGAAATGCTCAAGACGAAGAATTTTGGGCGTAAATCCCTCAATGAGATCAAGGAGATTTTAACCGAGATGGGCCTTTCCCTGGGCATGAAGCTTGAGAACTTGCCACCCGGGGAAGGCGCCGGGTCCGGGGGAGAATAGAATATTCATGCGCCACAAAAAGCAAGGAAGAAAACTGGGTCGGGACACGCAACACCGGCGGGCTCTCTTCCGAAACTTGGTCACCTCCCTCTTCGATCATGAACGGATCGAGACTACGGAGGCCAAGGCCAAGGAGATCCGGGGAATCGCCGACCGGATGATCAGTCTGGGCAAGAGGGGCGACCTTGCCTCCCGGCGGATGGCCGCCTCTTATATCATGGATCGCAGGATCGTGAGAAAGCTATTTTCGGAAATTGCGCCGCGGTTTGTCCAGCGTCAGGGGGGATATACTCGCCTGATCAAATCCCGTATCCGGTATGGGGATGGGGCCAAGATGGCCGTGGTCGAACTGGTCGTTCAGGGAGTCCTCAACAAGCCGGCGAAACCGGAAGCCGCCGGCGAAACCGGCCGAAAAGCCTAATCCAAGGTCTTTCAGAATAACCTCACCCGCAGTCTTTCCCTCTGGGACGTCCCATTGCTCACGAACACATCGGGGCGTGGATCTAGCAAATCTCTTGCCAGAGCCCGCTTTACTCAATTCGATCGGTATGTTATAGTGTTGATATGATCACTCTAAAGCGTCTTTTGAGCCTTGCCCTTCTCGGAACGGTCGTGACTCTTCTCGTGGTTTTTTTCTGGGTCTTGGTGCGGGGAATACGTGAACAGGGAGCGGCCCCCTCTCAGGGCGGGTTGATTTCACGGGCGGATATCGAAATGGAGGATCTGCATCTAAATCAGTTGCGGGATGGGCAGCGGATCTGGAGTATCCAAGCCGAAAACGCGGTTCTTTATGATGACCGAAACGAAATCGTTCTAAATAACCTGTCGGCCACGATTTTAACCGCGGACGGTTTTAACATCGAATTTTCGGGGGACCGAGGTCGGTTCGATACAAAGACTCAGGATTTCGAGGTCGAAAAGCGGGAGGGCGAGTTGGACGTGCAGTTGGGCAACGGTTACACGCTTCGGACGCTCTCGCTGAGATGGGTCAATCAGGATCAGGAAGTCGTCTCGGTTTTCCCCGTGAGCATCTTAAGCCCAGGATTTCGAATTCAGGGCCGGGGAATGACGGCCGATCTTAAGACCCAGCAGTTTATGATCCGAGAGGATGTCCGTGTTCAAGTGGCACCTTAATCTCCCATGGTTCGGTGCAGTTTTTTTTTGACCGCTCTGCCCCTCTGGGCTGCGGATACCGCTCCGGGCCCGCGCCCGATCTCGATCACCTCGAAAACCATGACCGTAAAGAATCTGGAGAACCTGGCAATTTTTGACGGCGAGGTGGTCATGATCCAGGACGACGTAACCATCACGTCGGATCATGCCGAGGTCAGCTTCGTTTCGAAGGGTCCGGCACAAGGGGACACGAAATCGGGGCTCCTGTCAACGGAGTCGCCGCTGGGGGCCAACGAAATATCTCTCATTCATGCCTGGGGAAACGTCATTCTGACCCAAGGGGAAAAGCGGGCCGAGTCGAAGGAAGTCTTCTATTACCATCAGGAGGACCGAGTGGTCCTTACGGGCGACCCGATTTTTTGGGAAAAGGAGTATCGGGTCACCGGAATTCGAATGACTCTTTATCTTCGAGAAAACCGGAGCGTCATTGAGGGCAGCAAGGTGATGATCAATCCATCAGCCGCCACGGGAGAGGTCCTCCGGTGAATCCGCACAGCGAGCGCAATCCCCGCCTGCGGCAGGCAGGCCCGGCTATGAAAACAGGGTTCTTCAAAATTAATCGGTAGGCGTCAGATCATGCGATTGTCTGCGGAACATCTGGAAAAACGCTTCCGAAAACGGACGGTGGTAAAAGACGTCGCCCTCGAAGTGAAGAGCGGCGAGGTCGTCGGGCTGCTGGGGCCGAATGGGGCGGGAAAGACAACCGTATTCTACATGATCGTCGGTCTGATTCCGCCGGAACGGGGCGAAATCTACCTGGATCATATGCCGATCACGAATCTCCCGATGTATCAGAGGGCCCGTAAGGGAATCGGCTACCTTCCTCAGGAACCCTCCGTTTTCCGTAAAATGACGGTCGAGCAAAATCTTCTGGCGATCCTCGAGACCCTGGACCTATCGGAAGGGGAGCGGCAGTCCCGTCTCCAAAACCTCCTTAAGGAATTGAATATTTCACACTTGGCGAAGAGCAAGGCCTACGCCCTTTCCGGGGGCGAACGGAGGAGAGTGGAAATCACCCGGGCTCTAGTCACATCGCCGAGTTTCCTTCTCCTCGATGAGCCGTTCGCCGGTATTGATCCGATCGCGGTGATCGATATCCAAAAAATCATCAGCCAGTTGAAGGAAAAGGGGATTGGGATCCTCATTACCGATCATAACGTCCAGGAGACCCTGGAAATTACGGATCGGTCCTATATTATCAACAACGGCGAGATCTTGGAAGCGGGAACGTCGCAGGAAATTGCGAACAGCCCGAAGGCCAAAGCGATCTATTTGGGTGAAAAGTTCCGCTTCCTAGGATAAACCGGAGTTCGGCCAAGCCGATCAAGGCGACCTGGATATGAAGACCCGACTGGATCTCAGACTCGTCCAGAAACTCGTGATGACCCCCCAGCTCCAGCAGGCCATCAAGCTGCTGCAACTGTCCCGCCTAGAGCTGTCCCAGACCGTGTCCCAGGAACTGCTGGAAAACCCCATGCTGGAAGAGGGATCCGCGGCCGAATCAGAAGATCTGGAGGCCCCGGGTTTGGACGGAAAGCCTGCCGATGAGAAAGCCAATAATGAGGACACGCCCGGTGATCGCGAAGAAACCGATCTCTCGGCCCAATGGGAAGAATACATCAGCGATATACAGCGCGAAGATAGAAATCGGGAGTATTCGGCTCCCTCGGGTGAGGAACCCCCCTCCTCCGAGCAAACGCTATCCCGCCCTCCCTCCCTTTCTGAACACCTCCTATGGCAACTCCGACTTTCCAGCGTCACGCCCCGCGAAGCGGAGATCGGCCAAATCATCATCGGCAATATCGATGAGGACGGATACCTTCGATATTCGCTCGAAGAGGTCGTGGCGGCCTCCTCGGCGCAACCGGAGGAGGTCGAGAAAGTCCTGCGCATCATTCAGGGTTTCGATCCCATGGGAGTGGGTGGGCGGGATCTCCGGGAATGTCTCCTGATCCAGATCCGACAGCTGGACCTGGCCGATTCGGTGGTCGAAACGGTCGTGACCAACCACCTTAAAGATATTGAAACTCGACGGTTTCCGGTCATCGCTCGCGCGGTGGACATTTCCCTGGATGAAGTCATGGAGGTGGTGAAGGTTATTCAAGGGCTCGAACCGAAGCCCGGACGGCCTTTCTACCTGGATGAGGCCCAAACTATTATTCCGGACATCTATGTCGTTAAATCCGAGGGGGACTATATCGTGGTTCTCAACGACGACGGTCTCCCCAAGCTCCGGATCAGTTCGTACTACCGGAAGCTCATTTCGGAGAAGGGGGGTGTGGGGGATGCGACGCGCCATTATCTGGAAGACCGATTGCGCTCTGCCGTCTGGTTGGTCCGCAGCATCGAACAGAGAAATCGGACCATCTGCAAAGTGTCCCAAAGCATCGTCAAATTCCAACGGGATTTCATGAGCAAAGGAGTAGCCCATCTGAAGCCGTTGGTCCTTCGTCAAGTGGCCGAGGAGATCGAGATGCACGAATCCACCATCAGCCGGGTGACCACGAACAAATACATGCACACGCCGCAGGGGATTTTTGAACTGAAATACTTTTTTCATAGCGGCATATCGAGAGGGGATGAGTTCGGCGGGGAAATGTCATCCGAGTCCGTTCGTGAGATCATACGAAAGATGATCGTCGAAGAGGATTCGATTCATCCCTTAAAAGATCAGGAAATCGTCGAGCGACTGAATTCCCAGCATATTCAATTGGCCCGGCGAACCGTGGCCAAGTATCGGTCCGAACTGAGGATACCGCAGGCCAATCGGAGAAAGTATAGCGGTTAAATCTGATCGGCTCGGGTTGGCCTCCCCCGTCTTGCGAATGGCGAAAATGAATCCTAAAAATAATGAGTTAGAGCAGAGGAAATCGGAAGCGGCCCCTTCGATGGGCGAAAAGGATGCAACGGCATTTACGATTACGGGTCGGCACATCGAAATTACCCCATACCTTAAAAATCACGCCGAAAATAAAGTAAGTCGGTTGTTCCGGTACTCCTTCCAAAGCATGACGGTAGACCTGGTCCTAACGATCGAGAAAAATCGCCATATCGCCGAGGTGATCGTCCACGCCGGGGGAGACCGTTTTCTGGCCAAGGGGCAGACGCATGAAATGTACCACTCCATCGATCAGGCGATTGATAAGGTCGAGCAACAACTGAGAAAGCGAAAAGATAAGAAGGCCCGATTTAAATCAGGAACGGAACCCCGGACCGTGCGCACCCCTGCCCCGACGGAGACCGCCGTATTCCGACGAGATTCCCGCCTGGTTCCGACCCTTTCGGCCGAGGATGCAGCGGCTCGACTCGAACGCGAGAAATCAAAGCTGCTGGTTTTTATTGACGATTCGGATGAAAAACTCAAGCTGATGAAACGCCGGGGAAAGCAGATCACGTTAACCGAGTTGATTACCGATTAGGGATTTCATGCCAAACCTATTCGGCAGCCATCCGGGAAGTCTCCCCTAATGGATCATTCCAAAGACTTGAGACTGGTCATTATCAGTGGCCTATCCGGATCGGGGAAGACCCATGCCCTTAAATGCTTTGAGGACCTGGGCTTCTTCTGCATGGATAATCTTCCTCCACTTCTATTACCCGTATTTGCGGATCTGTGCGGACAATCCAATCGGGAGATCCAAAAAGTCGCCGTCGGTATCGACATTCGGGAAAGGGGATTTTTACGAGATTACATGAAAGTGGCCGAGCAGATGGAGAAACGGGGCTATCGTTATGAACTCGTCTTCTTCGAAGCCGAGGACCCGGTCTTAATCCGGCGCTTTTCGGAAACTCGCCGGCCTCATCCGTTGGCCGGGGATGGTCCGATTCAAAAGGGCATCGAACTTGAAAAGGAACAATTAAAGGACCTACGGAAGGGCGCGGACCGAATCATCAACACTTCCGGCTATACGATTCACGAACTGAAAGCCGCCCTCACGCAGTTCTACCTGGATCCGGGAGAATCCCGGAGGCCGAGAATTTCTCTCATATCGTTTGGATACAAATACGGGATTCCCTACGAAACGGATCTGGTGTTTGACGTGCGATTCCTTCAAAACCCCCATTTTGTATCCGAACTCAGGCCCCTTTCCGGCCTGGAGCCGCCCGTTGTCGAATACGTATTCAAAAGTCCTGAAGCGGATCAATTTGTCAAACAGATAAAAGACATGATTCATTTTCTGACCCCATTATTTGAAAGAGAGGGGAGAAGATATTTTACGATATCCCTGGGATGCACCGGAGGACGCCATCGCTCGGTGGCCGTGACAGGCCGGCTGCGCGAGCTCTTGAAAACGGACGGTTACGAAATACGCGTGACGCATCGTGATGTCGACCGCGATCGGTGAGGAAACGATGCCTGAAAAGAAGCTGTTGTTGTTGACCCTGGATATCCAGCACTCGACCCCCAATACCCTTTTCCACCTGTTAAGCGATCCGTGGACGGATGGGTCCATTCTCGACCGGATCGAACAACTCCACAACGCGAATCAAAAACTCATGGAAATGCTGGTCCTTCATCCCAAGGTTATGCCCATCACGCTTGTCCACCTGTTTAAAATAGGGCCGGTTGAACTCAAGAGGCGGATCCTGGAGCTCAAAGGATCGGGCCCCGCCGCCTCCTCCTCCACCGATTTAGTTCCGGCATCCGGGGTGCCGGCGGCGGGTTCTTTTCAGCAAGAGGAATCGAAGGATGAAGGCGAAATCGAGGCAAAATCTTTGTTTCAGCGCGTCCAGCGAATGACCGTATCTGAAAAAATTCAATTTGCCCTCCGCGCCGGGAAAGATGCCCGTTCCCTTTTACTCAAGGATCCGAATCGCCAAGTCTATCTCGCGGTACTCTCCGGTCCCAAAATTACGGAGGATGAGATTCTGACGATCGCGCAGTCCAGGAACGTCTCCGACGAGATCCTGCGGGCGATCGGTAAAAATAAAGAATGGATCAAGAACTACTCCATCCTGCTGGCTTTGGTCAGTAATCCGAAAACGCCGGTCGGGATCTCAATGACCTTTCTTCCCGCCGTACGGCATAAAGATCTTGCGCTCCTCGCTAAAAACCGGAACCTTCCCGAGGCCGTTCGATCCGGTGCAAATCGGCTGGTTATCGCCAAACAAAAGCAGCGGTGAGCGGAACCCTTCAACACCGGCCCTACCTGTAGGGGATACCCCCTCGTTGCCTACAACCGCTTGATCTTATTTCAAAGATCTGAAATTCGACCGTCGTAAATGGCTTGACATGCTGACTATAGTGAGTATACTTGGTATTGTTAGATGACTAAAAATATGAATCCGCTTAGCGAGTGAATAACAATAGGGCTTCCTCCACACGGATTGAAGAACCCTGCCTGTGAGGCAGGGTTCTTCAATCTTATCCAGTGACGCGAATCGACGACGATGGCTCAAACCTCGAGGATAAAGCGGTACAAGACGAGAGATATCTGCAAGATATTTGACATCTCGAAGGCCACGCTTTTCCGTTGGGAGAAGGAAGGTCTCATATCCAACGTGGGTCGGGATTGGCGGAATTGGCGCCTCTACTCCATGCATAACCTTAAAGAGATTCGCAGGATTATCCGAACGCGAAATAACCGCAATTAGGAGATTTTCCGACCATGGGACGGGAGTCATAATGTTTTCTTTTTCAAAAGCCAAACCCTTATTCGGACTGGACATCGGCTCCAGCACGATCAAGCTGGTTCAGCTCAAGGAATCCAAGAAAGGTCTATCCCTGGAGAAATTCGGGATCAAGGCGCTTCCGCCCGAACTCATCGTCGACGGAACGGTCATGGACGCCGGCAGCATTGTGGATGTCCTGAAAGAGCTGTTGGCCGAGCAGAAAATAAAAACCAAAGAGGTCGCCATTTCCATTTCAGGACATTCGGTGATCGTAAAAAAAATCACGCTCCCCATGATGGGTGAGGAGGAACTGGAGGAATCCATCAAGTGGGAGGCCGAGCAGTACATTCCATTCGACATCAACGACGTCAACATCGATTTTCACATTCTGGGAGCGGCCGAAGGACAGGAGGGCCAGCCTCAGATGAACGTGCTCCTGGTGGCCGCGAAAAAAGACAAACTGAACGAGTATACGTCTTTGGTGGCGGAGGCCGGACTCAACGCGATGGTCGTCGACGTGGATGCGTTCGCCATCGAAAACATGTACTGCGTGAATTACGAGGGGCTCGAAAACGAGGTCGTGGCCCTGGTGAACATCGGGGCGAGTGTGATGAACATCAATATCCTCAAGAATTCGACCTCGGCCTTCACCCGCGACATTTCCATCGGGGGGAACCGATACACCGAGGCCATCCAAAGGGACCTTAACCTGACCTATCCCGATGCGGAAAAAGCCAAAAAAGAGGATCCGCCCAGCGGTGTGGACCCTCAGGCCCTTGATGCGCTTATCGCCAATGTCAATGGGGAAGTGGCCGGGGAGATCACTCGGTCCATCGATTATTTCAGGACCACATCGGCCCAAGAGGACATCACGAGGGTCGTCTTGTGCGGGGGCGCATCAAAGTTGAAAGGACTCGGGACATTTCTGGCGGAGCGTCTGGGATTAACCGTCGATCTGGCCGATCCGTTCAGCCGGATCGATGTGGACAAAAAGCTGTATGATCCCGAGATGCTTCGAGAGATGGCGCCGCAGGTGGCCGTGGGGGTGGGACTGGCCCTTCGAAAGTTGGGTGATCGATGATAAAAATCAATCTGCTGCCCGTCCCAAAGGCGCGAAAAATTAAAAAGGCGACGGAGGTCCAATACGAGCTCGTCCTGGGAGGCGTGATCATCGGGGTGGTGCTCCTGGGGTGCTTCTATTTCTGGAGCGTTTTAAACGGTCGGATCGCGCGCATGCAGGATCAAAAGGGCCAGGCGACCAAGACCCTGAATGATTTGAAGGCCTTGGTGAAAGAAGTGGAGAATTATGAGTCGAATAAGAAAACGCTCCAGGAAAAGAACGAGGTCATCGAGCAGCTGAAAAAGAATCAATCCGTGCCGGTTCGTCTGCTCGATAATCTCAGCCGGAGCCTCGATCCCCTGAAAATCTGGCTGAACAACATCAGCGCCCAGGGTATTCAGGTCGACATTGATGGAAAGGCCATAACCAATTCGGATATCGTGGAATTGATCAATCGCCTGAAAGACTCGAAGATGTTTTCGGACGTTCAACTCATCGAGTCCCGACAGGCTTTTGAGGCGAATATTCCGATTTATAATTTCAAGTTGCGTTGTTCTATGGCGAGCTGAAATGAATTTGGATTTTCTAAAAAATCTTCCCGTTTATCAAAAAGCGCTGGCGCTCGGGCTTCTGATCGTTCTTGTTGTCGCCATGTTTTTCTGGTTCTTTTATCTGCCGAAGAGGGCCCTGATTGCGGGTCTCCAGAACGAACTGACCAAACTCGAAAACGAAATCGGGATTAATCGGACAAAGGCCGATAAGCTGGACCAACTCAAAAGGGAAAATGCCGAACTCGATCGACAACTGGCGGAGAAAAAGCTGCAACTTCCGCCGGAGGCGGAGGTCGCGAGCCTCCTAAAACAAATATCCGATCTTGGGGTTCGGGGCGGGCTTGATTTCAAGCTGTGGCGTCCCTCGCCGAAGAAAGAAAATCCCAGCGGCCTTTATTCCGAGATCCCGGTGGATGTCGAGATCGGGGGGGGATATCACATCACGGCCCAGTTTTTCGATAGTGTGAGTAAGATACCCCGGATCGTGAACATCACGAATATCAGAATGGGCAACCCGCGGATTGAGAAAGGGCGACTGATTATCCAGACGGGTTTTGTGGCGACGGCCTTCGCAGCGGCGGAGCCGAAGTCCGCGGAGGAAAAAAAGCAAGCGGGAAACGCAAAGCCGGGCTCGGCCGGGAAACCGGCCCCAGCCGCGAAGCCGGCGCCGAATAAAGAAGGGGGCGGTCATGCAGTCCCTGAATAAAAAGGGGATCTGTTCGGGGTACGGGAGAGCGGGATTATGGATGCGAAAATGCACAATGGCTTTCCTTATTCTGATTTTGCTCGGGTGCGGTGGAGGATCTCCCCCACCGACCGTTCCCGCGGCAAAACCGGTGCCGGGAAAACCGGCCGGAAAACAGGCGTCTTTGCTTCCGGCGGAGTCCGCCCAAGAAGTCAAAACCGAAACCCCGGCGGCCCCCGTTCCGCCTCAGCCGGTGGCCTTCACCTATAGCGCCGAAGGGAGACGGGATCCGTTCCGGTCGATTCTGGTGATCGAACAGACGGGTGGGGCGCTCGAAAGCCTTCCGCCGCTTCAACGGGCCCAGATCGAGGAACTGAAATTGATTGCGATCGTTTGGGGGGGGTTCGGTTACTCGGCGATGCTCGAGACCCCCGATGGAAAAGGCTACACCGTTCGGGTGGGCACCTTGGTGGGACCCAACAGCGGTGTGATCAGGAGAATCACGGAGAGAGTCCTGATGATCGATGAGAAATACACGGATATATTTGGTGAAAGAAAGACCCGGGAGGTCAAGCTGGATCTTCATCCCCAAAAGGAGGGGAGCGAATGAAATCGAAATCATCCATCCTGTGGTGCCTCGTAAGCGGCATCCTGATTCTTGGACTAACCGCCTGTGCCGCCGCCAAGCAAAAGGTCGGACCGAGTGCGGAGTTGGCATCAGTCCGGGACATTCAGGTCGTCGATCGAGGCGACAAAACCGAGATCACGATCGAGGGCGATCGACCCCTGGTCTACACCTCTTATGAACTCACGAATCCGCAACGGCTGATCGTGGATCTGGCCGGCACTTCTTTGGGGCAATTTCAAGACCTCATACCCATTCTAAAGGGCGCCGCGGTGGATCTTCTTCCGATCGAAGGGGATCCCCCGAGCCATGTCGCGCGCCTTGAAATCGCTCTCATGGAACCGGTTCCATCCCAGATCCGGGCGGAAGGGAACAAACTCATCCTCAGCATCGATAGACCCGCGGCGGAACCGACGGAGGGGATCCTCACGCCTCCGGCGGAGGTGTCACAGGCGATGCCGATTCCTCCCATTGCCGATGAACCGTCTCCCATTACCGCTGAACCGTCTCCCATCCCTCCGAGCCCGGCGCCGGTCCTGCCCAAGGCCAGGATCGTATCCAAGGTGAGCTTCGAGACGAGGCCCGACCGGATCGACGTCCAAATCACGGGGGACGGGGTCCTATCGCCTGAGGCCTTCATGGTCCAGGGCAATCGTCTGGTGGTGGACCTTCTCGGGGTAACGAACGCGGTCCGGCCTAACACGATTCCGGTCAAACATTCCTTGGTCCGCCAGATCCGGATCGGTCAGCACGCCAAGCCGGAAAAAGTCCGCGTGGTATTCGATCTGACTGCCCCGGTGAGATACACGATGGAACCGGCCGGTGATATTGTCTCGGTGAGCCTTATGGCGGGGGAACCCCCCAAAGGCCGGCCGGCCGTGTCCGCCGATAAACGGGCCGGGGAGATCGCGCTTGAGAAACCCTCGGGCACCGATATCGGGGCGGCCCAGGCGCCGCCGATTCCGACCCAGGAAGCCGTCCCTCTTCCGGCGCCGATGGCGAGAGAAACCGTTAAGCGGGAAGAGGTGACCGCAGAGAAACGTTATGTCGGTCGGAAAATCTCGCTGGATTTTCAAGATGCGGAGATCACCAACGTCCTTCGGTTGCTGGCCGACGTCAGCGGTTTTAATATCGTGATGGGGGACGATGTGAAGGGGAAAATCTCCCTTAAGCTGATTAATGTCCCGTGGGATCAGGCTCTCGATATCGTTTTGAAAATGCGGAATCTCGGAGAGGTCCGGGAGGGAAACATTATCCGGGTCGCCACACTGGCCAATATTTCAAAACAGCAGGACGACGAGGCGCGCGCCAAGGAAACCAAGATGAAGGCCGAGGACCTCATCACGAAGGTGATCTACGTCAATTATGCCAAGGCCGAAGACCTATCGGAGCCGCTGAAAAAGAATCTCAGCCCGCGGGGAGACATCACGATCGATTTGCGGACGAATACCATGATCGTGAAGGACATCAGCCGAAACATTAACGATATTCTTTCGCTCGTGAAGACGCTGGACACCCGAACGCCGCAGGTTCAGATCGAGGCGCGGATCGTCCAGGCGGATACCAGCTTCGCACAATCCCTCGGCATTCAGTGGGGACTCGGCTTTAGCGCGATCCGGTCGAACAACCTGTTTTCGCTCCAAGGCGTCAACAGCGCATCCACTACCCAACCCGGATTTTCCACATTCGCACCGGATTTCGCCGTGAATCTGCCGGGCACCGTATCCGGTCTCGGGGCGGTCCCCTCGATGGGGTTCAATTTCGGGCGATTCACGGATAACCCCGTGAATCTGGACCTGCGCCTCTCGGCCGGAGAACTCAACGGCTTGACGAAGACGATCTCAAGCCCCAAGGTCACCACGCTGGACAACGTCAAGGCCAAAATCGAGCAGGGCGAGTCCATCCCGTTCCAGACGACCTCGCTCCAAGGAACCCAGACGACGTTTGTGGACGCCAACCTGACCCTCGAGGTGACGCCGCATATCACGAGGGACCGGAGCATCATCATGAAGGTCAAGGCCGCCCGGAACTCTCTGGGGAGCTTCAGCGGTCCGGCGGGTCCCAGCATCTCGAAGCGGGAGGCCACCACCCAGGTCCTGGTAAAGGACGGGGAAACGACGGTGATCGGGGGGATTTTCGTGGACGAATCCAAGGACACCACGACCGGGATCCCGTTATTGTCCCGAATCCCGATTCTCGGCTGGCTCTTCAAAAATGAAACGAAAACCGATGCCAAGAACGAGCTCCTGATTTTCTTAACGCCGAGAATCGTCAAAGAGGAGTAATAATACACGGGCCCCCGGGCAGGAATGTCGGCGACGTGAGCCCCTAGTAATGAAAAGGGCGAAACATCAATGCTTCGGTATCTAAACGCGGGAGAATCCCACGGGCGAATGCTCCTGGCGGTGATCGAGGGGCTGCCCGCCGGAGTGCCCTTGACGGAGCCGGAGGTGAATCGAGATCTGGCGCGTCGGCAGAAGGGATACGGCCGAGGGGGACGAATGAAGATCGAGCTTGATCAGGTCGAAATCGTCGCCGGGGTGCGAAGGGGGATCAGCCTCGGATCTCCGATCGGTCTTCAGATCCACAATAAGGACTGGAAGAACTGGCAGGAGATCATGGCCGTCGAACCGGGAGAACCGTCCAATAAGCGTGTCGTCACGAAACCCCGGCCCGGCCACGCGGATCTCGCCGGGGCGATCAAGTACGGGCAAATGGACATCCGGAATATCCTCGAGAAGGCGAGCGCGCGGGAAACGGCGATGCGGGTTGCGGTCGGGGGAGTGGCCAAGGCGCTGCTGAATCCGTTCGGGATCACGGTCTTCAGCCATGTCGTCGAGATCGGCGGGATCGCCGCCAAGACGGCCGGGATGGCGCCGGAAGCGGTTGCGCTTGCGGCGGAGGAGTCCGAGGTCCGCTGCGCCGATCCGGGAGCATCCGAGAAGATGGTCCGGAAGATCCGCGAGGCCAAGGAAAAAGGCGATACGCTGGGGGGGATTTTCGAAGTGGTCGCGATGAATCTTCCGATCGGTCTGGGAAGCTACAGCCAATGGGACAAGCGGTTTTCGGCCCGCCTGGCGTTTACGCTGATGAGCATTCAGGCGATGAAGGGGGTCGAGATCGGAATGGGATTTGAGGCCGCCCGCCGGTTCGGGTCCGAGGTCCATGACGAAATATTCTATGACGCCTCCGAAAAGCGATTTTTCCGGAAAACCAATAACGCCGGAGGCCTCGAAGGAGGAATCACGAACGGCCAGCCCCTTGTGGCGCGCGTGGCGATGAAGCCGATCTCCACGCTCTATTCCCCGCTGAAAAGCGTGGATATCGTGACCAAGGAGCCGTTCGACGCGAGCGTGGAACGATCCGACATCTGTACCGTTCCCGCGGCCGCCGTGATCGGCGAATCCGTCGTCGCGTGGGAAATCGCCGCCGCACTGGTCGAAAAATTCGGGGGCGACAGCCTGCCCGAAATGAAGCGGAATTACGACAGCTACCAGGAATATGTGAAAAATTTTTAAGCCCGACGGCGGGCCGAATGAAGGGCGTGATGAACCGGAATGAAAAATATCGTTTTGATCGGATTCATGGGAACCGGAAAGACCGAGGTGGGAACACGGCTGGCCCGGCGGCTTGGATGGCGCTTCGAGGATACGGATGAGCATATCAAGCGGCGGGCGGGTCGGACGATCGGGGAGATCTTCCGTCTGGACGGCGAGCCCCGTTTTAGAAAACTGGAGAAGGACGTGATCAGGGAACTGTCCGATACCCAAAGAAGCGTTATCGCCACCGGGGGCGGGGCGGTGATTGATCCGTCCAGCTGGCGACTTCTTCGAGGGATGGGGACGCTCATCGCTTTGGAGGCCCGGCCGGAAACGATTCTATCGAGGGCGGGGGGCACGGACCGTCCGCTTCTCTCCCGCGAGAATCAACTCGGGCGAATCAAGGCGCTCCTAAAGGAACGGGCGCAGTATTATAACCGCTGCGACCATCGGATCGAGACCTCGAATAAAAATCCGGAGCAGGTCACCGCGATGATCATGGATATCGTCGCGCCGGCCGAACCGATACGGGTCGATCTGGAGGGGCGGGGGTATTCGATTCTTATTGAAAGAGGCCTACTGTCGCGTGTGGGGCGTGAAGCGGCCGGTTTGGGATTAAAAGGAAAAATGGCCATTGTGACGAACAAGAAGGTCGGGCGGTTTTACGGCTCGACCGTCCGAAAGAGCCTCGAGCACTCCGGATTCGAAACCGCCACGATCATGCTGCCGGACGGGGAACGGTTTAAAACTCTCCGGTCGGTTTCAAAGATATACGATCATCTTTTGATGAAATCCTTCGAGCGGGGATCGACGCTCCTGGCGCTTGGGGGAGGGGTGATCGGCGATCTCGCAGGCTTCGCGGCCGCAACCTATCTGCGAGGAGTGGGGTTCATCCAGGTGCCCACCACGCTGGCCGCGCAGGTGGACGCATCGATCGGCGGGAAGACGGGTGTGGACCATCCCAGAGGGAAAAACCTCATCGGGGCGTTCTACCAGCCCAAAGCCGTCCTGATCGATCCCGATGTGCTCTCCACGTTAAAAACGCGCGAGTTTGTTTCGGGTCTCGCGGAGGTTGTTAAGTACGGCGTGATACGCGATGAGGCGTTTTTCGCCTATTTGGAGGATAACATCGAGAAGGTTTTGAAAAAGGAGCCGGCCGCGGTGGGGCATGCCGTTCGGCGTTCCTGTGCCGTAAAGGCCGACGTGGTCGCGAGGGATGAGCGGGAGGGAGGCCTTCGCAGGATCCTCAATTACGGACATACCTTGGGACATGCGATTGAGACGGCGAGCGGTTATCGAAAGTATCTTCACGGGGAGGCCGTATCCCTAGGGATGGTGTTTGCGGCAAGACTGGCCCTTCAGTTGGGGCTCTGTACGGAGGAAACGGCCCGACGACAGACTCGGCTGTTGACCCGTGCCGGCCTTCCGGTTAAATTGCCGAATCTTAATGCCGGGGCTATACTGAAAATCATGGGTCTGGACAAGAAAGTTTCCGAGGGCCGGATCCATTTCGTCCTGGCCGAGAGGATCGGAAAAGTGGTCGTGAAGCCGGTTTCCAGGCCTGAAATTATCCGGGCATTGAAGGGCGGCTTTACTGCCGAATAGGGGAGAGGAGGAAGTCAGGGTGAACAATCTTGCGATCCGCCGATTATGGCGATGGGGGCTTTTCTTGGGGCTTTCGGGCGCCGCGCTGGGTTGCGGCGAGGTGGGAGGCGGGGGGCAATGCTTCGGCGTCGACGTCAGCGGGATGTGCGTGGCCGTCGAGTCCATCATCCCGACCGATACGGCCGTGTCGAACAAGGATACGAGCTCGGTGGATGCCTACCAGACGATCGACTGCGATCCCGCGACGCCTCAATTCGAAGTCGAACCGATCGGCCCGCACTCGTCCAAGGTCACCTTCTCGGCCCAGCTGATGCCGGGCTTGACCTCTCCGCCGGCGCCGGCCTTCGTGACCTGGACCGGCTACACCATCGAATACATTCCCAATCCGAATAACCTTGTCTTTTCCCCGCCTCTCACCGGGTGGAGCCTGGGTGAGACGATTAAAGTGGACATCAACACCACACTTGAAAGGACGCTCGAACTGGTTCCTGTCCAGACCAAGGCCGAATACGGCGAGTTGGGAGGAAGTCCTCTCCCGACGAACTACACGGCCGTCTTCACTTTTTTCGGGACGACCCAATTTAATCAAGATTTGGTGGTGAAGGGGACGACGAATTTTGATATCGGGGACTGGGATAACTGTGAATAGCGCATCGGGTTCTTAATCGGGCACGCCATCTTTCCGGGTCGGAGGATAAACCCAAGTTCATCTCGTGACGACATTGAGGAGGCTTTATGAAGAGCGGTAGATGGCTGGTTTTCGCCGTGATGTGTCTGATACTGGTGACGGCGTGTAAAGACAATCCCCAAGTGGTGGTTCAGGCCCCTACAGGGGGAGGACCGGTGGGCGGGGGTTCGACGCCTACGGTGACCACGGTTTCGATCACCCCCACGGCGCCGCCGGCGTTGCCCGTCGGGCAAACCCAGACCTTCAACGCCACCGCGTTTGATGCCAGCAATGCCGCCATCCCGGGAGCCACTTTTTCATGGGCCTCGACCAGCACGGCCGTCGCGACGATAACGGCCTCCGGCCCCAGCGCCACCGCCACCGGGGTGTCGGCCGGGACGACGGACATCACGGCCGTCTCCGGGGGCATCACGAGCAATACGGTGACGCTCACCGTCACCTGCGCCGGCATTCCGGCCAATGTGAGCACGCCGACCGCCTCGCCGAACCCCGTCAGCACGTTCGGCCAGTCCAGCATCCAGGTCACGGTGACCGACTGCAACGGCGCCAACGTGCCGGATG
This sequence comes from uncultured Nitrospirota bacterium, assembly GCA_964372835.1. Taxonomy (GTDB): domain Bacteria; phylum Nitrospirota; class Nitrospiria; order JACQBZ01; family JACQBZ01; genus CAYJTJ01. The sequence goes on from CAYJTJ010000021.1 coordinate 18,833, forward strand.
GAACGCAGGTCACCTTCGCGGTTACGCCTTCCTCGATCGGAACGATCACCAACACCACAACCAATCCGGCCACGACCAGCGCCGGTCTGGCCACGGCGACCTTCTCGGCTATTAACATTGCCGGAACGGCCTCGATTACGGCGACATCGGGATCCGTGACGAGCGCGCCCGTTTTGGTCGTCGTCACGCCGCCCGCGGCCGGGAGCATCCAGTTCTTCACCGCGGTCCCTCAGATCATCGGGATTAAAGCCTCCGGCCAGGTTGAGACCTCCGTGATCACGTTCCTTGTGTTGGACGTGAACGGAAATCCGGTCGTGGACGGAAGGCAGGTTAATTTTGAAATGGTCGGGCCCAACTGCACGAGCGTGTTTCCAACGCCGGTCTGTCCCTCGCCCGCCGGGGATCTGAACGACGAATACATCGACCCGATCATCGGGTCCACGGTCAATGGATTCGCCACGACGATTCTCCACAGCGGGAAAGTCGCCGGTCCGGTTCTGATCAAAGCGACGGTCGCCGGGACAAACATCGCGACAGCCGCAACGGGCGTCTCGATCGGCGGCGGCGTCCCATCGGCCGGGCGGTTCCACGTCTCGGCCTCGCAGATCAACCTGGGAGGCCACGTGGATATCGGAGGGTACGACGATCAGGAAAGCACGCTGACCGCGTTCCTCGCCGATCGGTTCGGAAATAAGAACGTTCTGGCCGGAACGGCCGTCTCGTTCTACACCGAGGCCGGCCATCTCATCTCCGGGAACACGACGATTCCCTGCCCCATTCCAGGCGGCTGCACTACGGCGGATCTGGATAAGGCCGGAACCGCCAGCGTTGATCTCGTGACCCAGGGCACGGTTCCGATCAATGTCCATCCGTGGCGGAGCATACGGGTCACGGAAGGAAACAACCAAAATCTCTTGGCGTGGGATGCACCGCGGATCTTCTGGATCCCGTATACGCCGACCATCCCCGTGGTTTACGACATATACCGGAATGAAAATTTTAATCGAATTCCCAACGCGGCCTATACGCTCGGGCCCTTCTCGGATCTGGCCGTGACGGGATGGGAAAAGATCGTGAACGACAATGCGACGACGAGCTTTACCGACCTGACCGCCTTGAACGACGAGGACTATTTCTATTTCGTCGTGGCTCACGACGCCAAGGGACGTGTCGCCGAGACCCCCGTGGTCAGCGGAACGCCGCGATCCACCGGCGGCGTGAAAGGCGGGAATAAGATCAGCGAGCAGTCCCATGCCGATCTTTTCGAGTTTCCCTCGATCGTTCCGAATCCGGTGGCCACCTCGATCCGTAACCCCCGTGACGGATGGGTGACGATACTCGCGGTCGCGCAGGGGGAGGAGCAGTTCACGGATGTCCGTGACGCCGGCACCGGTGTGGCGAACGGCGTTTATGACGCGGGGGAGCCGTTTATCGATACCCCCGGCGAGCCTTTTGTAGACGCCGATGACAACGGCGTTTATAACCGCCCCGAGACTTTTCTGGACTTAAACCAGAACGGGATCTACGATGTTGGGGAACCCATCCTCAGTGATGACAACGGGAATGGGCGGTATGATTACGGTGATCCCTTCTTTATTGACACTAACCACAACGGGCTGTGGGACGGCCCCAACGGGGTCTGGGACAGCAACACCTTCATCTGGACGAAGATCAAGCTCGTCTTTACCGGCGAGATGGATTTTGACCTCGCGACAACATCGGGGTTTGATTCTTTCAATACCGCCCCACAGACGACCAGCCGGATCGAGATTGACCCCGCGCATCAGTTTAATGGTCCCCCTACTCTTGGCCCTCCTCCAGTACTTCCATCAGACGCCTTCAAAGTTCCGAACGGGGAGTGCGCCACGTTTACGATCTTTGTCTCGGACGCCAATCTAAACACGCTGACGCCCGGAACCACGATTGCCATCGGCAACAAGGGCGGAAAACTCG